>NZ_JAKJJX010000004.1:0-280494 GCF_022320765.1 Clostridium sp. YIM B02569 | reverse complement strand
CGTTAGCAGAATTAGATAATTTAGAAGAAAAATGGGGAGACAAATATCTAATAGCAATAAAAAGTTGGAGAAATAATTGGGATGAACTCTCAACATTTTTCAAATACCCACCTGAAATAAGAAAAATAATATATACAACAAATGCAATGGAGAGTTATAACCGCCAACTTAGGAAAGTTACTAAAAGTAAATCAATTTTCCCTAACGATGAGTCATTGCTAAAGATACTTTATCTTGCAACTATTGATATAACAAAGAAATGGACGCAAGGAATTAAGGGCTGGGCGCAAATTTTAGCTCAATTATCAATCTTCTTCGAAGGTCGTTTAGACGAAGTTTTGTTTTAAAAATGCAGGAACTCAACTCACTCAATCTATACATACATAATGTAATAATATTGAATAAATATAAAATTAAGGTTAGAAGTTTTATTCTACCTCCAACCTTATAAAATAAACATATTACTTTTTGAAGTTTACACGAAAGTCTTGACAGACTCTCAGGTACGTTGTGTGTGTCGAAATCAACATAAACAAGATTTTCAGTATCGGAAGCATTACTAATTACATGTGCACCTTCTTTACCTGCTGGAAAAGTTATAATATCGCCCGCCTTAACTGATTTTATCCCGTCAGGTGTTCTAACTGAGCCGACCCCACTAATTATATAGAATACCTCTTCATTTTTTTCGTGATAATGGTAACCGAATGCTTGGTTTCCAGGTGGTACTTCAATAAATGATACTGTACATTGGCTCGCATCAGTCCCAGCGACTACCGGTTTAATGTAAAATTCATTATCATTTTGTTTTCTTTGAATTGCTTCAATTGCATTTAAATTTTTAATAGTAAGTTCTTTCATAGAGAAAGCCTCCTCGATGTAATTAATTGGATATTATCTATCTATGTTTTTATAATACGGTTATATAAACAATCTGTAAAGTAAGCACTTCAAAGTGGTATAGGCACCTAAAGGTAACTATTATATCTATAATCTAAAAAATACTTCCATACAAAATAAATGATTGTACCTGAAGTTTGTTCTGAATTTTTATATAATAGGCTAGTATATTAGCCTTTATTTCTATATATTTATCATATAGATAACATAACTGTAACTTTGACTTATGCGTATAACTCATCGAAATAAATAATATAATTGTGTTCTATATAATTTCAGCTATTTTCAGGATTATGCTCTTCTCCCCAAAATGCCATTAATTCTAAGATAGGTATCAAATTCTTCCCCTTTATAATTTTATCTAATTTGTTTTATCAGTTTCAATAACTATTCTTATTATCTTAATTTCTCTTATAGATAGCCCAACCAATTCACTAATTAATTCATCACTCATACCTTGATCCATGGCTATCTTAGCAACCTCTACTGATTTTTTTAATTCACCTTGCCCAAATCCTTGTTTATAACCATCATCAATTAACATACCACTTAATTCAGTCATATACTTTCCCCTATAATACTAATTAGTTTTAATAGTTTTTCTTATTATCTGTATTTGCTCAATAGATAGTTCTAAAAATGAAGCAATTTGATAACGATGATTAATACAATTAATAATTGATTGTATTAATCTTTCTTTAAATCTTCATCTTTTTCCATATATCAGGTATTTATACTAAGTATTTCGAAAGATTCTCTATATCTCATATAAGCTTAGACAAATTAGAAACTCTCTATATAACAAATTTAATGTAAAATAATAGGCCTAAAATTTATACTCAATGCGGATATAAATATTCAAGCCAATTTGATAAAGTTAGGATCACCCATAAAAACAGATGATCCTGACTATTTTACACCATAATTTTTATCACAAATATATTTTATATTACCATTTCTTTCTAAACCTTGCGAGTACCTATTTTCCTAATCTCTTTAATTTTTCAGCTATTTTTACAACTGAATCAGCAACAGCATTGCAAACTTCTTCATTAAACACGCTTGGAACTATATACTCTTCGTTTAACTCACTATCATTTACCAAGCTTGCAATTCCTTTTGCTGCTGCGATTTTCATTTCATCACATATATCTTTCGCTCTAACACTTAAAGCTCCTTTAAAAATACCTGGAAAAGCTAAAACATTGTTAATTTGATTTGGAAAATCCGATCTTCCTGTTGCTATAACTCTAGCTCCTGCCTTTTTTGCCTCGTCAGGCATTATTTCTGGAATTGGATTTGCCAAAGCAAAAACTATACTATCTTTATTCATACTCTCTATCATTTCTTTAGTTACTGTATTACCATCTGAAACACCAATAAAAACATCAGCATTTCTAATTACATCTTCTAGTTTCCCTTTCTCTAAACTTCTATTAGTAACCATAGCAATTTTTTGTTGTGGTTCATTTAATGTAGTATCACCTTCTACAACTACACCATTTATATCGCATAATATTATATTTTTTACTCCAGCTGAAATTAAAAGTTTAGCAGTTGCAATTCCTGAAGCACCTGCACCATTTATTACAACTTTTATTTTAGCCATATCCTTATCTACTATTTTTAATGCATTGTATAATCCTGCTAAAACTGCAATAGCTGTTCCGTGTTGATCATCATGATATACTGGTATATCAAGCATTTCTTTTAGCTTTTCTTCAATATAAAAGCATTCTGGAGATTTTATATCTTCAAGATGTATTCCACCGAAACCTATTGAAATATTTTTTATTGTATTTATTATGTCATCTGAATCTGTAGAATCTACGCAAATTGGCATTGCATCAACATTTCCAAATCTTTTAAGTAATAGTGACTTACCTTCAACTACCGGAAGTCCTGCTAATGATCCTATATTTCCAAGCCCAAGTACTGCCGTTCCATTTGTAATTACAGCAACAGTTCTACCTTTTATTGTATACTCATATGCATTTTCTTTATCCTTAGCAATTTCTAAACATGGTCCTGATATGCCTGGTGTATAAGCCAGCGCTAAATCATCACCATTTCTTAATGGCATTGTTCCAATGATTTCAACTTTCCCTCTTTTTTCTCGATGTAATTTCAATGATTCTTCCTTTACATTAATACTCATACTATGCTAGTTGAACTATTCATAGTTATAGTTCAACTTCACCTCCTTCTACAATTACATTATAATTATTGCAAATATTATTTTATCTCTACTCTTCTATGGCGCAAACATATTCATCAATAGCTTGTGCTACCATTTTAGATACTCTTACAGCCTCAACGACAGTCTTTGCACCAGTTACTACATCTCCTGATGCAAACACTCCTTTTCTGCTTGTTCTACCAATCTGATCAACCTCTACTAAACCAACATCATTAACATCTATTCCTATTGTGTTTGAAATAATGTTTGAACGCGGTCCTTGTCCAATCGCCAAAATTATTGAATCTGCCTTAAATATATCTTCTGATGATTCTATATACTCAACTTTTTTATATCCAGTTTCATCTACTTTAATTTCCGTTCTTATATACTTAATCCCATCATCAACTATTTCAACAGGTGCTTTATAAAATTCAAATTTGACTCCATCAATTTTCGCGTATTCGACTTCAATATCTTCTGCTTCAATATTTTCTGGACCTTCTCTATACATTATATTAACATCTGTGCATCCATTTCTAAGAGCTGTTCTTGCTACATCCATTGCTACGTTGCCTGCACCTACTATGCATAATCTTTTCCCTAAGTTATAGACTGATGGATTTTTTAAATAATCAATAGCATAATGAACATGTCCAAAAGTTTCACCTTTTATGGCTAAATTTCTAGGTTTCCATACCCCTGTTCCAATAAATATAGCCTTATATCCATCTCTAAATATATCATCAACAGTTATAGCTGAGCCAATTAAGGTGTTTGGTCTAATTTTTATTCCCATGTTTAATAATTTATCTTTTAATTTTAATAAAACAGTTTTGGGTAATCTAAATTCTGGAATTCCATACCATAAAACTCCACCTATATTATCCAGTGCTTCAAAAATGGTTATGTCATAACCTTTAGCCGCAAGCATAATAGCTATAGTAATTCCTGCTGGACCTGCTCCTATTATTGCAACCTTCTTACCAATCTTTTTTATTGTTTTATTAGTATGAAAATTTAAATAATAGTCTGATATATAGTTTTCTATTAAACTTATTTGTACTGGACTTCCTTTTCTTCCCAGAACACAATGTCCCTCGCACTGATTTTCATGCGGACAGACTAGTGAACATATTACTGATAAAGGATTATTTTCGAAAAGTTTTTCTCCACAGTCTATAATGTTTCCATTTAAAAGCATTTCTATAATTTCATTAATAGGAGTGTTAACTGGACAGCCCTCTTTACACGCAGGCTTCTTACAATTTAAGCATCTCTTAGCTTCTTCTATAATAAACTTTCCCATAAATTATTCCTCCAGTACTTTAAATTATTTTACAGTGGTCCTTAAGTGTTATAGATTTAAACAATTGTTTTGAAAAGTTTATTATTTAAATGCTTCTGAATTCATCCCTGCTCTAGCAATATCTTCTGAGACATTTTTAAATTTTTCAAAATTCTTTTCAAAACTTTCTGCTAATTCTAATGCCTTTTTATCGTATTCTTTCGTGTCCTCCCATAAATCTCTAGGATTAAGTATCTCTGAAGGAACATTAGGGCATTCTGATGGTATAAATAGTTTGAATATAGGATGTTCATAGAATTGAACATTCTTAAATTGATCATTAATAACTGCATTAACCATTTCTCTTGTATATGATAAATTAATTCTTTTACCAATACCGTAAGCTCCACCTATCCATCCGGTGTTTATAAGGTATACTTCTGTGTTACATTCATTAATTTTTTCTCCAAGTAATTTAGCATAAGCTACTGGGTTTAAAAGCATAAATGGTTCCCCAAAACAAGCTGAAAATGTAGCTTTTGGTTCTGTTATGCCTCTTTCTGTTCCTGCTACCTTACTTGTATATCCAGACATAAAATGATACATTGCTGATTCTTTTGATAATTTACTTACAGGTGGCATTACTCCTGTTGCATCTGCTGTTAAGAATATAATCTTACTTGGATTATTTCCTGCACCACTCTCTTCAATATTTTCTATGTGATGAAGTGGATATGCTGCTCTTGTATTTTCTGTATATCTGTTATCTTTATAATCAGGTACTCTTTCATCATTTAAAACTACATTCTCAAGGATTGCTCCAAATTTAACAGCACCATATATTTCTTTTTCCTTTTCTTTGTCAAGCCCTATTGCTTTTGCATAACATCCACCTTCAAAGTTAAATACTCCGTTACTGCACCAACCATGTTCATCATCTCCTATAAGCTTTCTTTCAGGATCCGTAGATAGAGTTGTTTTTCCAGTCCCTGATAGACCAAAGAAAACTACTGTTTTTCCGTCTTCTCCTTTATTCGCTGAGCAATGCATAGGTAGTACACCTTTTTGTGGAAGTAAGAAGTTCATGATAGAAAACATAGATTTTTTTATTTCACCTGAATAAGCTGTTCCTCCTATAAGAACAATCTTCTTTGAAAAATTAACTAATACAAATGCTTCCGAATTTATTCCATCTTCAATTCCTTTAGCCTTAAAACCTGGAGCTGAAATTACATTAAACTCTGGAATATGATTAGAAAGTTCTTCTGCAGTTGGTCTAACAAACATTTGATTAGCAAACATAGCTTGATAAGCACATTCGCATACAACTCTTATAGGAAGAGTATATTCTTTTAAAGCACCTACAAATCCATCAAATACAAATAGATCCTTTTCCTTTAAGTATTCTGTTACATCGTTATAGATTTTATCAAATACATTTTCATCTATTGGTAAGTTTATTTCACCCCAATTTATTGTATCTTTTGTAATATCATCTTTTACAATGAATCTATCCTTAGGTGATCTTCCTGTATATTTACCTGTATTTACAACTAAAGCTCCCTTATCTGATAAAACGCCTTCCCCTCTTTTTGTAGCGAATTCTATAAGACTCGGTATGCTAATATTCCTATACACCTTGTTGTAACATCTAATATTTAAATAATCTAAATTTATATTCATTTCAATTTATCCTCCTTGTAATTTACACATTAAATTTATGTTAACTAGAATAATTTTCTTTATTATTGTATTCCAATGATTCTAATGTTTTTTCCAATCTGTATTAAAGATTTAACTTATTAAAAAAATCTTACACAATGATATTTTCTATTTCACAATCAATTAACATAAAACCTGAAAAGATAAAATCAATCTCAGGTTTTATGTTATTTTGAAACTAAATCAATTTAAAATTGATTAATTCATTCTCTTACTACATTAAAAATAGTTTATATAGTATTGTTATAAAGAATACTTTGCACAATAATGCAAATGGATAAGTTGCACCATAACCAGTGGCTGCATCATCACTGCCTATTGCATCAACCGCAGCTCCAAGCCCTGGTGTTGAAGTCATACCACCACATATAGCACCTGCCAATATAACCCAGTTAAGTTTGAATACATATCTTCCAACTACAAATCCCATTAGAATTGATGCTAAAACAACTACCAATCCCATCATAGCTAACCAAACTCCTGATCCACCAAATATATTAATAACATCATATCCATAAGTTAATCCAACTGTTGCCAGGAAGCATACTAATCCAAACTGTCTGATTGCACTTAGTATTTTACCGTCCATTCTAAAGCTAATAGTACCGATTTGACCTACATTACTAAATATAAGAGCACTCATTAATACTCCTCCTGGAGTTCCTAAACTAAAGTGTCCTAATTTTCCTAATGGAATGTTTATCGCACCTAAGAAATATCCAACAAAACAAACTAGCGCAAACGCAACGAGATCAAATCCAACTTCTTTAACAGTTTTTTTCTTTGCTTTTTCACTATCTACAGCTACTTCTTTTTCTAATTCCAAGTCATTTCCTGCAGCACTTTTTATTGATTGTGAAAACGCTTCTTTTTCTTTCTCAACATCTATACGGAATAATTTTGGAATAAGTACTACAGATAATATTATTGAAACTACTCCAAATGGGAATGCTGCTGTAAATCCTGAACTTACATCTGCTTGAGTTGCTTTAACAACTGCACCCTTTTGCTCATCTGTTAGTTCAGTAGTATTTTCTGGAGTTAGCTTTCCAGACTTATCTATCATTTTTAACACTTTATCTTTATCTTCTGTTGACATAGAACTATATGTTGCAACTATTTCGTTTCCATGTTCTTTAGCTGCATCTAGTGACGCTGCAAGCCCTGGTGAACTTGTAAGTGCTCCAGCATATATACCAGATACTTGGTGAGGATTGTATTGTTTATTAGTTGCTAAAAATCCGTAAGTTATTGCGACTCCTGTAAATGTAATTACAAAACCTATAATAATAAGTTTAGCTCCATATTTTTTCAATACACCTTTTAAATCTTTACCGGCTAAAAGTCCTACTGCCGCAATAAATAGAATGAGGAATAAATTAAAAAGATCTGTAGATATAACACCATTAGTTACTAATTGCTGTGCTGTTTTATTAGTTGCACCACTACTAACTATGTTTTTTGCATATGTTAATACTGACCACCCTAATGCTATTCCCGCAAATAAAGCTCCCGAAAAACCAAACTTAAACTGACCAATTTTTATTTTTCCAAATAGAAGTCCTAAAAATACTGATGCAAACAGTAACACAAATGGACTCATTACAAGACTATTAAAATTTATCATGGTAAAATTCCTCCATATACTCTAAATTATTTTTAATATTCGTTCCTTGTATATACATAACCATCCATTATTCTTCGTGCTGTTCTAAGTATTTTTACACTTTCAATCTTTTCACCATTAGATTGAGCAATTGTATCTGTAACACCACCAGGATGACCAATCGTAATTTTATTGCTACCGCCTTGTACTAACTTATTAACTAAAGTTCCTTCAATACTTGCAGCTGCTGTTATACATACTGCGCCTGTTATTGCAAGTGCCTTATGAGGCTTTTGCATTGACATCATTCTAACCACCAAATCCATATCTTCTTCTTTTCTTTCATTTCCACTTAAGTCTACATAATCAGCTGACGCTGATACAATTGTTGACTTTGGTACCGCTGGTGATTTTTTTGTTGCTTCTTCTTTACTTGCAAATCCGCATAGTTCAGCCGCAATAGAACGTATTTCTTCTATTAGCTTTAACTTTTCATCTGTAAAGTCATCGGGCAATTCAGTTCCCTTTAATCCAACATCTTCAGCATTAATAAAAACTAAAGGATTAGCTGCATCAACAATAGAAATACTTATTTTACCTATGGAAGTTTCTATGGAATCAATTACATTGCCTGTAGGTAAAAGCTTCCCTGTGACAGATCCTTCCGGATTGCAAAATCCAAGGTATATTGGCGAACTTGGATTCGGAACCCCCGGAATATACGTTTCACCTTCAGTTTTTGCACAGCCATTTTCAATTTCAACTTCTGAAATTATTAATTTATTTGTATTTGTATTTAATATTCTTACCTCTGCTTTTTCGCCTGTTACTTCTACTAACCCTTCATCTATTGCGAATGGCCCTACTACTGACGAAATATTCCCACAATTTCCTTTAAAATCAACCACTTTATCCGTTAAACTCACTTGAGCAAAAGTATATTCAACATCATACTCTTTGTTATCTGATTTTTTTATTATTGCAACTTTACTTGTTAATGAATTAGCTCCGCCTAAACCATCGATTTGTCTAGCATCTGGGCTTCCCATTACATCTAAAAGAAAATCAGACCATTTTGTTTTATCTTTTGGCATGTCATCATAATGAAATACTGCGGCTTTACTTGTACCGCCTCTCATTATAGCGCATTTAACTTTGTTCATCCTTAATTCTCCTTAAAAATTTATTCTTCTAATTTCTTGCATAAGCATTGAATAAATTGTAAAATTATATTTGAATAATTTATTATGCTTTACTCTTTGAGATGTTATTGAATCACACCACATAATTTTAATAGCATCCCAAAGAGTTTTTATAATTGATGAGTTTTTTTATAATTAATTTTTTTGAATTTTAGTTCAATAATTGTTACAATAACTTCTTAATGAAATTCAATTGTCCTCCAGCTAACAACACTTCTTTTTGTCTATCTGAAAGAGTTGCATAAGCTTTAATTTCAAATCCTTGAGTTTCATTTGCTATAACAAATTCACTTTTATTTACTAATTCCTTAACATTTTTAATGACCAATTTATCATCTTGATTTATTCTGTCGTAATCAGCTGCATCAGTAAATCTTAATGGTAAAATACCATAATTGATTAAGTTATCATGATGAATTCTTGCAAAAGATTTTGCAAGTACTACTTGAATTCCTAAATACATAGGTGCAAGAGCAGCATGTTCTCTACTTGATCCTTGTCCATAGTTTTCTCCTGCTACTATAAATCCACCATTTTCACTTTCTTTTGCCCTTTTAGCAAATGTAGGATCTATTCCGTTAAATACATATTGTGATATAGCTGGAACATTTGATCTAAGTGGAAGAATTTTAGCACCAGCAGGCATAATATCATCAGTTGTAATATTATCTTCTACTTTTATAAGACATGGTGCACTTATTACATCATCTAATTCCCCTCTTAATGGTAATGGTTGAATATTTGGTCCTCTTCTTACAACAACATCTTCTGTATTTTCTACAGGTGCTTCTAGCATTCTGTCATCTACAATACGATCCATTGATTCCTTTATTGATTCTAAAATATTTACATCTACTACATCTTTTGGATCAGTTATTACTCCTGTTATAGCACTAGCTGCTGCAACTTCTGGACTTGCTAAATAAACTTGTGCATCTTTTGTTCCACTTCTACCTCTAAAGTTTCTGTTAGAAGTTCTTAGAGAAACTCCAGCTGATGGTGGTGCTTGTCCAATACCAACACAAGGTCCACATGCACTTTCAAGTACTCTAGCTCCAGAAGCAATTAATTTTTGAAGTATTCCGTCTCTTGCTATCATTTCGAAAACTTGTTTTGAACCTGCTGCTACAGATAGACTTACGTCTGGATGAACGCATTTTCCTTCTAAAATAGCTGCAGCCTTAGCTAAGTCGCTATAGGATGCATTAGTACAACTTCCTATAAATACTTGATGAAGTTTAGTTTTTTCAAGGTCTTTTATTTTAACTACTTTGTCAGGCATGCTAGGCTGAGCTACCATTGGTTCTATTTCAGCAAGGTTTATTTCCATTACTCCGTCATATTCCGCATCTTCATCTGGTAGTAATTCTGCCCAATCTTTTTCTCTTCCTTGAGCTTTCATGAATTCATAAGCTACTTTATCACTTGGGAAAAGCGAAGTTGTTACACCGAGTTCAGCTCCCATGTTAGTTATTGTTTGTCTTTCAGTTATGCTTAATGTTTCCACTCCTGGACCAGTATATTCTAATACTTTTCCAACTCCGCCTTTAACAGTCATAATTCTTAAAATTTCTAAGATAACGTCTTTAGCAGCAACTCCTGGTCTTAACTTTCCTGTTAACTTAACATTAATTACTTGTGGCATTACTAATGGGAATGGTTGTCCTGCCATAGCCATTGCTACGCTCATTCCACCTGCACCTATAGCTATCATGCCTAATGCACCTGATGTAGGTGTATGGCTATCTGAACCTAATAAAGTTTTTCCTGGTGCTGCGAATCTTTCTGTATGAAGTTGATGACATATTCCATTACCTGGTCTTGAGCAATATATTCCATGTTTTTTAGCTATTGTTTGTAAGAATATATGATCATCTGCATTTTCAAAACCTGCTTGTAAGGTATTATGATCAATATAACTTACTGAAACTTCAGTTCTTACTTTTGGTATTCCTAATGCTTCAAAAGCTAAATAAGACATTGTACCTGTAGCATCTTGTGTTAGTGTTTGGTCAATTTTAATAGATATCTCTTCTCCTGCAATCATTTTTCCTTCAACTAAATGTGATTGTAGAATTTTTCTAGTTATATTTTGTTTCACTGTTTTATACCTGCCTTTCTATAAAGTGAAATATTTATATTCATAATTGTATACCTGTATACAATTGATGGAGTGGCATAATTTTTAAGTATTAAAAGTTGCTTATATATAATTCTTCATAATCAATTAATTCATATATTTTATATAATAATTCACTTACTGAATGATTTCTGCTTCTTCCACATGTTTTTGCACTATTGTTACACAACAAACACTTTCTTGAATGTAAGCCTATTCCACTTCTGCTAACTTGTTCTCCATTTACATTAATTACATCAAAGTCAAATAATCTTCCTAATTTATGATTTTCTTCAATTGATGTAGTTACTCTTTTTACACGCCATTGGTCTGCATCCACAACTAAGAATGCTTCATCACCATCAGCAGTAATCTGAACTATTTTATGAAGTAACTTTATATTTTGCTTTTCCAATTCTTCTTCTAATAATTCGATACCATTCTCATGAATCTTAGTAAAAGTTGGATTATGTTTTTCTACTCCCGGAATATTTAATGTAAAAGAAATCAAAGTATTTTTATAAATATTAATCAATTCCCTTTGCATTTCTGCTCGTTTCTCTCTTGCATTAAGTATTTCTTCAATTACTTGTTCTTTCTTGTTCATTATCAATTCCCCTTTTTTATCTATTTTACTTGCTTGATAACGTCAATAATTGTTCCATCTCTGTATTCTACTATTCCAACAATTTTATCGCCATATTCGATTGGTTTTGCTTTTCCCGTAACGCTTTCTGCTTTCTCTTTTAATTCTTCTATAGTAAATACAGGTAATTTTGCTTTTTTAAATCTTTCAATTAAATCTTGTCTTAAAGGATTTACCGCTATTCCTCTATCAGTAACTACAACATCTATTGTTTCTCCTGGAGTTATTACTGTATTAACCTTATCTACTATTGTAGGTATTCTTCCTCTTATTAATGGACATACTATCATAGCAAGTTTTGCACCTGCTGCAGTATCACAATGTCCACCTGAAGCACCTCTTATTACTCCATCTGACCCTGTAATTACGTTAACATTAAAATCAGTATCTACTTCTAAAGCACTTAACATAACTATATCAAGCTTATTAACGGCACAACCTTTATTATGAGGATTAGCATAGAACGATGCACTTATTTCATAATGGTTTGGATTTTCCCCTATTGATTTTGCTGCTGTTAAATCAAAACTTTGAGTGTCGAATAATTTTCCAATTAATCCTTCTTCTAACATTTCCACAAATTGTCCTGTAATTCCACCTAATGCAAAACTAGCTTTAATATCCTTTTCAATCATCTTTTCTCTTATGAATCTTGCAACTGCTAGTGAAGCACCACCTGTACCACATTGCATAGAGAAACCTGGCTTAAAATAACCTGAAGCTTCAATTGCTGATGCTGCATATTTTGCGATTAATAATTCTCTTGGATTTTTAGTATATCTTGTAGCTCCTGATACTATTCCCTTTGGATCACCGATTGACTCTACTTTAACTACATAATCTACATCAGTCTGAATAATACTTGCTGGTACATTTGGATATCCAACTAAATTATCTGTGATAAGGACAACTTTATCTGCATGTTCTGCATCTACCTTTGCATACCCTAATGAACCACAGAACGATTCTCCACTATATCCATTTGCATTACCATATTCATCACAGCAAGGTGCACCTAAAAATGCAACATCAATTTGTGAATCTCCTGCTTCTATGGCTCTAGCTCTACCACCATGTGAACGAATTATGATTGGTGTGTCTAAAATTCCCTTTGATATAGCTTCAGCCAAAGGTCCTCTAACACCACTTGTAATTATTTTAGTAACCACACCATTTTTTATGTGGTCAATTACTGGCTCGTGCACTCCATTTAGTGAGCTTGATGCTAAAGTTAAATTTTTTATTCCAAGCTTTGCTACAGCATCTAGAACCATATTTAAAATATAGTCACCTTCTCTAAAGTGATGGTGGAAAGATACTGTCATACCATCTTTAAGTCCTGTTTCAATAACAGCTCTTTCAATACTATCTAATAATTTACTGCTTCCTGGCATTACTTGAGATATTTTACGTCCAAATTTACGTTTTATAGGTTCAAAACTAAATGGTCCATTGTAAGGATTTAATTCTCCAATTCCTTCTATATATTCTGGTACTTCTCTTCCGATTATATTTTTAGGCAATTTCATCCCCTCCTTCATTTACATATACACCTGCTGCTTCTGCTAGCATAAGAGCTCTTTGTGCTCTTTCTATTATCGGCTTATCTACCATTTTTCCATCTAAAGATACTACCCCTGAGCCTCTCTTTTTAGCTTCTTCTGCTGCTTTTATTACTCTAATAGATTTATCTATTTCCTTTTGTGATGGCGTATATATATCATGAACAGGCCCTATTTGTCTAGGATTTATTACTGATTTTCCATCGAATCCCAATTGCCTAATTAATTTAACTTCATTTGCAAAACCTTCTTCATTGTTTACATCTGAGTACACTGTATCAAAAGCATATATTCCTGCTGCTCTTGCTGCAAGTATTATTTGACTTCTTCCAGCTAAAAGTTCTATTCCTTCTGGAGAACGAGTAGTCTTAAGATCGGTTACATAATCTTCAGCACCTATTGCAATCCCCATTAGTCTTTTACTTGCTCTAGCTATTTCATATGCATTTAATACTCCTAATGCTCCTTCAACAGCAGCCATCATCTTTGTTTTTCCTACTGGGATTCCCGCTTCTTTTTCTATTCTTGCTATTTCATTTTCTACATCTATAATATCTTGAGCAGATTCTGTCTTTGGAAGTCTAATAACATCAGGCTGTGCTCTAACTATAGCCTCTAAATCTTCCATTCCAAATGGCGTTTCTAATCCATTTATTCTTACTACTGTTTCTACTCCTTCATAATCTATATTTTTTAATGCATTATATACTAAAAATCTAGCAGCATCCTTTTCATTTAGTGACACAGAATCCTCTAAATCAAACATTATTGAATCTGCCCCATATATATGTCCATCTTTAATCATTCCCGGATTATTTCCTGGTATATACATCATGGTTCTTCTTAGCTTGTACATTATTTTTCGCCTCCCCATTTGAAGTTAGTCTCCTCTGCTGCTCTTAGGGCTGCAGTCTGCACTCTTGATCTTATAACACAATCTAATGCGCCTTTATCATTTGCCTTAATAATAGCGCTATCCACTTTAAGCTCTTTCAGTGTATCGATTATAACCTTCTTAATCTGTTCACCAAATTGTTTTTCTACAGAGCTTTGTAATTTAATAGATACTTCCTTTTCTGGGTTTGGTTCAATTACTATTGTAATATCACTAGATTCCAGAGTTCCTGCCATGGCAGTGTTTTTTATTTCCATAACTCTTCCTCCTATATTGAATTATAGTTATTTTAAAATTAATAAATTTTAAAGCTTATTAATTATTGCCTTAGCTTCTGATGATATCAAAAACTTATAAGTTGATTCAGGAATCAACTCTTTCAATGCTAAAAAATTATTTTCCTTAATTAATTTTCTAACTCTTGATGCGCTTGTCACATTATTTCCAATTCCTATTCTTGGGACTTCAATAACATCAACCTCATAACTAGGCAATATTTCTTTCATAGTTTCATTATATGTTTTAGTAACTTCACATGAGGGTTCTTCCCCTACATATCTTCTATTAATTCCTAACATTGGAACTATATAATTTGCAAAAATCTTTATATCTAATACTGTATGTATCTTAACTGCTTCATCTAATTTTTTTATAAAGTAGGATGGAAAAGTTGCACTTGAAATTATATATTCTTCCCCTGAATGTATTACTATATTTTTTAAGTGTTTCAAACCTTCTTCAACTAGCTTATATCTTACCTTCGCTGAAAAAACTGATCTATCTTCTGAAACCACAAAAACATGAACTACATCGCTTTGTTTAGATGCTTTTTCTATCAAATATTTATGACCTAATGTAAAGGGATTACAATTTACAACTACAGATGAAATTATTTTTCCATCAACTTTTTTGTCATGTATCCTATTTAAAAAACTATTTATTCCATTAGAATCATTTTCTAATAATATAACTTTATTAGGAACTTCTTCAATTTTATAAAAACCAAAATCTTTAAACATTTTATAATTACTAGGTTTGGTATAAACAAATAAATGATTATTACCTCTTCTATACTGTTCATTAATTAATTCTGATACAATTTTATTAGAAATCCCCATTCCTTTATGATTTTCATCTACTGCTATGCATTTTAAAATTTTTCCATCAAACGAACCAGTAGCAATTATCTTATTATTATCGTACAATGCCACTGTATATTCTACATTGTTATCAAATCTCAATCCTTGTTTGGTAAGAAAATTTTTCACCTCATTTAATTTTTTATAATCATTGCCTTCAATAATTACTAATTCCAAATTAAGGCATTCCATACCATCACTTCCTTCATCTTTATAGTAATATTTCATACATATTGTATTATTTAGAATTCTAAACATGCTATGAGCAATGTTTCTTATAACACAAAGCAAAGATTCTTAAGACATACACTTAATTTAAATAATACTTAAAACTACAATTAAGACGTAAATCATTTCCTGTATACCTGTATACAATCCTAAATAGAGATAGGACATATGATTGTATACCTGTATACAGTTATTTTACAAAAAATATAACAAATTACTTTTTGTACATCTTCGCCATAATAGATTGTATACCTGTATACAATCTATTATGAAAACAATCTTTGCTTTCCATGTGTTAATTATAATACATATTTTAATGCTTTGCAATCGTTTCTATAAAAAAAACAGAATTTTTTACGTTTTTAGTCATATTGTATACAGATATTCGTTTTTATACGACATAAAGTATACCTGTATACAACTATAATTAAAATAAATGAATCTCTTTTGTTAGAAACTTCTTAGCATTTAATGTATGCTCTCTGCCTATCTGTTCAGCTAATATTTCATCTTTTTTCTCAAAGGCTTCAATTAATGCTTTATGTTCTTCCATAGCAATACTTCTTCTTTTATTCATGACCAAAGTAAAATTTCTTAACTTTGATAAATACTCATAAATCTGTTTCATTTGATCTATAAGCCTTTGATTATTACTAAGATACATTATACTACTATGAAATTCACTATGTAATCGCCAATATTCTTTTATGTCATTATTATTAATACTTTGCTCCATTTTCAGAAGCATTTCCCTTAACTCTAAAATTCGTTCTTTAGAAATATTAGCACATGCTAACCTAAATGCTAATCCTTCAAGAACTTCCCTAATTTGATATATTTCTAATATATCTCTTTTCGATATTCCTTTAACAATAGTACCTTTTCTAGGAACATTCTCTGCTAATCCTTCAATTTCTAATTGTCTAAAAGCTTCTCTTACAGGAGTTCTACTTACTCCCATTCCCTCAGCTATAGAAGTTTCTACTAATCTATCTCCAGATTGAAAACTTCCATTCATAATTGCCTTCCTAAGTCTCTCAAGTACTATTTCCCTAATAGGTCTTAAATCGGTACTTTCTATCTTTTCAAATATTTGATCCATATATTCACTTCCTTAAATCCTGTATATATTTTTTTAATTATCTTATGTAAATATTACAACTTTTATATTATTATTAGTACAACTTTATTTAAAAAACGTTATTTTCTATAAGGTATTTATATTATAACTTCTTCATATATTCTTCTACAAGACTTAAAAACACTGTTACTCCTAGTAAATCTGCACTTCCGCCAGGGCTTATATTTCTTTTTATAAACTCTGTACTCAAATTATTTATTTTCTCTCTTCCTTTTGCAGTTTTCATTCCTCCTATTGCTATTATTTCTCGTGCTGTTTCTTTTACTTCTTCTAAAACTTCCACTGAGTGTCTATGGATTATAGTAGAATCATTGCAATTTTGCATTATTCCCATAAGAGTTTGAATCAGTCTATCATTAATACTTAATTTAGAATTCTCTTTATAAAAATTTAATGAAAATTGAAAGACTGTTGGAATCCCCCTTTCTACCTCACCTCTTACACCGTCAGTTTTATACTTTAAAAATAATTTCTCACCATGACTATGTGCATCCGTGTCCTTTAATTGCATGAGTTCCTTTTCCACTATTCCAGAAGTCATTTCTTTTATAATACTTTGTATGTATTTAAAACTTTTATTCTCATGAATGGTCTTTCCTACAGCTGCACAAGAAATTCCCATTAGAAACAACATCCCCTTATGAGTATTTATCCCTTTAGTTTTAACGAACATATCTTGCTCAGCAGTGATTCCTATCTTTCTGATAGAATTAAATATTTCTTTATATGACTTGTTAGAAAATCCTTCTTGGATAAAAAGTGTTAGATACTTACTTAATACTGATGTACTATCAATGAATGTGAAAAAATCCATGTCCTTATGTGCACCGCAAGATACTGGCGATACCAATCCAGGTGATGGATAACAAGAAACTTCGTATATCATAGCTTGAACTGCTAAACTACTAATTTCCATTGCCATTTCATTAACTGTATATACTTTTATTCTACTCATTTAGTTTCTCCATATATGTTTTTTTAGATTTTTTTGCATTAGTTGCAAAATTTTTTAGCTAATTTACAGTGATATTCTATCACACTTAAAATTGAAATACTATCTTAATTATAACCTTTGTAATATTTCTTCATCACTCCTTTTCGAACTTTCAGCATTTGTATGTAGATGTCGTGTTATTCCTAAAACTAAATAAAGGTAACTTTGAAATTGTTATTTATTTTCCTGTAACTAAATTTTAAATTTTTGAGCTAAACCAATTAATACTTGAGAAGTTTCAGCTTGACTTTGCGCTGATTTTGCAACTTCTGAAACTGCATGTGTTGTTTCATTTACACTAGCCAATATATCCTCAGAATTATTAGCTGATTCTACAGATGTTGATGATAAATCCTCTAATGCATGATTTATTTGATTTATAACTTCATTCATTTGCTCTGATGAATTTGCTATATCACGTGCTATATCATTAACAAATTCTGCATCCTTTTCATACTGAACTCCTGTTTCTCTAAGTAATTCATAACTTGGCCTCACGCTATTTTCAAGATATTCCAATACTTCTTGTCCACTTTTAGAAAGATTATTAAATGCTTCTTGCACTTTATAAACCATTCCTTGAATATTTCCCACAGCATTTGAAGATTGTTCTGCAAGTGTTCTTACTTCTTCTGCAACTACGGCAAATCCTTTACCCATTTCTCCTGCTCTTGCTGCTTCAATAGCCGCATTTAATGCAAGCAGATTTGTTTGTTCAGCTATCTCCCCAATTGAATCTGCCATAAGTTTAACTCCTTGAACAACTTTTCCATCTTCTATTGCTTTCAAAATATTTTTGCGATTTTCTTCATATATTGCATTTCCTTGTTCTATATTACCATTTGCTTTATCTTTTATCTTAATAGCTCTTTCTTTAATTTCAATTGCAGACTTAAAACTAATATTCGCTTTCTTAGTTAATTCATTGGTTGTATTCCCTATTTCCTCTGCTGATGCACTAACTTCCTGAGTCGTAGCGCTTAAATCTTGAATTCCTCTAGCTATTTGTTCGGTAGATTCATTAACTATTATCATCTTCGAAGAAACTTCTTCTGATGTTGCCGATAATTGTTCACTGGCAGCACTAATATCACTAGCATTATTAACAATCTCTGCTATAAGCACTTTCATATTACCTTTTGCTTTATTTAAAGAATTAGCAACTTCACCAAACTCATCTTTTGAATTAATATCTACATTTTTAGTTAAATCTCCTTCTCCTAATGAATTAGAAAAACTAACAATTTTCTTTAGAGACTTTGAAGTGGCTAATGATATTAAAACTCCAAGGATTATAGCAATAATTAGTCCTAATATTGTGATCCCAAGTACCAGCATTTTAGAACCATTATATGCTATTAAGTTATTCTCATATGCCGTGTCTGACTCATCCATATTAGTATTTATTATTTCATCAAGTGCCTTAAAAAGACCTGTTCTAGTAGCAGTCATTCCTGAAAGTTGTTTTTGAGCAGTTGGATAATCTCCAGCCACAACTGCATCAGACACCTTCTCTCCTACACTTAAATATTCTTTTGATAGATTTTCTATTTGATTTAAAGAAGCGTTTTTCTGATCTGTTGGAGAATTCTCCTTATAATTTACTAAAAGATCATTAGCTTTTTGAGATGAATCCTTAAAATCTTTTATCAGTCCTTCTAATTCATTTTTTTCTATTTTTTCTTTATAAGTCATTTTTAATAATGTTGCTCTAATATTAAGATAATTTTGTTCTATGCTATTGAGTTGTTCTACTGATTTGAGATTAACATCATGCATTACCATTGAATTTGACTTTATCTTATCCATATTATGTATTCCTATTGCCCCCACAATTCCTATAAACAGGGATAAAAATATAAATAGTGAAATTAATTTAGTCATCATTTTAAAGTTATTAAACCATCGTATCATATGTATTTCCTCCACTCTAATAATTAAACGATTTACTTTATTTGTCGTACATGGTCGAAGTTGCTTTAGTTATTATTTATTTTATATTATTTAAATTCTTGTAAAAATCCACATAATAATATGCATCAACTTAATGCAGCACTTTCAATTCAGTAGTATATATTCAGTAGTTAATTCCATATAGTTATTAGCCGTTAAGCGTTTCTCTTGTTTTAACACTTTAAATAAATTCATTTAGTTAGTCTTCTATGGAACCAAAGAATTGCAATTATTTGCAAAGCGCACAATACATTATATTTCAAATTTTTCTAAAATATCATACTACAATAACAAACATTTTTCTAATACCTTTTTCCTTATTTCATCACGATCAAATTGTTGTAATGAAATAAACAGTTTGATTAAATGCATATTTTTATATATAATACTTCTTAAAATGATTATTAACTTGTAACCCATAATCTATAGTTTTATAAATTTGTTTCATCAATGTTCAATATTTTTTAAAAATTAAAATTACAAGAGGTAATATTATTGATACAAAAACGAAATTTGACTAAAGAAAAAATTATTCAAGTTGCTTTTTTATTGTCTGAAGAAATTGGTCTTAATAAGATAACCTTTACTAAAATTGCAGAAAAATTAGACATAAAATACCCTTCATTATACAATTATTTCGACAACATGGATAATTTAAAAATAGAAATGGTCAAATATTTTTTAAATAATTTGAATCTAAATTTAATGAAAAGGTTAATTGGTAAAAGTGGTAAGGATGCTATCAAAGAGTTTGCCTATACTTATAGAGATTTTGCTTTTAAAAATAGAATTTTTTATGAGCTTTTTATGACCATTGGAATTACAAAAGATGACGAAATACATCTTTTAGTCAAGAAATTTAATAACATTCTTTATGAAATATTAAATTTTTATATCGAAGATAAAGAACAATTAATTTATAAAAGTAGATCTCTTAGAAGTCTTTTACATGGTTTTGTATCTATGAATTTCCATGGATATTTCCATACTGATGTAAATTTAGAAAGCAGCTTTGCATTTATGGTGGATGATTTTATTTTGTCACTTTCTCCAAAATAGCCAATATAACTCTCAGTAATATTAGCTTAAGTTTTGCGTACTTAAGCTAAAGAAACAAAAAGACTTATGACAATAGCAACTATAAGTTGAAAACTCAATTTCCCACGTAATAGCTTTTTCATATTCTGTATCCAACTCCCCATACTGTTTTAATATATCTCGGATTTTCAGGTTCCTCTTCTATTTTTTCTCTTATCTTCCTTATATGAACCATTACAGTATTGTCTGATTCGAAAAATACATCTCCCCATATCTTCTCATAAATCTTTTCTATACTAAAAACTATACCTTTGTTGCTTGCAAGAAGCTCAAGTATATCAAATTCTTTTTGTGTAAGTCTAACAGTATTGTTTGCTATAAATACCTGTCTTGTATCACGATTTATAGTTAAACTTCCAATTTTAATATGAATTCTATCTAATTTTTGATAACTAGGGCTAATTTTATATCTTCTGATCCGCAACTTTACTATTTCTATAAGTTCCTTAGAATTAAATGGCTTTTTAATGTAATCGCCCATTACTGATGGCAAGCCTTGAACAGCATTAATATTTTCTATCTCATTAAACATAAAAATAATAGGTACAACATTGTTTTTTCGAATTTTTAAGCAAGCTTCAATCCAGTTCATAGTAAAAATCTTAACATCTATTAGTATAAGGCTAATTTCACTTTCGCATACTTCTTTAAGTGCCTGCTCTCCATCTTCTACACCCAATACCTCATAGCCTTCGTTTTCTAAATACATGCCAGCAATTTTCCTTATTTCATTATCCTTATCCACTATTAAGATTTTATTGAGCATAAAGCTACTCCTTTCTTTTAATGACTTTCACATTTAAAAATGTAGGTTTGGAAAGCATGAAGTCAAAAGAATATATATTCATTTCTTTTTCCTATCATACCAAAACCTTACTATATAAAAAGTACTTATACTTATTGTCAACACCATCAAAGGAATACTACAATTAGACTCCATATTTTCTCCTCCTACTAGCATATTTTAAAAATTAACGCTTCTATTCCATCTCCTGTAATTTATATAGCTCATTAGAATTACAACAATAAATGTAGCAATAAATACATATAGAGAATACTTCATGCTTATCCCTAGGAAAGTATATAGAAGGATAACAGGTGTATCAGCCACAAATATAGTTAAGACATACTTTGTGAAAGACATTCCAGTTAAAGTAGAGAAGAAACATACTATATCTGACGGTACTACAGGCGACGAAACACCTAAAGCTAGGATTTTAACATTATTATTTTGAATTAGTGAATATATTTTAGGGTACTTATTAATTATCTTTTCTTGATACCCCATACCAATTGTGGCTTTAACAAATAAAAATAAAAGAATCTCACTTAACAAGTTTGCTATGGCAACTAAAACAAATGCTTTTAATGGATCAAATAATATTCCAGCACTAACAATGAAAACAGTACAAGGAATAAAAGTAAAGATCCTAAATGAAGCAATTATTAAAAATAACAACGTACTATACTTAGGATATGCTTCCAAAAATCCAGTAATTTTTGCAATTCCATTGATATATAATTGATATTTAATAAATACAAATAAGATTGCTATCCAAAATAAAAAAGCCAGACATTTAAATAACTTATTCATTATTAATCTCTCCATTCTTAAAGTTATTTTTATAATAATATGTAGTTATATCAATATTTGAAATAACTACTTTATGAATCTGACTTTATTATAAATCCTACTTATTAAATAATTTTCGAGGAAAACATTAAGAATTATTAAGATCTTTTCTTAAATAATTAATCTTTTCTTAACAAAACTAGAAGAAGTGTTTTGACCAAAATTAAAAGAGCTCTCAGTGCTTTCTTTAGCTCCAAGAACTCCTTGTTTTATATATGTAATACTAAATTATGAACTTTTCTAATCTATTCTCATTCACTTATTTTAGGTAATTCAATATTAAATTTAATTTTATTATCATTGCATTCTGCCCAAATTCTACCTCCATGAAGTTGAATAATTTTCTTTGAAATAGGGAGTCCCAGGCCAGATCCTTCAATTTCAGCATTCCTAGATTTATCGATTCTATACATTTCATCAAATATTTTCAGTAAATCTTCTTCATTTATATTATCACCTTCATTAATAAAGGAAAGTTTAATGTTCTCTTCATCATCCCACATTATAATTTTAAAAGTTGAGTCTTTATAGCTATACTTTTCAGCATTTTTTACTAAGTTTTCAATAACTCTAACAAATTTTTGCATATCAATTTCACAAATCAATTCATTTTTAGCACATTCAATTTCAACCTTTATATTCTTTTCAGATAAAAATAAAACATGCTCCCCCACTACCTGATTTACTAGAACAGCTATATTAAATGGAACTTTATCCAGTTTCACATAGTTATTTGAGAGCTTAGTATATTCAAAAAGTTCTTCAATTAATTTCTTTAAATTTTCGCTTTTTTCATAAGCTACTTTTAAAAACTCTTGCTGATTTTCTGTAAAATTTTCTTTATCTTTATTAAGAAGTTCCAAATATCCAATAATAGATGTTAGTGGAGTTTTTAAATCATGTGAAACAGCTACTATCAACTCGTTTTTAGCTTCTTCCTGCTTTTTCTCTTTTTCATAATTTTCTTTAAGTCTCTCAGACATTGTATTTATATCCTCAGCTAACTGAGAAATCTCGTCATTACCTTTTATCTCTATAGGATTTAAATAGTGCTGTGTCTTTATATTAGTGACACTTTTACTGATATACTTTAAATATTTAATCCTTCCATTAATTGCAATCAGAAAAATAACCATAAAAATTACCAATTCCAATACGAAACTTACGATAGCTATGACAGCTCCATATTTTTCGTAAAAATTAATGTTATCACCAATTATTTTCTTAAACATATTAAGAAGAAATCCCAAAAATAATAAACTTATTATTATATCGATAGGAATTAATATCAGTAATTTTATTCCTACTTTGTTGATTATCCCTTTCTTCATATCTTATATCCAACTCCCCAAACTGTTTTAATATATTTTGGGCTTTTAGGGTCTATTTCAATTTTTTGTCTAAGGTTTGTTATATGAACCACTATAGAAGTATCTGATACTGCAAATTGTTCATTCCAAATAGTCTCATACAATTTTTGTACAGAAAATACTACACCTCTATTTTTAGCTAAACACTCCAATATATCAAACTCCTTTGGAGTAAGCTTAATTTTATCACCTCTCACTGTAACTTCATGAGTATCAAAATTAATAATTAATTCTTCAATAGTAATACTGCTACTATTTTGAGGTTCTACATTAAATTTTTTATATCTTCTAAGTTGAGCCTTTACCCTTGCTATAAGTTCCATAGAACCAAAAGGTTTAGTAATATAATCATCAGCACCAACTGTTAAACCTTCAATTTTATGAATTTCTTCATCTTTTGCCGATAAAAATATTATAGGCATAGTGTAGTCTTCTCTAATTTTAAGACAAGCGCTTATGCCATCTAAAACTGGCATCATAACATCTAAAATTACTAAATCAAAATTATTCTCATTAATCAAATTCAAAGCTTCCTCTCCATTTGAAGCTTCCATAATATTATACCCTTCATTCTCAAGATAAACTTTTATCAAATTACGAATACTCTTGTCATCATCTACAACCAAAATATTTGTCTTCATACATACATCCCCTTTCTAGAATTGTACTTATTACACGGCCTAACTCTTCTTACTATATTTTTTATTATTCCTTCACCAAAAATTGTACTGATAATTAATATTACTATTACCATATATCCAATTAATCTATTCTTATAGCCTAGTAATATAAAAACTGCTATTATAATCCAAATAGCTCCTAGATTCCCCATTACTGTTATTGCAGGCATTAATATATCTAAATATTTATTATTTATGTATCTCTTTATATAACATAAAATATAATCATCAAATTTATTTATTGTTTTTAAAATATTTAAAAACACCCTTTCCCTCCATTCTGTTAGTATAACACCTTACCATTTTAGCTTCCTATAAATGTTTTTAATTAAATTCACTAAGATAAATATATTTCAACTTTTCCCTGATTTTAATTTTCACATCTCAAAACATAGGCTGGTGGCAGATTTAATAACACCCTTTTCCTTCTAATTTTACCAAAATACATTTTAAAAAGCTTGATTTTTAACAAAGTATATTGAAAAGTTATAAATACTCCCTGGCCTTTTAGTATCTCTTTTGTTACTGACAATATACTTTTGCTCATAGAATCAGGTAAACTTGCAAATGGAAGTCCTGAAACTATATAGTCAACCTTATTAATATTGTATTTATTTAGATGTTCTTTCAAATTCTCCGCTGAGTCATTTATAAGTATAAAGTTTGTCCTATTTTCAAACTTCTCTTTTAATATCTTATAAAAATCTTCATTATACTCTATTGCTATAAATATTGTACTGTCTTTCTTTTGGTCCAATATTTTCTCAGTAAAAACTCCTGTTCCTGGCCCATATTCAACAATACATGATGCATTTAAAAAATTAATGTCTTCAACCATTTTATATGCTAATTTCTCTGAACTTGGTGCTACCGCACCTACTGTTTTAGGATTTTTTATATACTGTTTGATAAAATTACTAATATCCATTATATTTTGCCTCCAAGATTAATATAGGGATAGTATAAAATACAAATATTAAGCTTTTATCAAAAAAAGTATTAAGATTTATTAAGATTTTTTTATTTCATTCTATAAGGAAATCGTCACAAGGACCATGGAACCAATGCCATAATCATTATTAAAATATTTTTTATTAAGCTAATAAAGCTTGAATATTTCAATAACTTTATAAAATATCAACTGCTTATTACTGCGCTAATACAAAAAATTTATTTGTTCTCTTTATAATTTGGGATAATAATTTAATATTTTGCATAAAATCAAACCTCACTATAAATTTAATATCTATAGCGAGGCTTCATTTTTTCTAATTATTGTCAAGTGTTTTTTTATTAATTTCTTATTTATTTCCTTAAGTTTATGCCATTGAGCGAACGCATGAGTCGGATTCCCTTTTATATTCCTAGGTTCTAATATTCTTAAATTCTTTTATTCTTAAGTTCTCGTATAAATTCAAATCTCATGCAAAACAAGAATTTACAGATATTTTTTCCCTTCGACCCATGCATCTCCGGCTTTCTCACCTAATGAAAAGTAGCTGTTGCTGAACGAATCAAAAAATAACATTCCTGTTTTCTTGGCATCAATTCTGCCGGTTTTATCTAACACTGACTCATCTGCCGCTACATTGACAATCCTGGCAAGTACAGTAGTGAAATTATTTGTTCTTACAACCTCTATGAGTTCGCATTCGATGACTAGTGGACTGCCTTCGATGATAGGGGCATTGACGTGTTCACTCTTTACAGCCTTCAAGCCTGTTTTTTCAAATTTATCAGGAACTCTATGGCCAGTTACAATTCCAAAATAATCCACTTCCTTTATCAAATTCTTATTAACCAGTGCAACAGTAAATGCGCGTCTCTTTTTAATGTTTTCATGCGTCTTACTACGTGGACCAATACATAATGCAAGATCACCTGCATTCGTCCTTGTACACTCATGCAAATTCATCACATTGACTGTTCTATCATCATTATAAGTGCCAACCATTAAAACCGGCGCTGGATAACCATACGAAAAAACGTTTGGGCCTAAATTTTTCATCATAATAAATAACCTCCCCCTATTTCTTCTCTCTTAACTGAAGTCCGTCGTGGTAAGCATCACCGGCCTTCTCACCAACGGACATATATGACTTATTCATCCAATCGAAAGTGATCGGATGGAATTTTTCAAATGATACCTTGCCATCTTCTCCAAGAATCCGTTCATCCAGACTTACATTGACGATTTCGCCTACCAGTCTCCAAGTTTCCTCATCATAGCTCTTCACTCTGCATTCAACGGCAAAAGGAAGCTCATCGATAATAGGTGCATCTACGAATTCGGACTTTGTTGTATGGAATCCGGACTTCTCAAACTTTTCTTCCACTTTATTTCCTGTTGTTATACCAAGGTAATCACAAGCAACTTCATTTTCCACATCTGCCATACTTACAACAAAGGAACCTCTAGCAGTAATTCCCTTTAACGTATTTCTCTGGGCTGCTACGGTAATAGTAATTTCTGTCTCATTCGTGATTCCACCCCATACTGCTAACATGGCGGTCGGCTTTTCAGCCTCATCATAAGACGAAATCATCAAAACCGGCATCGGTGTGATGTATGGCTTTGCTCCGATATTTTTTCTAGACATATTTATCCTCCTAATTATTTAATAAATCACAGTTATTCGATGCATTATACTCTTAACAATATGATTTCTTATAGATTTCCAGATAATCTTCATCCGTAAGCGGTAACGGGTCCGCGGTAATGTCGCCGCCGAGCACCTCGTGTATTCTCTTCGGATACTTTGTGAGCTCTTCTTCATTAATTCCTGCATCACTCATGCGGAGATCTTTACATCCGACTGATTCGATCAGTTCATCCAATGCTCTGATAAAATCTTTTCCGGATGTCGGATTATCAACTCCCATTGCTTTTGCCATTTTGATCATCTGTTCTTCTGCAGCCTTACGTTCTGCAAAGAAATCATAATAGGCATGAGCAATCATAATCAAACCAGCACCGTGGACCAGATTTTCGTGGTAGGATCCCATGGCATGTTCCATTGTATGTGCTGATGTGATGAGCATGTAGTAGCCCGCAAGTGAATTAGCTAGTGCCATATTTGCTCTTGCTTCCTGATTGCTTCCATCACGATATACAACAGAGAGATTGGCGGCAATCAGTTCGATAGCTTTCAAAGCAAACATTTCTCCCATCGGATGCTCATTCTTATTAATCACAGATTCAGCTGCATGGAAAAAAGCATCCATTCCCTGAAAAGCTGTAAATTTAGGCGGTACACTCATCATCAGATTAGAATCAACAACAGACAGTACTGGGAACATTGATGGAACTAAAAAACCGGATTTTTCACTTACTTCGTCGTTGCTGAGCACCGCGCAACAATCCACTTCACTTCCCGTTCCTGCTGAAGTGGTAATAGTGACAATTGGAGCGGCATCTTTTTCTGGATTCTTTTTTCCTCCGTTTAGCGAATAACTGTAATCCCAGATATCACCCGTATTGGTCATCATAAGTGCGATACATTTGCTGGAGTCCATGACGGATCCTCCCCCAAGTGCAATGACAAATTCACAGCCTGTCTCCTTTGCTTTCATTGCACCATCCATAATATTACGGTTTGTCGGATTTGGACGGATATCATCAAAGATCTCATAGGTAACTCCCGCAAGATTCAGTTCTTTCTCAAGCGCGTCCAGATATCCGAACTTCTTCGTAGATGAACCGTTCGATGTCACGATCAGTGCTTTCTTTCCCGGAAGCACTTCTGTATGCAGCTCCTGAAGTTTTCCAGCTCCAAATAATACTTTTGTCGGCATATAAAAATCAAAATTATACATATATTCTATTCCTTTCAATTTGAACTTTCTTGTTACTAAATCCATCATATAGATTTTCACCTTCCAAATCAGCGCTAAATATTAACTTGAATTATGGCGTATTTTAACCTTATAATTAGATATAAACATGTTTGGTTTACCAAAAACGTTGCAATGCTTGAAAGAATTGCTCAGAAATCTGAAGAAAGGAATGTTGTTATGTCTTGGAATTGTGATACTGAAATCGATCACTCATTAGAAAAACTCGGTCGGGACTTTCCGCACCTCAATTGGGACTTTAGCCCGGATCCGTCCTCAGGAAATAACGAATTGATTTCGCATTGGTTGGGAGAGAAATCCGAGGAAGTTATGGTGTGTGTATTTAAAGGGAAAAAAATTGAGGAGCGTTTTCACCGCCAGGACTTTTTTTTCATTCATTTTGCTTACCACGGAGATTATGATGCATTAAGCGCCAACTATAACAATCGGATCACGGTAAAAGAAGGAAACTGCTATATCGGTCAGCCCTACAGCGGTTATGCTGTTAAGCGGGATTCTGATCACGAATGTATTATTCTCGGAGTACTGATTCGTAAGGAAACCTTTTTCAGGGAATACCTAAGTGCGCTCTCAGCAGATAGCTCCATGCTTAATTTTTTTCTGGAACCACAGAAAAACAAATATTCAGAAGAGTTCGTTCATCTGGAAATTTCAGCTTCTTCGCCAATTTGGCAGTTGCTGAATGTCATGATTCTTGAATATGCTCATAAAACAGAGGACTCACAGAAAATTTTAAAACCTATGGTCATGTCCCTTGCTATGTATCTTTCTTATGAGTACAAGCGTCAGCATCTACCTACTGGCACGACATTAATTGACCGGATTATGGAATATATGGAATCACACTCTGATTCTGTAACATTGAATGACATTGCATCCCATTTCGGATATCACCCCGTCTATATTTCCCGTCTTTTGCCGAAAAAGACAGGAAAGACCTTTTCTGCTCTACTAGCTGAATCACGTATGCGAAGAGCCAAACTATTATTGGATCATACGGATCTTTCCATTGAAAAAATTGCTGATATGCTCGGATACAGCAATAGCAGCAATTTCTATAAGGCCTTTAAACAGTATTATGGTACTTCTCCTCGTCAGCTTTAATGGTCAATGTTACGGCTTCAACGTGAAATGCATCAATAACGTTAGAAGAAGATAGCCTTGTAGAAAGGACTGTATATGCTGAAGTACCGCCGAGAGTCGAATATTCACTTACTGAAGATGGAATGAGCCTAAAGCCTGTACTAAATTCTATGCTTACATGGGGAAAGCAATATAAAGAGAGGATAAATGCTAATCTATAATTCAATATACAATAAAAATAGTACCATAGCTTTCAAAAGCTTAGTACTATTTTAGCTAGTAATCCTATTTTTCCATGTTAAATGTACCTTGTATATGACTTCCAAAAACCATTACTTGGTTACTATCTGGTAAGCTAACAACTTCAGGCACGTTGTGTGTGTCAAAATCAACATAAACAAGATTTTCAGTATCGGAAGCATTACTAATTACATGTGCACCTTCTTTACCTGCTGGGAAAGTTATAATATCGCCCGCCTTAACTAATTTTATCCCGTCAGGTGTTCTAACTGAGCCAACCCCGCTAATTATATAGAATACCTCTTCATTTTTCTCGTGATAATGGTAACCAAATGCTTGGTTTCCAGGTGGTACTTCAATAAATGATACTGTACATTGGTTAGCATCAGAACCAGCGACTACTGGTTTAATGTAAAATTCATTATCATTTTGTTTTCTTTGAATTGCTTCAATTGCATTTAAATTTTTAATAGTAAGTTCTTTCATAGAGAAAGCCTCCTCGATGTAATTAATTGGATATTATCTATCTATGTTTTTATAATACGGTTATATAAACAATCTGTAAAGTAAGCACTTCAAAGTGGTATAGGCACCTAAAGGTAATTATTATATCTATAAGAGGAAATCTTGAAAGCACAAGGCTGGGATCATCATATTAATTTTAACCAAATGATGTTGACTAAAATATTTGGTTCTTCAGAAGCTCTTTTCAGTTTTGATACTTATCAATTCGAAGATTATTCAAAAGTAGTTACAAGCGTTGATCCTGAAAAGAAAGCAAAAATACGCAAAGAAGTGTTCCCAAAGGATTGTGAAGAAGCTTTTAAAATGGGAGCCAAATTTGCAACATCTAGAATCTAATTTGTTTTATCAGTTTCAATAACTATTCTTATTATCTTAATTTCTCTTATAGATAGCCCAACCAATTCACTAATCAATTCGTCACTCATACCTTGATTTATGCCTATCTTAGCAACCTCTATTGATTTTTTTAAATAAAAATATTAACTTTTTTACTATTATCTTAATTTAACTAGCTAAATCCATATATCTGCATATGCAGAATTATCTCAACTTGCACACTACACCAAAAACTATAGTAGCATCTTTTCTATCAACTGCAGCCTAAAACCTTATTACCACAAAGAAGGCATGTACATTTAGCTAAATAACGTTTCCCGAAGTGTTCCAGTTGAAATTAAGGAATAAACATATATAGTATCCTAATTGATACTTACTCGCTATAAAAATCGTACTTGTTATTTATAGTATACATGTTATCATTATTGCATAATCAATTTTAACATACAGATATAGGAGGAGTAATCATTATGAAAAAAGCATTGGAATTTTTAAAAGAGAGTGGTACTTTTTACTTAGCTACTACTGAGGGTGATCAACCAAGAGTAAGACCATTTGGCGCTGTTTTTGAATATGAAGAAAAATTATATATTGTTACTAACAACAAAAAAGATTGTTTTAAGCAAATGTTACAAAACCCAAAGGTTGAAATCTCTACTATGAACAAAAAAGGTCAATGGATTCGTGTTGCTGGAGAAGTTGCAAATGATGATAGACGTGAAGTAAAGGAATTTGCACTAGAAGCATATCCATCTTTAAAACGCATGTACAGTCTTGATGACGGGATTTTTGCTGTTTTATACTTCACTAAAGGAACAGCTTCTATTTATTCTATCAACGGTGAAACTGAAACATTTTCACTATAATGTATAATTAGAAAATTCAATTATCAGATACATAAAAAAGGAATGTCGCAAAATGATTAAATTTTAATCATTTTGCGACACTCCCTTAATACTAATTATATTAATAATGAGAAACTGTATTTTATTTACGATATAGTTGTCCGTGTCAATAGCAAGTGACAATAAATTTTAACTCATATATCGCTTTCTTTCATCTAAGTGACTTAAATGACATGCTATAACCATATATTTGATTCCTTATTTACAGGCTATATGCACGGATAAACAACTATTATATTACGGTATTGATGTAGTATTAAACCGGCTATCGGCTTTTTTTGACTTATCTCGTTGTGCATCTTACTTGTTCTTTATCTTTTGCTTGTGATATATTTCTCCCAAAGAAAAAAGATAAAATTAATCCCATAAATGCAAATCCACAAACTATCAATGTTGCAGTTGAAAATCCTGTTGCTATTGCAACTTCATTAGTTGCATGGTGCACTTCTAATGCATTAATTTGAGCTGCTGACATTATTCCAATAAAAAGTGATGACCCTATAGCAGCAGAAACTTGTTGAAGCGTATTTACTATTGCTACTCCATGAGGATAATATTCTTTTGGTAATTGATTCAACCCATGAGTTTGAGAAGGAGACATAAATAGTCCAACTCCTACGCTCATGCATATATAGATTATTACTAAGTGCACTAAAGATGTATCACTTTTAGATAAAGATATCAAAAATACAAATACAGTTACTATTCCTGTTCCTAATGGTATTAAAAACTTTACACCAAATTTATCGTAAATTTTCCCTCCTACAGGTGCTGCTAGTCCAGCACAAATTACAGCTGGTAATAATGCTAACCCTGCTACAGAACTTGTTTTTCCAAGAGCTCCTTCCATATACATTGGTAACATTATACTCATAGTAAAAGTAACCATCATTGCTATCATTACTAAAATTGTTCCTATTACAAATTTAGAATATTTAAACGGAGATAAATTTAGCATTGGTTCTTTTAAAGCATTTTGTCGTTTTATAAATAATATCAAACAAATAATACCTATTATAAAGCTTATTAAAGTTGTCCTAATATTCCCTTCACTTATACTGCTTATAGCATATATTATTGTTCCGACTCCAATTGTCGATAAAATAATGGATAGGTGATCCATCTTAGGCTTAGTTAATTCTCCTACATTAACTAATAATAGTGTTCCTATAATCATAAGTATGCCTACAATTGGTATTAACATTATAAATAACGCATGCCAGCTAAAATATTGTAATATAATTCCTGATACTGTTGGGCCAAATGCAGGGCCTAATAAAATTGCTGGCACACATATTGCCATTGATATTCCTAGTTTTTCTTTTGGTGCTACTAATAATATGGTATTCATCATAATTGGTATTATCATTCACGTACCTGATGATTGTATCATTCTTGAAATTAATAACATAGCAAAAGAATTTGAAAATGCTGCACATATTGTTCCAATAAGCAATAATCCCATTGCACTTAAAAATAATTTTCTTGTTTTAAATGACTGAATAAGAAAAGCAGTAACAGGTACCATTACCGCTGCTACTGTCATATAAGCTGTAACAAGCCATTGAACAGTTCCAGCAGATACATTCATGTCTTTCATAATTGCAGATAATGCAACATTAAGTATAGTTTCATTAAAAGTTGCCACAAAGGCACTTGCTACTAATATAGCAATAATACTTATAAAATTTATTCCTTGATTACTTTCTAACTTATATTTTTTATTCATAGTTCCCTCCATAAATTAGACCGATCTAAATAATTGATCACATAAAAATGTAACACTAATAATTATGTTAAAATTTAACTCAGTCTTATTGATTCATTATTAGCTTAATTTGTTCTCCAATTTTCCTTAAGTATTCCCCATTCTTCTCACTCAAACTAATCAAAATAGCGCATTCTGCCATAGATTAAATAGTCATCGTCGTTGATTTTGATTTATTTATCTCAATTTTCGAATCCATTGTAATCACTCCTTTTACATTACTTATTTTTTCAAATGCAATACTTGCTTCGTAATTGTAGCAATGTTTCATTAGCTTTCGTAAGCAAAATTTGTTCTAAATATCAAAAAACTTTTTTTATTAATATATGTTCTCGATTACATTAAAGTTTTTGCTCAATTATACTTAATGAATTATTGGTGATACAACGATTTGTTTAAAAACTGTATTTAAATGAAACCATTACATATTCGTTTCAGCTTCCCATTATAGACATAATTGAAGTTTCACTTATCTTTCAAATTACTATCAATACTTAAATCATTTAGATTTAGGTTTGCCTTGGCTTCTTTTCAACGGTTATAGATATATGCAATGATACCGTTTAGTAATAAAATTAGCTTAACCTATTTTAATTTCTTAGTATCTATACAATTTGTTCAATTAAATTAATTATGATAACATTACTAATATATTTTTAGGTGATGGAGTTCGCCTTTAACTGCGTAATGCTAATGACTCCTACAAAATAGCGGTAATCCGCTTTTTTGTAGGAGTCATTTTTAGTTTTCCAAGTACGGCAACTTTGGACTTGTTATTTATTTTCACGTACCTAAATGCAGTAATATTTACAATTATAACTATAATAAGAAAAGGAGAGATATAATGCAGAAAAGTAATTCAAAAACTTTAAAAACTATTTTATTTATTAGAAACTTAAACATGAGTACTATCCTTGGCCTCTCATTTTTAAAATGGATTGTAATTAGCACAATTGTAGGATCCCTGATAGGATCTGCTGCTGCTTTCTTTTTAAAAAGTTTGGATATTGCTACGACTTTGAGAAATGATAATCCTTGGTTATTATTCCTTTTACCAATCGGTGGTGCTTTTGTGAGTTTCTTATACTCTAAATATGGAAAAAACTCATCCAAAGGTAATAATTTGATTATAGATAAAATTAACACAAGCGAAGATCATATTCCTTTGCGTATGGCACCTTTAGTCTTTCTTGGAACTTTTATAACTCACTTGTTTGGTGGCTCTGCAGGAAGAGAAGGTACTGGTGTACAAATTGGTTCAAGCATAGCAGAAGCCATTGGAAATCTATTAAAATTAGATAAAGTAGATACTAAAATTATTTTAATGTGTGGTATAAGCAGCGGGTTTGGTTCTGTGTTTGGTACCCCCCTTGCTGGTACTATATTTGGACTTGAAGTAGCTGCTCTTGGAACTATGAATTATGCTGGACTAATCCCTTGTTTTATTTCAGCTTTTGTAGGAAATCTTATGACAGAAATATGGGGAATTCACCATACTCATTACAGCATTTTAGATGTTCCTGATATTACATATGGAGTGATATTAAAAGTTGTAATTGCTGCAATTTTATTTGGATTAATTAGTAAACTATTTAGTGAACTAACTCATAAATTAAAAGAAGTTTTTACTTCTGGTTTTGAAAATACATCTATTAAAAGCTTTATTGGCGGATTTATAATAATTGCATTTACTTATATAATAGGAACACGCGATTATCTTGGTCTAAGTATTCCACTAATTGGTGATTCATTTACTGGTCATGTTAACCCTTTTGCATTTATGCTTAAAATTGTATTTACTTCATTTACTTTAGGTACAGGCTTTCAAGGTGGTGAAGTTACTCCCCTTTTTGTAATAGGTTCAACTTTCGGTAATACTTTATCAAGTATACTTAATATTTCACCATCATTTTTAGCAGCCTTAGGTCTTATTGGAGTATTTGCAGGAGCTACAAATGCACCTATAACATCTTTTGTTTTAGGCCTTGAAATGTTTGGTTCAACAGGTATGGAATTTATGTTTATGACTTGCGCTATAAGTTATTTATTCTCTGGGCATTCAGGTATTTATACCTCTCAAAAGATTGGTATAAGTAAAAGTAGATTAATTAAAGTCCCTCAAGAATCCAATCTTGCTTACTACAGAAAAAAGAAAAGTGGAGAGAAAAAATCTAAAGATAATCAAGTTCTTGCAGGTCAATTTAAATTTGGAATTTCAAGTATAGAATTGCCTAGTATAGAATGACTAAATATTTATAAGATTAAATGTAGCAAGAAAGGTATTAGACTAGTGCATCGCTCATTTAATCCCGATGGTGGTACATGGTCAGATCCTCCAAGCGGCGATCAAGAACAACATATAGATTTATATGAAGGTGAGCATACAATAAAATTATCCATTGAAGAACATTTCGGAAGAAAAGATAAACTCACTTTGGTTAATACTAATTTTAAAAATAATGTTGATATAAACTATAGTGTTAATAAAATATCTGATGATTGCAGTTTAGAAAATCTCAGCTAATTAAATAGTATTATTTATAAAATAAATAGAAATATAAAAACTCAAGTATTTATGAAAATAAATTGCTTGAGTTTTTAATATAATCTATATTATACAATAACCTTACATAATGATGTAGCTAAAATAACTCCTCCTAAGCTCAAGAAAATATTTAGATTAATGGTTTTATTATTTATTCATAATTAAATCTATTGGAGTTGCAAATACAACACCCTCCTCAACTAAATTTTTGAGTTCATTTAACAAATCATTTAAATTTTCACATGGAACAATGCATTCTATTACAATAGGCATTTTTTCATTAAGTAAGCTTTTCATTTTATCACTTCCCCCTTAACACTTAATTTTTAAAACTTTTTAACTAGTATCAAAACTTAATACCTCCTTACTATATTAATTTATGTTTTAAAAATCTATTTTTTATTGGAATAATAAAATAATTGTCTATTGCTTTACATGATATATATTTATTGTGAAAATCCACCAAAAACAAAAGGACCCCTACTATAACTTTATTATAGTAGAAGTCATCAATCCCAAAAGAGATGTTTAAAGAAAAATTTTTTCTCAATATTACTTTTCTATATAAGTTATATGTAACTTAACCATATATACTATATATAGAGGTAATTTTAACACAAAACACAATATATGTAAAATAATTACTTTTATTCATAACTCTTATATTGAAGATGGAGGTTTATATGGATTTTGATTATGTTGAAACTTTAGTTACCAGATGTAAGAATAATGATGAAGACGCAAAAGAAAAATTAGCTTATGAATTTAGGCCTTTGATTTATAATATTTCTAAAAGGACTTTCATTGATAGGTATAATTTCCACGATATTATACAGGAATGTTACCATTCACTTTTCAAATCTGTTTCCAAGTATAATTTAGAAAAGCATAGATTTGTTGCCTACGCTACCAATGCTATTAAAAATAATATGAATGATCTAATAAAGCGAACTAGAACCAGAAGATCTACTGAAGGTAGTTATGCATTAAGCTTACATGATGATGTAGAAAATGATTTTCCAGAACTTGAAATCTCAACTGAAACTTCATTATGTGAGATGTGCGACTATGAGGATTTAAAATTAGCCCTTAAGAATTTAAATAAAGAGGAAGTTGAACTTATAGATTTTGTATTCTATAAAAATTACACTGTAAAGGAATATGCTTATTTTAAAAATATGTGCTACTCAACTGCCATTCAAAAAAAGAAAAACATTTTAATGAAAATCCTTAATAATATTTCATTGTATTATTAATCAATATAACAGCTCTAAGGTTAATACTTAGAGCTGTTAGACTTATAATAATACTAATATTTCATTTACCTATTCAAAACTAAAATTATTTACAACCTCTGTAGTTTTCTCCACATAATCTCCAATAACTTGATCTATTCTATCGCAAATGCATTTTAGGCTGCAGCCCTGGCATTTATCTAATATCTCATCCTCAAGCAAAGAACATTTTAAATCATCATTAAAAGTAGAATCTCTAATTGCTAAAGCTATTTGCTTTTTATCAAAGCACTCTCCTTCTTCTGAGTTAAGTTTAATTTCATCTCTAATCATTTTTACAACACGCCCCAATAATTTATTTACAGCCTTAAAATTTAGCAACTGCTATTATGGATATATGCTTTATTCTGTAACATAACATTAAAATAATGATTGAATTTGTATGTCTAATCTCCTAACCCGCATTTTACGAGCAAATTCTTAAGTAGAACTTTCGCTATGAGCATTTTATATTTGGCTATAAGTGAAAAGTTCTTAATTACAGCATAGCTGCTTAATTTATAGGGGCAGAACTTTCTCTGTGAGTATCCAGCAAGCACATGTGAGTCGTATTTCCTTTTATATTCTTAAGTTATAAAGAATAAATATTCTTATATTGTAAAATTCTTAAATTCCTAAGAATTTATATTCTAAAATTCTTGCAATATTTTTAGAATTATCATGAAGAATTATTTATGCAATGTATATATTTTAGTTTTATGTACTATTTGTTTTCTAACGTGAAATAATACGTTTTATATCATATATCCCTTATAGGAGGTGATGGATTTATGGAAGTAAATGAGTTAATTAACCTTATTGTTAATAATGGCTTTCCAGTAGCGGTATCTGCCTATTTGCTAATTCGTTTAGAGAAACAAATTGTTAGCTTATCTAGTTCAATTAATAAATTAAATACCATAATATCAGCTAAGCTTGGAGTAGCTATTGATACAGAGATTTCTGTTAAAAATTAATTACCATTCCAATGATAGATTAATTGTACAACGCCAGAAGAGAACGTTCTGGTGTTGACCATTTTTAAATTCAATCTCTGTTTTATATCACTAAACAACGGTTTTCCTTCTCCCAAAATAACAGGGTGAATAGATAATCTAAATTCATCAACAAGCCCTAAATTTATAAAGGTTGTAATGAGACTTGCTCCTCCATATAGCCAAATGTCTTTACCGGGCTTATTCCTCAATTTATTTACTTCTTCAAGAATATTTTCATTTATAAATATTGCTTGATTATTAGTAGCTATTTGTGTTCTGGAAAACACGTATTTCTCTTTACTATGAATTAACTTCCAAACTTCTTTTTCATCATCTGAATCTTCATCTTGTGGAATATATTGTCCCCATAAATCGTAACTCTTTCTACCATATAAAATAGTGTCAATTTCATTTAAGAAATTAGTGAATCCCATATCAGCGTCCATAATGCACCAATCAACTTCTCCGTTTTTCCCTTCAATAAAGCCATCTAAAGTAGTTGCTAAATCTAAAATTATTCTTCTCTGTTTTACGTTATTTGACATAACTCTTCCTCCTTCTTATATTCATCCTTGAAAACTTTAATTATGGCACAACAATTTACTATCAAGAAATATTTTTAAAAACCGTCTAAATTCATTTGTTTTTTCTTTATGCACTTATTTCTTTTTAATAATCATAGCTATACCTTAAAATTATTAACCATATTAACTAGCTTATTAGTGCTTACATTAACTTCATTAATTAATTCAACAACATTTCCTGAACTTTCAGATATAGTATTCATATTTTCTGCAATATTATTGGTTCCATCAGCTAATTCAGTATTTGAATCATTTATTTGTTTTACTGCATCCGCAACTCTAAGCATAGAATCCATAATACTGTTAGATTTATTGCTAAATTCTGTTGTCATATCATAAACCATAGCTGCATCCTTACTATACTGCTCTCCTGTTTTAACAATCATCTCATAATCATTTATCACATCAACATTAATAAATTTTATCATATCTTGAGAAGTAGAAACTAAGTTGTCTACTATTCCCATAACAATATTACTAATATTACTTATTTCTGATACAGTTTTTTTAGAATCTTCTGCAAGATTTCTAATTTCTTCTGCTACTACTGAAAAACCTTTGCCTGCTTCACCTGCTCTTTGAGCCTCTATTGATGCATTTAATGCTAATAAATTTGTTTGAGAGGCAATTTCTAAAATAGCTTCTGATAAAGCCTTTATCTTTTCTACTTCTTTAGCTTTTTCAATAGCTTCTAATAATTTACTTTGAGTTTGTAAATTAATCTTTTGAGCATTTTCCATAGAATTAACAGCTTTATTTTTAAGTTCATTAGCTCTCTCATTTATAAGCTTAGAATTCTCAGCTTCACTTTTTGCCTTTTGTGCAATTTCCATCATATCTGAGTTAATTAAATATGTAGTATTACCCATTTCTTCTGTTGACGCTGCTGTCTCCTCCATACCACTTGATAATTCTTCTGTTGTAGTATAAACATTTTCGATTAATCCAGATAACTTACCTATATTTTCATTAGTTTTTTCAACTTTATTTTCAACATTTCTTGATTCATTAATAACGACATTGATAATCTGCCTAAAAGATTCCTGCATTAAATTAAAACTTTTTGCCATTTCACCAATCTCATCATTGCTATGAAAATCAATCCTTTGAGTTAAATCTCCGCCATTATTAGACATTTCATTAAGTTTTGAAAGCATAGTAGCTATTGGTGTAACAATATTTTTAGATATATATCTCCAAGTTATAACAAATATTATTACCAATGCTAGAACAGATATTCCCATTAAAATTATTGTATTTCTTATATCATTTTCTATACTACTTATAGATATTTCAATGTTTTTTGCTGCTGCTTCGTTAAATTTATCAACTTCCTCATTAATCTTTTCTGAAGTAGAATCAAATTCTTCCATAGATAAATTTCCTTTTTCAGGCCCACCGTCTATGTAAGCTTGCGCCATTTTCTTTCCTGTTTCATAATAAGGTTCAAAACTTTTTTGTATATTATCTAATTCACTTACACTTTCTGGATTTTTTTCTTTAAGATCACTCAAAACACTTTCTAGATCCTTAGCAAATTTTTCTGCATCATCAAAACCATCATCAAAGCCTTTTGCGCCTCTTGTCGCGCTAATATCTGTAAGGAATTGCTGGACTTGTACAACATCTAATTTTAGTTCATCAGCTTTAGTGCTTGTATAAAAATATTTATTATTCATTTCCCGTACCTTTTTTAAATTATTACTTGTAGAGTTAAATTGTATTGCCATAAACACTATAAAAAACAAACTTATTGATATTAATGGCAGCAATACTTTTAGCTTTATCCCTTTTATCATTAAAATCATTCCCCTTATAACTTATTTAAACAAAGAATTAGCGAAAATTATACGCTTATTTATAGTTTATAACTTTCGCCAAAATATTTCATCTATTATCTTAATTTTTTATAAATTTACCTAATTATATCATAAACTTATTTTTACTAATCTAAACTTTTTCCATTAATATCATTAATTTTTACAAAATACCAAGATAGTCAAAAAAAGAATGATCTACTAGGGTGTAATAGACCATTCTGAATACTTGTTAATATTTATTTAATAATGGGTAAATAATGTTTAAATACTTTATATTTATATTTATATAATACTTAAGATTTGTGACAGCAATTTAGCATATATTCTAAGAAAGAATACCAGTAAAGGAGGACGCTTATGTCTGAGTTTAGCTGTCTATTTTGTAGAGTTTGGCGAGCCCACCATCTGCTGTTTCACGGTAATCGCTGCTCATATCCAGGCCAGTTTCATACATGGTCTGTACAACCAGATCAAAAGATATCTTACGAGTGTTTGACAAGAAATTTGCTAGGTTCATCGCATTTATCGCCCTCATCGCAGCCACGGCGTTCCGCTCGATGCAAGGGATCTGAACAAGTCCGCAAATCGGATCACAGGTCAACCCCAAATGGTGCTCCAAAGCGACCTCAGCTGCATACTCAATCTGGTCGATACCCATTCCAAACAGCTCTGAAAGAGCTGCCGATGCCATGGAGCAAGCACTACCAACTTCCCCTTGACAGCCACATTTAGCACCGCTGATGGATGCATTCTGCTTGATTAAGTTGCCAATTAAACCTCCAACTGCCAGAGCCCTGATGATCTGTTCGTCCGTGACATGTTTCTTCTCTTGCATATAACGAAGCACTGCCGGCACCACACCGCTGGCGCCGCAGGTTGGTGCCGTTACAATTGTACCACCGGCGGCATTCTGCTCGCTGACGGCGAAAGCATAAGCACAGACAATCCTGTTTTCCCGCGTCTCTGGGCTCTCATCAATATGCCGCTGGTTATAAAGAAATTGCGCCTTTCGTTCTACGTTGAGACCGCCTTCTAGAACACCTGTGGATGTAAGCCCTTCGTTAATCGAATGCTTCATAGCATCCCAGATTACATAGAGAAAATCCCAAATCTTTTTGCCTTCGCACTGCTCTATGTACTCGCTTAGGCTGATGTTGTTTGCTTTACAGAGACTGCTGATTTCTGAAAAGGTATTTTCCTTATATATATCCGGTACCAACATCTCCTCACGCCCATCGATAACTATATCCCCACCACCGACACTTACAACACGCATGGATGTTGTTTGCCGCCCATCTTTGTAAGCTAAAAAATCAATGGTATTTGGATGAGGCAGAATAAAATCTGCGTGGGTAATAAATTCAATCTCAGTTGGAACTGGTGACAGTGCCTTAATAATAGCCTTGTCAGTCATATGACCCTTGCCCGTTTTTGCAAGGGAACCATAAATCAACACCTTGAAGCGTTCTGCACCCTCATTTTCTGCTTTAAAGATTCTAGCGGCTTTTTCCGGCCCCATTGTATGGGAACTGGACGGCCCACTGCCAATCTTATATAATTCTATCAATGATTTCATATCGCCCTTATCTCCTTCCTCTGTTCTGTTTGAAGATCAAAAGACCTTCCTTTACCTTGACCAATATATTCATCTAATTATAGGCTAGTTCGTCGAATCGGACAAAACGAGTAATTACCAAATCCTTTTAACGAAATGGACTATCTTTCATTCCCCTGAAAACGTCCCTTGATTTTTATCAATCTCTCAAACACACCCTCTTCATCAATGGACATGTCGTACAATTGGCGGGTAAGTTGGAAACCTTGATCACTGACTAAGGCTTTTTTCCAAGGACGGGATAAAATTGAATGAGTAAGATGTCTCGCAGAGCGAGGTGCTTGCATTATCATTTCTGCGAGTTCCCATGCACGTGGAAGAAGCTTTTCACGTGGCATCACTTCACTGACCATACCGAGGTTCAATGCCTCTTGAGCATTAATGTTCATACCCGTGTATGCGTAAAATGCCGCTCTCTTGATCCCTAGTAAATTTTGAAGTGTTAAAACGATTCCATCTCCAGGAGGTATACCACCAAGATAATGTGCATCGAAAAATTCTGTTCCTTCAGCACAAATTGTAATATCGCAAAACGTTCCCAGTTGCCAGTGCGATCCTGTGCCATTGATCGCCCCAATTGTTGGAATATCAATGCAATATATCATATTTTCAATCATTCTCAAGGATTCATGATACATTTCCAGCTTACGGTTCCTCGGCCAATCCATAAATTTTGTTTTCCAGACTTCTGGATTTCCTATTTGCCACAAATCCCCTGTCCCCGTAAGAATCATCACCTCGTTTTCAGGGTCACGGCCAATATCTGACCATACATTACCATATGCGGTTTGGCCCGGCCAGTCAAATTGAAACGGTCCCCCATTAGTATGAAAACGTACTTCGATTATGCCGTTACGGCGGGTCATTATGAAAAAGTCTTTGTACTTCTCTGAGTATTCTTCGAGCCTTGTAGGCCCCACCATACATTTATCAGACATTTCGATTCCTCCTTAACAAAAATGCCAGTATTTCTTAAAAAACTTAACAAAGGGGCCGTTTGCCTTTAGTTTTATACTTAAAGGCATATAGCCCCTCTATCACTATTTATTTACTTCCAATATCAATTTAATGCTATTATCCTTATTTGCCCATTAATCGCCCTTTCATTTTTGTCAATCTTTCAAGAACACCTTCTTCATCAATGGCCATGTCGTACATTTGGTGAGTAAGTTGGAACCCTTGATCACTGACTAAGGCTTTTTTCCAAGGACGTGATAAAATTGAATGAGTAAGGTGTCTTGCTGAACGAGGTGCCTGCATTATCATCTCTGCAAGTTCCCAAGCACGTGGAAGAAGCTTTTCGCGTGGCAACACTTCACTTACTATGCCAAGCTCTAATGCTGTTTGACCATTAATATTCTTACCAGTGTATGCGTAATATGCTGCTTTCTTAAAACCAATCATATTTTGCAATGTAAGAATCATTCCATCTCCAGGAGGTGTGCCTCCTATAAAATGTGGATCAAAAAAGTCCGCGTCTTCTGTACAAATTGTAATATCGCAAAGAGATGCAATTTCGCAGTGAGTTCCAGGACCATTTATCGCCCCAATTGTAGGGATGTCAATGCAGAATATCATATTTTCAAGTAGTCTTAGTGATTCATGATATTGTTCAAGTTTCTTTTGCTTAGGCCAATCCATAAATTTTGTGTTCCAGACATCTGGGTTTCCTACTACCCATTTATCCCCTGTTCCAGAAATAATCATTACCTCGTTTTCAGGGTCACGGCCAATATCTGACCATGCATGAGACCATGCAGTATGGGCTTCCCAATTATGTTCATATGGTCCTCCGTTAGTATGCAATCTTACTTCAATTATTCCATCACTACGGGTCATTGATAAAAACTCTTTGTACTTCTCTGAGTACTCTTCAAATTTTGTTGGTCCAATCATACGGTTTTCTGACATTTTAATTCCTCCTAATTTTGTTTTAATATTATTAATTATTTTCAAGCCAATCTCTGGCAAAAGCCGCATAAACAGCAGCACCTTTCTTAAGCACATCATCCGAGAATATCGCCTTTGGATGGTGCATAGGGTAACTATAACCTTCTTTAGCATTGCCTGCATTAATAAACACCGAGATACTTGGCACCTCTTGTGTTACAAATGAGAAGTCTTCAGATCCCATTAATTTACCACCGGGTGTTAGTTGTGATAGATAAATATAGGAATTTGCACCAAAAGTGTTTGCTATAGTGGTTCTCATTTGACTGCTAAGCTCGCTGTCATTTTTTATTTCAGGACATCCCCTGGTATAAATCACCTCTGCCTTTGCATTAAATGTTTCCGCAATACCTGTGGAAATTTCTCGGATACGGGTTTCAATTTTTTCTCTCAATACGGCGTCAAAAGTACGTACGCTGCCTTTCATCCTGGCAGTATCGGGAATCACGTTGTTTGTAGTTCCGCCTTCCATTACTCCAACCGTAAGAATTGCACTATCAGTTGGAGAAATTTCATGGCTTATGATACCCTGTAGCGCCAGATGAAGATGAGCAATTACATTTAATGGATCTACTGCGGCATTAGGCATCGCTCCATGTGCACCCTTTCCTCTGATGATGACTTCGAACCAATCTGAAGAAGCTGAACTCGCTCCTCCAGCCTCAGGCGTAATAAATAACCCATTGGGAAACGGAATTCCTGTCATTACATGTAGCATCATTGCCGCATCCACTTTAGGATTTTCGAGGATCCCATTTTCAATCATCATCTTGGCACCATGCATAGTTTCTTCGCCCGGCTGAAACATAAGTTTGACCGTTCCTAAAAGCCGCCCTTCATTTGCCTTTAGTATCTCTGCAGCTCCTAGCAGCATTGAAGTATGCATGTCGTGACCGCATGCATGCATGTTTCCGTTGGATGATGCAAAAGGAAGATCAGTTTCTTCTTCAATTGGCAGCGCATCCATATCTGCACGAATAAGAATCACCTTCCCGGGGCGTTGTCCGCCGATGGTTACCATTAAGCCTGATTCTCCCACTGGAGTGGGCTTAAGGCCAATCGACTCCAACGCCTCTTTTACATAAGCAGTTGTCCCAGGTAAACTTAGGTCAAGTTCCGGAATCGAATGAAGATGATGTCTGTACATGACCAATTTTTCCTGTAACTGATTGGCCATATTCAAAAATTCTTCAGTTTTTTCAGCCAAAATTAACACCTCCTTAAAAATAGATTGTATTAGTGAACAACAGATTAAAATTGCTCATTTTTTTATTTTAAGACATTTTAAGAACACTTTCATTGTACTTTAAGAACAAAAAGTTGTCAATAATAAAATAAGACATTTTAAGAACATATTTTTTCCCAACTACTGGCATCATTGAAATATGACATTTTTTATGTTATAATTCATGTCATTAAATTGTTTATGAAAGGAATTTGCCATGAAAATCAGACTGGGTATAATCACAACGGAATCCTATATGGACTATTTCCGTGACATTGAAGAAGAATTGCAGTCGGTATGTAAGTTTCGAATTTTTACAATCAGTAACTTGAGAGAAACAAAAGACGTATATCTAAAAAACTTAGATTCGGTGGAAGGATTTGTTATCAGCGGCAGGATTCTTTACGAATCAATAGATAAGGAATGTTTAGATACGAAAGTACCTACGCACATTTTGCAGGATAATGAAACCCTTCTATACAGAGAGCTATTTAGGCTGCTGCTTACTGAACCTGGGCTTGACATATCAAGAATCTATGTAGATTTTGCATATATTATCGATTCTTTCAGTGAATTCCAAAAGTACTTGACTCATCAGGGAAAGCCTATTGATAGCGACAATCTGTTCGAAAGAGTGGAAACAATGCTTGAAAACCATATAACACTGTGGGAAGAAAATAAAATAGACTTGTCGATTACGGCATTCAGCCATTTTGTTCCAGAACTAAAAAAACACGGGGTAAAATATATCTTAATACGACCCACTTTGGAAAACGTTAAAGAAACCATAAGTGGGATCATCAACGAAATTACCATCCTCGAGCTCAAGAGCAGGAGTGCAGTTGTGGCATGCTTATCGATTGAAACGGTGCACCCACAGTCCGAAGAGCAACTTCATGAGCTGAAAGTGCTAGCCGGCAGATTTCTGAGCAGCATGAATCTTCCAGACACGGCCCAAGTTTCGGAAGGCTTTGTTAAACTATACACTACCTACGGAAATTTTACGAAAATCACCTCTAACGCGCAGAATTGTGCACTGTTGAAATATTTGGAGGAGCATGCAAGCGACAAAGTAATAATCGGATGGGGCTCGGGGCATGAATATTATCAAGCTAACGAAAACGCCATCAGAGCTCACCGTCAGGCCAATGCATTTACAGGCAGCTGTAGCTTTTTTATAAACGAGGATCAGAAGGTCATCGGACCAATGCAGAACATGAATGTTATACAGTTTTGTGAAAAGGCCGCCCCAGCAATCATGGCATTGGCCAAAAGCATCGGAATAAATAACATTAATCTGCAGAAAATCATGTATTATGCAGAAATTATGAGAACAAACAAACTATCCTCTGAGGATGTCGCCCAATGCCTATCCATCACCGTCAGAGGAGCAAACCGTATTCTTAACAAAATCGAAGAAAAGGAATATGCGAGAACTGTATTTGAAAAAAGAGACAGCGGCAAAGGAAGGCCCCAAAAGTACTATGAGCTACTGTTTCTCGACAGTGAGGGAAACCTCTTAGAAGGATAACCACGTTCTTTGTGGTTATCCTTTTTATAAATAAACTATTATGATTTCATAGATTAATTATACATAATGTTTTTTTAAATCCTGGTATATAGAAAATTTCTTACGAAGTTCAATAAGATTTTTGCCAAAACTTTCTTCTAATAATTCTCTATGCTTCTCCATGATTTCCATAATATACAGATCATGAATCATTACTTCTGTTATAGGCATAACCAATCCTTGATGCATTGTCCATGCTGCCCTGCTATCTTTACCTAGTGATACAATACCCGCTACAACTTCTGAATTATCAGCGCTAGCTACAATCCAACGCCCTCCGTATTCATCGGTAATTTCTGTACTCATATCATGTAAGTAAACATTTGCAAAATCAGCTACTATTTCTCCATAAGCAATAATGGTTACCATAACTCCTTTGTCAGCTGCCTTTTTTAATTCAGATTCTAATTCTTTGAATTCCTCTTTCCAAAGTTCAAGCAAAATTCTATGTTTTGCTGAGAGGATGCATTCTTTTACTTTATCAAGTATTTCGTCATGACCAGTTATATTCCAGATATTCTCACGATTCTTTGAAGATTGATTATATTGTTCTAACGATGTTTCTGCAAGTTTAAAATTTTCTTCAGCTTTTATCCGACGATTTTTAATAAGTTCTTTTGCTGGAATTGGAACATACTGTTGTGTATTTCCATGGCTAATTAAAATATCTCCACGCATAGCAAGACTATCTAAAACCTCATATATTTTTGAACGTGGCACACCTGAATTTTTTGCTACTGCATAGCCTGTTAATGGTGATTCTTCTAACAATGTAAGGTATGCTTTTGCTTCATATTCTGTAAAATTTAAATTTTTTAATACTTCTAAAATGTTATCTTCCATAAATCCTCCAATAATATTAGTCGCTACTTTAGTAACTAATATTATAACTAAATCTATTGACACAATCAACTAAAACTGATATTGTAATCACAAGTAGTTACAATAGTAGTCACTAAATTAAAAGGGGGATATATATTTCTATGTTAAAGGCCAAATCATTACTAGATAATCAAAAAACAACTATACAAAATGGAACTTTATCTTACTATTACTTGGCTAGTACTGGGGCTGTTGTATTATGGAGTGCATCTTTTATTGCAACAAAATTAGCTTATGAAACTTTTGCTCCTATTCAACTCGCTGCAGTTAGAACTCTTTTTGCTGTGATTCTCTTTTGGTTCATGAGGAAAATCACATCAAATAATGAACAAATACAAAAGGAAGATCGTATGCGTATTGCATTAAGTGGATTTTTGGGGATTACACTTTATTTTGCAATAGAAAACATTGGGGTTAGTATGACATCTTCTTCAAATTCTGCTTTGATAGTAGCTTCTTTTCCTGCTGTTACAACACTACTAGAATTTTTTATTTATCATTCAAAACCAAATGTAAAAAAGGTACTTGGAATTATACTCGCTATCATTGGTGTTGCAGTTTTAACTCAAATTAATGTAGATGGAAATTCTAAATCTATGTTAGGAAATATAATTCTAATAGGAGCCGGAGTTGTATGGGCATTCTACAACTTTATTACAAGAGATTTGACAAATAAATATTCTGCAATGACGTTAACATATTATCAAATGCTAGCAGGCTTCATCTTCTTTTTGCCATTTGTCATCATCGAGGGTAAAACATGGAGAATGCCTACCATGACTTCAGCAAGCGCATTGATCTATCTAAGTGTAGGTTGCTCTATTGTTGCATTTCTATTATATAATTTAGGACTCAGAAAACTCTCTGCTAGTATTTCAGTGTCTCTTATGAATCTAGTTCCTGTTTTAGGTTTGATATTTTCAATATTAATCTTACATGAAAGTGTATCTACCGTACAAATATTAGGAGGAATTATTGTCATCATAGGTGTTATATTAAGTTCTATTCAGAAAGGATAAAATTAAAATGTATAATGAAGTTAATATTTATTTAGTAAATCTATTTAAATTCTTTAACAAACAAAGTCTATAAAATATACCTAGATCTAGCCATAGGATATAAATGCACCAAAAACAGATTTGGTGCATTCACTATTATTTAAAGCTCTTGTTCATAGCTTTCTATCATTCTTTTCACCATTTCTCCACCAATTCTACCATTGTCTCTTGAAGAAAGGTTCCCTTTATCAATGTTTTCATAATCACTTAATCCAATTTCTGAAGCTGCTTCAGTTTTTAATCTTTGCAATCCTTGTTTTGCTTCTGGTACTAAAGTTGTATTTCTTCCACTACTACTTGATGCCATATTATTATTCCTCCTTTTGACTATATTTCTTTACAGAAATATATTAACCATAATTTCAAGCTATAGCCTTCAAAAATAATAACAAAAATAGAATTTATTTATTACTCTACCTATGCAAGGTTGATTTTTCTTGAAAAATTATAAACTAAAACATTCACTTTTCATATTCATCCTTTTAATACCTTTAACCTGTTTTAGTTCTTTTCTTAAATAAGAAAACAAATAATTTTCATCTATTTATGTAATGACTAAAATTTATACATATATCCTTTATGAAAACAAAATAAAGGAGGTTAAAACTATGGCTGTAACTAAAACTATTGACTCTGTTTCTCTCAGTATTGAAGTTCAAAAAGCTCTAGACAAAGCAGGCGATCCAATTTATACAAAAAAGACTTTTTCAGGTATAAAAACGGATGCTACACCTGATAATGTTTATGCTGTTGCAGATGCAATCAAAGGTGTTATGGAAGCTAATACTAGAGATTACTTCATTAATGAATCTTCTAGCTTAGCAAATGCTTAGGATCTTATTCTAAAAAAATATTGCAGGAAACTCGACTCACATTCGTCCGCTGAGTTCTCTACTTAAGATTGGAGGTAAATTAAATGGAATATTCTTTATCTATGACTTTTTTAACTGTAGCTGGTGAAAAAAGTACTTTAAGTGTTTCTGGTGTTAAACCTACTCTTACAAAAGATGAGGTTAACGCGCTTATGGACACTGTAATTTCTAAAAATGTTTTCAAGACTAATTCTGGTGATTTAGTTAAGAAATCTGGTGCTCAAGTTACTCAAAGACAAGTTACCAAATTTGAGGTAGCTTAGTATTTTAATAAAAATGGAGGTTTTTCCGATTGCAAGAGTCTGTCAAGACTTTTGTATAAACTTCAAAAAGTAATATGTTTATTTTATAAGGTTGGAGGTAAAATAAAACTTCCGACCTTAATTTTGTATTTATTCAATATTATTACATTATATATGTATAGATTGAGTAATTTAAGTTCATGTATTTTTAAAACAAAACTTCGTCTAAACTACCTTCGAAGAAGATTGATTATTGAGATAATTCTAATTCTATTAATTCTTTTTTATCTAAAAAGTATTGATACATTTCATCATCATCAGCTAAAATGCTGACAATATTTTATACTTCCCTTTATTAAAATTAGGATTTAATTTGCACTTTTAGGTTGAAATAATTTACCGTGTAACTTTCCTAATCTTTCTGTTATTTTCTTCTCAGCTAGTTCATATAAATTGTCAATCTTACATCTTAATTTCAAGTTATAAATATAATTTACTGCGAAAACAATTATATACGCACCTACTACATCCATAGGATAATGGTTTCCAACATAAACTCTTGAAAAACCAACAATTAATGATAATATAGTTAAAATTGTACTAAGTATCTTATTATATTTTGCAAGTCCCAAAGCTATACTCATTGTTCCTGTAGCATGATCACTAGGAAATGATGCATCTGTAACATGTGGTACTAATAAATTTACTTTATTGTGTACAAAAGGTCTGTCCACATAGTATATACTCCCAATTATAAAACTTAAAGTTAAATTAATTACTGTAATAACAAAAGCACTAAAAACAGCTTTTCTGCTATTAGAATTCTTTTTCATGATTCCTATGATAAATACTATTGCAGCAACTGCCATAAATATGTAAGGGACATCTTTTGAAAAGAAAATCATTATCTTATCTAAAATTGTATTTTTATTTGCTAGATTGTTTATCATTGTAAAAAGTTCCATATTCATTTTTATCTGTCCTTCCTGCAATATATTTTAACAAAGCAATTGATTCTTTACTGCATACTAAGCGTAAAGCATTACCAGCTAATACATCTGTTTGGTAATGTGCATATAAGTATAATCTTGAAAATGCCCTTAACTATATTGCTTTGTCATTATGAACCCAGAAGATTAAAATTAGATTAAAAACTTCTTAGAATCATCTTAAAAATAATAAAGATGAAAGAATAAACTTCTTCCATCTTATTATTTACTATATAGATTAATTTTCTCGATATAATATAACAATTACCCTTGTACCCTTCCCCTCTTCACTTTCTACATCTATAGTTCCTTTATGCATATCAACAATTCGTTTAGCTATGGACAATCCTATCCCTGAGCCAGCACTTTCTTTAGACCTTGATTTATCCACAATATAAAATCTCTCAAAAATATTGTTAATTTCATCTTTAGGTATTCCTATACCAGTATCGTTAACAGTTATTTTTACAAACTCTTTATGTACTTCTGAATCAATCTTTATTTTTCCACCTTTCGGAGTAAATTTAATACTATTACTAACAAATATTCTGAGCATCTGCTTTATCATTCCGTAATCTGCAGTAATTTCTCCAATATCATTCCTATCACTTAATATTTCATGATCTTTTTCTATTACATTACTTTCATCAATTACTTCTTCAATTAATTTATTAATGGAAATCTCCTTTTTCTCCATTACTTGTGTTCCACTATCACCCTTTGCTAAAAACAGTAGACTTTCAACCAAACTTGCCATGCTATTAGCTTCTAATTTAATTGCGTATATTGATTTTTCTAATGCTTCCTTATCATTTTTCCCCCATCTATCTAATAAATTAGCATATCCTTGTATGACCGCAATTGGGGTTCTAAGTTCATGAGAAGCGTCTGACACAAATTGTATTTGTCTATTAAAAGAATCTTGAAGCCTATCTATCATCTTATTGAAGGTAGATGCAAGTCTTTTTAGTTCATCGTCTGGACCTGTTATATTTATTCTTTCTTTTAAATTATTAATACTTATATTTTCAGCTGTTTTAGTTATGTAATTAATTGGTTTAAGCATTTTTTTACTTACTATGTATCCAACTATAATAGAGGCAATAACACCTATAGAATCTGCAATTGCCATAAGTCCAAATACCATTATCATAAAATAATGTTCACTTTTCATATCTTTTACTATTTGAAAATATATAATTCCATATTCTTGGCTGTTATATTCAACAGTTTTATATCTTAAATGCCTACCTTTATCTTCTAGACGTTTTACTTTATCTCCTAAATATTTTATGTTGTTATTGAGTTCATCAACATCAAATGGGAAATCTTCTGAAGCATTTATTAATTCTCCATCTTCTTTTAATATCCTTACATATATACTATCTGTAGAAGAAATATTAGCCAAAACTTCTTTGTTCAATAAATCTAACTGCTGATTTGAGGAGTCAAGCATATTTGATATCATGCCCTTAGTATCTTCTATATCATTATCTGCTTCACGATATAAATAATGTTCCATTCCAAATAAAACCGCTGCATTTATCGAAATTAAAATTAATGAAAACATAAAAGCGTAAATTATAGTTAACTTTATTGAAATCCTTGCATTACTAAGAATTCCAAAATTCACATATTTACTCTCCTTTAATAACATATCCTACCCCTCTTACAGTACTTATGATTTTCTCCTCAAAATTATCATCAATTTTACTTCTTAGGTATCTTATAAAAACATCTACTACATTAGTATCTCCTGAATATTCATATCCCCATACTTCCTCAATTAATTGATCTCTTGTAAGCACAATATTTTTATTTATTAATAACATTCTTAAAAGGTCATATTCTTTTTTAGTAAGTTCAATTTCTATTCCATCTCTCCATACTTGATGTATTCTATCATCCATAGTTATATTATTTACCTTAATCACACCAGTTTCATTTTTTGATACTTTTTCTCTCATATATACTCTTATTCTTGCTAATAATTCCTCTATTGCAAATGGCTTAGTTAAATAGTCATTTGCTCCAGCATCAAGACCTATAACTTTATCTGATACATCTCCCTTGGCTGTCAGCATTATTATGGGCACATTAGAGAATTTCCTGATTCTCTTGCAGACCTCAATTCCATTTAAATTAGGTATCATAATATCAAGTAATATTAAACTATACTCTATACTTTCTACTTTTTTAACAACTTCTCTTCCATCGTACTCTACATCAACCTTAAATCCTTCATGAATAAGTTCCATTTCAATAAACATTGCCATTTGCTTTTCATCTTCCACTAAAAGAATTCTAAAATCATTCAAATTTATAGCCTCCTTACATAATCTAGTTGTAGCATCACATAAAAAAATATTTATATACAATAACAAAACTTACACTTTTTAATATTTTGATATCCCAATTTACTGCTTTGCTTCTACCTTGTTAAAGAATTTACACTACATAGTTTTAATTAATTCACTATCTTTAATAAAAATATTATATACATCTATACATAGTATTTCTATAAGTATTAAATAATTTACTGTCTAAAAATACTTAGATATTTTCTCAACCTGAATTGTTTTATAATAATTTCATCTAAATATAAAAAGAGTTGCATAAAAACAACTCTTTTTATGAATATGAGTAAAAATTAAAAAAGATTTTATATGAATTTCTGACGACGACCTTCAGAAATTTCAAAATTCTAGGAAAAATATTTAATGATGAAAGAATACTTTCCCTTATTGCTAGAATAGTAAATCTCTTTACAATAATATTATTACATCAAAACATTAAAATTAGATTAAAATATAATTAGAATAACATTAGAATATTAATTAATCCACACCACATTAGATCCTAATTTATATTCATTTAATTTCGAAAACATTAAGCCACCTCCAATACTTATAATTATTTCATATTAATCTCGCTCATCACTTTAAGAAAATGCTTTCTGTATAATTCTTGCATAAGGATAAAACTATACTTTTTATGCAGGTAAGTATATATAACTATTATCAACATTAACACCCTTTCGTGCAAATATACCTTTACTAGTTGGATAATATTCATTTACCTCATAATCAGAAAAATCATTGAAACTTACCTTTGGAGTTGCTAAATCTACTGTCATCTTTGAAAGATGTCTATTATTAGTTACATTTATAAAATATATTGTCCCATTAAAAATCTTCATATCCTCTCCATTCATTACCTCTAATCTTTTTGTTGATAGGTCTTTTAAATCAATTGAATAAAGATTATTATTATCTGAAGAATTAAAAGCCAATATTTGTCCTGAATACGGTACAAACCTATTTACTGAAAAATTAGAAAGTTTTTTGTTTTTGTGTACCGTCTACTTTCATTGAGTATAAAGTAGATTAATTTTTCCACTTTTAAATTGTTCTTTGAATTCTTAACATAATATTACATTAAAAACTTCGTTTTCAACAATAATTTTCTTTGGTAGATTGGAGGTAGCTTAGACTTAGTTTTTGAATATAAAAATGGAGGTTTGTCCTAATTACAAGGATAAATCTCCATTTTTTCTTTACTTCTAATTTTTATATGAAAGCTTAAGTAAATTGATAAAAATTCACTTAACTAAAGTATCCTGGATATTGTGTTTCTTATACCCTTGTTGATGTTTTTTTGTATAAAATATCACTATATCCTTTTATGAATAATATAATTGTGATAATGCTAGATAAAAGGTCTGTTATAGGTTGAGCGAACCATAGCCCGTCTTGACCAATTACCTTTGGTAAGAAAAATATAGTTAGTGCTAATATCACTGATTGCCTTGATATACTTAATAGTACGGCGGTTTTAGGTTTACCTGTTAGCATCATGAAGCCAGATCCAAAGGTAGGGATGGAAATAAGAAAGATAAGCACTGTATATTTTTTTAAGCCATTTATAGAAATATTCACAAGTTCAGGGTTCTGCGTAAAAAGACTAACGGCGAATTTGGGGAATAGCTGCATAATTATAGCACTAAATGCCAAAAATCCAGTGCTAAACAGAACAGCAAGGGCAAGAGTCTTCAGGGTTCTGCCATAGTTCTTTTTTGCATAATTATAACCGATAATGGGCTGAAAGCCTTGAGCTATTCCATAAACTGGCATCAAAAATAACATTGTAATGGAGTTTAGTACAGTCATTGCGCCAATTGCTAGTTCTCCACCATATAAATTTAAGGAATAATTGCTTACAATTTGTGCAATACTTATGGATAATTGATTAGAAAATGGAACTAACCCAATTAAGAAAATAGCTTTTACAATTGAAATATGTAATTTGAAATTGATCTTTTTAAGTATTAAAGTATTTTTTAATTTCATGAAATAATAAAGTCCAAGAATTACGGTAGTAAATTGAGCAATGACAGTAGCAATAGCTGCACCTTTTATTCCCATGTGAAATACATATATAAATAAGGCATCAAGTAATATATTAAGAATGCACCCTGTGATTGTAATAGCAGCTGAAAATATAGGATTTCCATCAGAACGAACGATAAAAGGCAGACAAAATCCCAGCATATTAAAAATAGTACCAGCCATGATGATTGTAATAAAATCTTTGGTATAAGATAATATTTCACCGTTTATACCCAGCCATCCTAATATTGAATTTTGAAATATCAGATACAAACTGGTGACCAAAAGCCCTAAAACAATGCTTAGAGATAGTGCATTTCCAGCAAAATTTTCAGCTTCTTCTTTATTGCCTTCTCCGAGTTTTATAGAGATATTAGAGCTGGCCCCCATTGATATGAGAGCAGATAACGCTACTACTATTGTAGTAATTGGCATTGTAAGGCCAATTCCAGTTAAGGCTAGAGTTCCGACTTCTGATATATTTCCTATAAACATCCGATCAATTACTATATAAAGTGAATTAATCAATAAACTGAGTACTGTTGGAACTGAATATTGTATAAGTAATTTTCCAATAGATTTTTGTTCAAGTTCTTGTATTTTGTCCATTATGTAATTTCTCCTTTAGATATATTAAAGATATATAATATCTGCAATTCGAATATAAAAACCCATATATTAATGGGTAAATATTTATTCTTTGTTGGTTTTGCAGTTTGATTTATTTTGAGTCAGATCATATAGTTTTTTATCTTCTAGATAATTTTCTAGTACATTTTCAGCTTCTCCCATTACTTTTTCAATCAAACATTTGCTATTTTCATTTAAATTGCAAACAAATAATGAGCCAGTTCCTTCAGTGGCCTTAATAACATCCATAAAAGAAATAGACTTCATGTCTTTACGCAAAACGTAACCTCCATTTGCACCTGGAGTTGACTCAATTAAATCAGCTTTTACCAGCTGAGTTAAAATTTTTGAAAGATATGTAGTAGATAAATTAAAGTGTTCCGCTAGAGCACTTACGCTTAGCTTTTCACTTTTCGCATTTTCCATCATATATACAATTGTATGTAGCGCATAATTTGTTGCTTTTGTATATTTCAAATTAAAACCTCCTAAAAGATATTGCAGAGTTTATTTATCTATAATAATAAATATAATATATTATTTTGTCAATAAGTATTTCATGCACCTGGCAATTCGGATTTTGCAGTTAGGCGGTATACATCTAATTCCGGTATTAAACTCATTTCTACATTTTGGATAGCATCCGTTCCATCTTTCCTTTTTCCTGTTACTACCCCTATGTCGTGTTTCACGACACCCCTGCAATGTCTTAAAAGTACATCTCTTAGATTTTTATCCGATAGCTAGCATCCGTACCTCCCATTCTTTAAGTAGAAGATAACGACTGCACGCTCCTAGATAAGTTCAACTGGTTTAATCCTGCCATAAAGCCTTTCTGCATCCATCGCAAACAACTGCTCCATTAAATTCAATAACATCTTTATCACTTCCACAAAAAATGCATCCTTTAATATATTTTTTAACAACCACCCCATTATCAACCTTAATTATTTCCATGGAATCTCCCTCATCAATTCCTAGTACCTTTCTTATTTCTTTTGGTATTACAATCCTTCCAAGTGGGTCGAGCTTTCTTACTATTCCTGACGATTTCATCTTTACATTCTCCTCATATAAATTATTTCTTGCATTGAATTACTCTTGTCTTTTCCTCTAATATCTCTATTTTCTTTTCTAAAATCACATTTTCATAACCTAGCTTAGGCACAATCAAGGAAACTCCTACTCACATTCGTTCATGGGAGTAAGTGCGAGCAGCCAAATATGAAAGCTCACAGAGAAAGTTCGAGTAACCAAATATAAAATTTGGACTCTCACTTTTTGGGCTCTTACTTAAGCCTATAATTATTACTAATATCCTTCTCAATTTCTACAACATAATCTTTTGACATTTCATATATTCTTGAAGCGACCCCTTCATCAAATGTCAGTAATCTGTCAACAGAGAATTCGCTGCTGACTATGATAGGCAGAAAATTAAGATACCTGTAATTAATAATTTCAAACATAATATTTGTATCTGTTTCATTGATTTTTCCCTTAAAGAGATCATCAATAAGTAGTACCTCACATAATTGATACTTTGAGATGGTCCTAGTATAATATTCTTCATCAATCATATTTTGTTTTACCTTTGTGATTACATCACGATAAGGCATGTACAGCACTTTAATTCTTTGTTTTAAAAAATTCAATGCAACAGCAATGCTACAGTGCGTTTTACCGCTACCAACCTGTCCACATAATAAAATACTATTTCGCCTATTATCTTTTATTTCATCAAAATCAGTACAATATGCTGCTGCAGTGTCCTTCATCCTTTGTGACGCATTATTCCAAACTTCAAAACTAGAAAAAGTAAGTTTACTTTGTTCAACATTGATTCCCGAATACTTCCACTCATTCTTTAGTTTTTCTATTTTTCTGCATTCACAGGCTACAGCAAGAGGCTGCATATGTTCCTGGGGGATAAGTATCCATCCAGTATCACAGCATTTATCGCATTTATATGAGGTTTGCTTCAATCCTCTTTCGTTCAGCCTCTGTAAGTTTTCGCGGTTCCTTCGGCTTGAATCCTGCAAATTCATTTTTATCTGCTCTGTTACTCTTTCCATTGCTTCTAACCCCATTTTTCTTTACCTCCATATGATCTTCTGGATACCCATCTCTCCTCCAGTTTTTTAATACCCCAATTGCATACTTTATGTCAGGACAATTCTTCTCAAACCCAACATCCATGGCCATCTTAACCATTTTTTCTCCATGGATATCAATAGCCGATCTAAGAGCAACATAGTCGCATCCTCCTGGCTTTCCTGTTATTTTTTCATGATAATGCATAAGCTCTAAAGCTTTAAGATTTATGTCCTCCTCTTCCCCTGATTCACTTTTAGTATTATTGTGTTTCTTAGATAGATTCGACTGGCTAACTTCATCATCACAAGCTGAGCCTTTATTATTTATATCAAAACCATTATTCTTTTTACCCTCTATGTTTTTATCTTTATCTATCTCTTTTTTCTCTTTCTTATTCTTCTTCTTATTATCTATCTTTTTCTTATTCTGCTGCGTTACTGTAACGTTACTTCTATTTCGTGTAACGTTACTATTATTTTTAGTGACAATACAATTATCATCAGCAGTTTCTAAAATGTTATTACTGATATCTTCATTAGTATCAATAATTTCTACAGTACTATTATTACCTGCTTCGCTAGTAGTAATATTAGTTTTATCATTAATATACGTATTTCCAGAAGCCTCTTCATTAGTTTCCAAATTTTCTAATATATCATTTTTACCTAGAGCTTTGTTTTCTTCTATAGTAGAATTCTTAGAGTAATCTTTCTTTCGTTCTAATTCATTAGTTTTTTCTAATTCTACACTTTCATCCATATCTTGATTTTCTTCTAAATCTATAAATTCTTCTAAGACTTTATCTTCCTGAATTTCTTCCTTATTACTTTTAGCTGCATTCTTCTCTTCTTTTTTCTTTTCTCTATGATTTTCAACTCTTTTTCTATTTTGTTCACGGACCCTTTCCATTCCCTCTATATTCTGATGCTTATCCCAGTTCACAATTCTAATTACTTTATCAGAAGCTATTTCAATCATGCCAAAGTTAGATAATACTTTTAATGCAATCTTAATATCCTCTAAAGGCCTAGAAAATAATACAGCTAACATTTTGGCAGTGAGAGGTTTCCCTTCTGATAAGAAAACCTTTCCATTAGCATTAAGTTTTCCACCAAGTAAAAGTATTCTTATCCAAACATAATGAATTGTATCCCTGTTAGGCATTGCATCTATTAACTTCATCTTTTCATCATCATGCATATTAGTAGCTAATTTAATCCATTTAATATCTGCCATTATTTTCACGCTCCCATAAATAAAATTGCCTAAATCTTTTGAGACCATTCCATGATGGGTTTAACTCAATTAACTTACAAACATCTATATAACATTTAAAAATCCTAAAATTCATTTGTAAGTCCTCACTTTCTTTCTATACATTTCTATCAAAAGTTGTATCCCTGATACATTCTAGCTAAAGATGTATTAAAATAAATTTGCATTTATTTTTTAATTTAAGACTACTATTTTCTTAATTCAATTAAAATTTCTTTTAATGATTCTTCAGTAGCTTGTCCTTCTATAAAAATAACTATCAGCTCAACATAATGCTCTTACATTACAATATATACGTTGCAATTCCCAATGCACATTTCACAATTACGTATAAAATTCTTGCAATATTTTTAGAATTGTGATGAAGAATTATTTTTGCAATATATATAATTAATTTTTGATTTCTAACACTATATATAAAGTTAATACAATTTACTTTTCAAGTAATTTATTTATTAAAAAAAATCTCTATTGGATTATTTATATCTAATAGTTTTATCATCTTATCAATTTCATTAGAACCAAATATTCCTTTATTAAGTTTATTACCTAAGGTTTTTGGAGACATTCCTAATTCCCTTGCCAGCTTTTCCTGAGTATATCCTTTTCCTTTTAACTCATTAACTAATATCATAAATGCTCCCCTTTCGTTACTCATTAAGTAATATTTTATATATTATGGCTATTATTGTCAATACTTCTTACGTAACTTTTTCTATATACTGGAAAATAATTGTTGCATATCCAGAAACAGATGTTATAATAAATTAAAATATATAAATTTTGGACTGTCTTCCAATACATTAATATATATAAATGCTATAATATATTTTATCTACACTGTCTTAATTTATGGACTTTAACCAATGTATTAATTACAAGTGATTATTATTATTATTTATCATAACTCTTTAATTTATCGACCTTAATTAAAAATTAAATGCTAATACTTATTACCAGAATTTATTTAAATATTTTATTTTGTTAACCATTGCAAATAAATTATATTAATAGTCTCAAAATTAGAATGATTTTTTTAATTTGCCTAACTGCAGTAAACAAAATAAATAAAAAGTTATTAAGTTTTATTAGGACGCTTCAATTTTATTATAGATTATCAATAAATTATATTAATTGATAATCTATAATTTACTTACTTTTAATATAGAACTAAGAGGTGATATAAAATGGGTTTGAAAGAAAATATCAAAAATAGACGATTAGAATTGAATCTCACATTAGAAGATGTTTCTAAAAGATTATCTATTAGTAAGCCAACACTTCAAAGATATGAAAGCGGTGTAATCTCTAATATACCTTCTGACAAAATCGAAAAACTTGCAGTAATATTAGAAACAACTCCATCTATTTTAATGGGATGGGATGAAAACAAAATAAAAACACGTTTACAACTATCAGAAGAATTAGAATGTTTATTAAAAAAATATAATTCTTTAGATAATCTAGGCAAACATACGGTAAACACAGTATTAGAAATGGAGTTTAATCGTTGCTCACAACTTAATAATCATGATAAAGGCTTTTAATTTCTTGTCTATAATAGGAAGTTATTCACTAAAAATAAATTAAAATGCTGCAATTAAATTACAGTACTTCTAATTAATTGTACAAATAGCTATATCACTGATATACAACCTTTTAATTATTAATTTTCATATATAATTAATAATGCTGTATAATTCACTCTAGAATAATACAGCACTTTCATTTCTTGCTTTAAGCTATATTTTAATTTTAAGTTATTTTTAATTACACCCTCCTCAAATGCAAAAATATTGAACCTTTTCTATTCTCATACTTTTATTTTCATTGCTGCAACTAACTGACCATTTTTATATTTTGTAAATTCTATAATAATTTCTCTTCTATATTTTATGGCTGTTGTTATGCCAACTTCATCAAGATATTTGAACTTCTCATCTTCATGGAATTCTACAATTTGAAATTTAACGAATTTATCTGGGTATGATTTTTAGACTTCCTGCTATTTCACTTGAATAAACTTTATTCCTTTGTATAGTACGATCTTTTCATATTTTATTAAGGCTCATTCAAAAAAATAGCAAGTTAGTTTCCTAATTTTAAATAAGACTATAAATTTGAATTTTGAAGTCTACGTACTCTATCTTCTATCGTTGGATGAGTGCTAAATAGATTCATTAATCTTTGCTCACTTAGAGGATTGACTATAAACATATGGCTTACTGCAGGATTTACGTCCATAGGAACCACTCTTGAAGCCTGATCTAACTTAAGTAATGCATTAGAGAGTCCTCTGCTATGTCCTGCAATCCTCGCTCCTGTACTGTCAGCAAGATATTCTCTAGATCTCGATACTGCCATCTGTACTAACATAGCTGCAATAGGTCCTAAAATAATTAATGGTAAAGCTGCTAGGAATCCTGAGCCTTCTTCTTCATCACTGTTACCCATGCCAAACATTAACGCCCATTGCGCCCAATTAGCCATTGTTGTGATTACTCCTGCCATTACAGCTGCAATAGTACTTATAAGCACGTCCCTATTCTTAATATGTGCCAGTTCATGAGCAATAACACCTTCTAATTCTTCATAATTTAGTATATTCAATAATCCTTGTGTAACAGCAACAGCTGAATGCTTAGGATTTCTTCCTGTTGCAAACGCATTAGGCTGCGTAGAAGCTGTAATATAAAGCCTTGACATTGGTATTCCTGCATTTGCTGTCAATCTTTCCACCATATTATAAATTTCAATATTATCATTTCTTGTTAATGGCTTAGCTCCAGTCATAGATAGTGCAATTTTATCACTAAACCAATAACTTCCTCCATTCATAACTAATGCAAGCACCAAAGCCATCAGCATCCCTGATTGCCCTCCAATACCTCCGCCTATTAATACTACTAATATCGTCAGGACACTCATCAAGAGTAAAGTTTTAATTTGATTTCCAAAACTACTCATTTTGTTTTCCTCCTTTTACTTAATCACTAAAATATTTTGACAATTTTTTCTCAATTCAGAAATTTATGTAACAAAAAAAAACTCTATAGCTAGAACACGTTCTAACTATAGAGTCTCACTAAGCATTTTTTGCTTTCAAAGCCGGGATCTCTCCGTAATGACGACTTTGAATCCTGTTATAATTAACAGGCAGTTACTCCCCCTATAAATGAGATTATCACTGTCTTTTTAATATTGTTATTAACAATATTACTATTAAATAAAAAACTTGTCAATATTATAAAAATCTTAACATGATAAACTTTTATTGATTTATTCTTACATAATTGTTATATTATTTTAAATAAGTTTTTTAATTACTTTTTAAAATTATTATAATTTACACAAAAAAGCAAAAATTATATTAATATTGTTTTTACATAAAATTTCGAATATATTAAAAAAATATATACAATTTAAATACAAATTTATCTGAAAGGAGCTACAAAAATGTCTACTAGAAAACATTTATTTAAGTTTTTATTAATTACATTTATAGCCGCTATATTTAATTTAGCTATATGGTATTACATGGGTTCTGAAAGAGCTTTAGAATTTCTCGGAGGATATATTATTGAATTAAGTCTTAGTGTCGATAATCTTTTTCTCTTTTTATTAATTTTCTCAAGCTTTGGAATTACTGCTAAACATCAAAAAAGAATTTTAACTTATGGAATTTTTGGTGCGATTATTCTAAGATTTATATTTGTTTTATTAGGAATTGCAATTATTAATGCATTTAAATGGATTATATATATATTTGGTATACTTCTTATTATAAGTGGTATAAAAATGATGATTAACAAAGAAGATGATGTATCATTTGAGAACAGTAAATTAATTAAACTTCTAAAAAAAATGATACCTGTAACTAAAGAGCTTCATGATGAAAAGTTTTTTATAAGAATAAACAATGTTCTTCATGCAACACCATTATTTGCAATATTATTTTTAATTGAAGGATCAGATTTACTATTTGCTATTGATTCAATACCTGCAATATTTGCAATAACGACTAATGCTTTCATTGTATACACATCAAATATTTTTGCAATATTGGGTCTTAGAAATTTATATTTTATTTTAGAAAAACTACACAGCACCTTCGAATATGTTAAATACGGAGTAGCCTTAATACTTATATTTACTGGTATAAAGCTTGGAATATCATTTAAGTATCATATATCTATAGTGATTTCTATTTCTATTATTTTACTAATTCTTGTAATAAGTGTAATAACCTCTATAATAATCAGCAAAGAAGGGAAAAAATGAATTATTAAATAATATCATATAAAACAAAAAATAAGGCACATAAAAAAATAACAAGACCTAAATGCCATGATTATTTTTCATTAGGCAAGGAAATTAATTTTCATATATAATTAATAATGCTGTATAATTCACTCTAGAATAATACAGCACTTTCATTTCTTGCTTTAAGCTATATTTAAATTTCAAGTTGCTTTTAATTACATATTTCTTCTAATGCTAGTATGGTGCAGGTCATATTTCATAGTTTTCCAAAATAAAATTAATAAACTTATATCTATTTAACTAATCAAAAGTTTTCTTATAGGTTAACTTTTCTCATAATTTAATATACTACTTTATTTCTAGTGCTTTATTAAATTTGCACCTAGTTCAAATGCTTTTTGACAATCTAAAGGAAATTGAATTTTTCTATGTGCTGCTTTTTCTTCTTCAGAGAAGGATTCAACTTTATATTTTGAGTAATCATCAAATTGATAAGTATTATTTGAATACATAACTAATGGTTTTGTGAATATATGTCCAATATTAGATTCCATGCGCTCAAAAGTTTTTAAATAACCAATTTGCTTCATCACCTCTTCTTTAACATTCATTGTATAAACAAATGCTGTTGGCATCCTCTTTGGCGCCAGTGAAGTACCATTATTATCATACACAAGATATGGAAATAATAATCTTTCTAAAAATGATAGAAATTTACCTGTTACATTACTAAAATATACTGGAGAACTAAAAATAAGCCCATCAGCTTGAGATACTTTTTCTAAAACTTCTTGAAGCTCGTCTTTTACTGCACATTTTCCATAACTTTTACCTCCAAGTCTTTTACAAGCAAAGCAACTTATGCATCCAGTATAATTTAAATCATATAAATTAATTATTTCAGTTTCAATTTCTTTATCTTTTGCAGCTTCTTTTACTCCCTCTAAAGCTTTTTCAAGCAATGTAGCTGTATTTTTATTTTTTCTTGGACTTCCGTTAATACCATAAATTTTCATAGTAGCACTCCTCTTTCTGTATATTCTCTTATAATGTTTTTGTTATAATTAATATAGCATAGGAGAAAAGATATACAAGAATGCAGTTTTTTCTGTGCCAGTATAAAAAGTATACTATTGAATTTGAAGGAGTTGTGATTATGAGTGATTATATGAATTATAATAAAGAATTCCCTGCCGATAATGTATATGAAAGAAAATGTCCTGTTATATATGCACTCGATATTTTAGGCCAAAAATGGAAATTACCTATCTTATGGTGTTTATCCAACAATGATTTTACTAGATATAGTGAATTAAAACGAAAAGTTAAAGGTATTACTAATATGATGCTTACAAAGTCTTTAAAAGAATTAGAAGAACATAAGCTAATTGTTAGAACTCAATATGAAACCATTCCCCCTAAGGTTGAATATTCTTTGACAGAAAGAGGTAAAGCCTTACTTCCCACATTTAAGGAATTATACCTATGGGGTGAAGAGCAACTTAAACTTGATACGTCAAAATCAAATTATGAATAATATAATATAAAATAAATGTATAATATATAAATTTACGTAAAAGTAAATCTATATATTATCCTTATTATTATAAATTTATATTTCATATCTTTTAAATGCTTCTCATTTACTTTAATGCATAATGTAAGAATATTGAAAACTAGCATGAAACTATTTATGTCTAGTTATAACATCTTTAATGATTATTATTAAGTATTTAAAGCATAGATTATTAATGAAATTATTCCACAAACTATAACGCTAGTAATAATCCTAGTGAGTAGATACCCTTTCGTTAATTGACTTAAATTACCTATTTGTGAACAATTTACCAAATCTGTGAAGTTAGCCATTGAATTTTTTATATTCGTCAATTTTGCATTTATCTTTTTATCCACGAAATTCCTCCCTAGTATTAATTGATCATTGACAATAATTTACTATTACGAATCAATTATACCATATTTTGTAAAAATTCCATTGTTAAATTTTCAAAGAATAATATTTAAAATAGCTACTTCGCATTTTTTAGAATTACGAAATAAAAAATATCACATTATTCATTTATTATCTTGAATAATGTGATATTTAAATCTGTTTTTACTTTTGAAACATAATTATATTCTTCCATAGCATTGTAGTTTATTATTTGCCTAATAAACTTTTCTAAATCCTCTCACGCTGTCTGTAAACCCAACTCTTTCGTAAAATTGATGTGCATTTTTTCTAAAATCAGATGATACAAGAATTGCATAAGCACAATTTTTTGTTCTAGCGAACTCGTCAAGTGATTCCATTAATTTTCGCCCTATGCATTTTCCTCTTAATCCTTCTTTAACAATTACATCTTCAATTACTAAAAAAGATACCGCTAAGCATTTACAACATATCCCAATAGCCGAACCTATAATCTTATTATCTTCTTTAGCAACTACTAAATAATAATTCTCATTCGTTAGCATTTCTTTATATGTTTCAATAGCTTTATCAAAAGAAATTTCAAATGGTATAAGAGTACTATGCAATTCTAATACCTGCGAAATGTCTTCTATATTTAACTTTTCAATAATCATAATCTTAAAATCTCCTTTCTTAATAAAGCTTAAAATTTCAACTACTAAATTATATCATATTTTACAAGTATTATACTATTCAGTTTTCAAAGAACATTTTTTACCAGTTACTACGCACTTTCTACATATTGTGCAGTAAAAAACCGCAAATTCAATCTCTTGAATAATGCGATTTTATAATTTGCTATTTATTTTTAGTAATTCATAATTTAAGAATAGTGTAAATCTTATATATTGAATATAACATTAAAGCATGACCGTAAAACGGAAATTAAACTTGAATACATTTTAGTTTGTTTATTAAAAAAAATAACTATAATGATAGAACATTTCATTTCTTTTATACCCTGATTGTTCATATAGTTTTTGTGCAGTAGTATTATCTATTGCAGTTGATAAGGTTAATCCTTTTGCTCCTGTTTCAAATGCAAACTCTTTTGCTTTATTCATTAAACTTTTACCTATACCTTTCTTTCTCGCACTTTCTTCAACATATAAATCATTTAGTATCCATATTCTTTTCATGGATACTGATGAAAAAGATGGGTATAATTGAACAAATCCTAGAGGTATTATTGAGTCTTTCATGATAATAAAAATTACTGATTCATTATGTATCATTCGTTCTTCAATAAATTTCTTTGAAGATTCTAAATTTGAATCTTGTCCATAAAATATTCTATACTTATTGAATAAGTTTCCAATCAACTCTAAATCTTCTAAATCAGCTTTTTTAATTTTTATATTTTCCATATTCTCTCTCCTCTTTATACTTTATGATTTTATTTCGATATAACTATGCGCTAGTAGTATTTCACCATAATTTACTACATCAAATCTATATATTATGTAAAGTTTCTAGTATTTTCAACTCTCTAATTCACCTTTATAGTCTTCTAATATTATTTAAAAAAACTTTTGATAGTTTCACATACAAAATCAACTTCTGCTTCTGTTATTTGAGGATATATTGGAAGTGCAAGTATTCTCTCACATATACTTTCAGCAACCGGAAAATCTCCTTTTTTATAACCTAAATAACTGAAACACCTTTGAAGATGTAATGGTATAGGATAATAAATACTAAATTGAATCTGATTTTTCTTTAAGTATTCTCCAAGTTCATCTCTCTTTTCTGTTAATATATTAAATACATAATACACGGGATTTTGCTCGCCCTTCAAAGTGGCAAATTTTAATTCCTGACAATCTTTTAACCTATCAAAATACCAATTGGCAACAATTTCTCTCTTTTTAATGCTTTCTTTTATGTATTTCATTTTCACTTGAAGAATAGCTGCCTGTATAGTATCCAATCTTGAATTGTATCCAATGTGTTCATAGTGATATTTTTTTGATGCTCCGTGAACTCTATACATTCTAGCTAATCTAGCTAATTCATCGTTATTTGTCACTATCATTCCTCCATCCCCAAAACCACCAAGAGTCTTGGTTGGAAAGAATGAGAAAATCCCAAAATCTCCAATAGTGCCTGAATGTTTATATTCAGATCCATTTCCTTTCCATCTCATTCCAAATCCCTCAGCAGCATCTTCAAGTACTCTCAAATTATGTTTACCTGCTATGTCCATTATTTTATCTATATCAGCCATTTGTGAAAAAAGATGAATCGGAACTATACCAACAGTATTTTTAGTAACTTTTTCTTCTATTTTATTTACATCAATATTAAAAGTGTCCTCATCAATATCTACAAAAACTGGTTTTCCCCCTCTTCTTGTTATACATGATGTAGATGCAAGAAAAGTAAATGGAGATGTGATGATTTCTTTTCCATTTTCAAATCCTAAAATATCCGAAGTTAAAATTAGCGCATCAGTTCCAGATGCAACAGCAATTGCATGTTTAGCTCCGGTAAACTCCTCAATAGATTTTTCAAAATCAGTCACCTCTTTTCCAAGCGTTGAAATTCCTTCTTGCATAACGCTAATAACAGCATTATCAAATTCTTGTTTATGTTCTTCATATTCTCTTTTAGATGTATAAAAATCAACTTTCAATTTATGTTCCTCCTTTTGTTTTTTCTATATTTTTATAAATTACTACTATAAATCTGCATATTGCTCAAATTATATGAATAGTTATTTTTCTTTATACACCTATTTTAATTCCTACCCTTAGGTATGAGTCAATATTAATATCCTAACTGTTTTCCTACAATAATTACATTTATCCTATCTTTAATAAACTGCCCTCTAATTGATAGATAAGATTATTTATATACGAACATAATCAATTGCTATCCAACTTCTCATATTATATAGTCCTATACCCTATATATATTGCTGAATTAAACTTACATAATCCATATTAATAACATCTAAAAAGAGTACTTTTTAGATATTTCACTAATATAAAGTACTCTTTTTCAAAAGCTATGTTATATTATTACTATATAGTTTGCTTAGCAGATATAACTGTTATCTCTAATACTCTACTTAAAAAAGGAAATTTTTTCTTCACCATATCAAAGTCTGGACCCTCTACAAGGAATTTTGCAGTTCCTTCTATTAAAAATCCTGCTCCTGGATGTTGATGTCCCATAACCTCTTTGCTACCTAAAGTAACTTTAACTTTATTATTTGCTTCTATGTTTTTTTGAGTTCTTCTCATGCCTCCTGCAGGTACTAATATCCTACCATCTTCAGTAACACTAAGAAATGAATGCCAAGTATTAACTACATGCGCCTCATTGTTACTACAAGATACTATAGCCACTACACCTTCATGTGATATAACTTCAAGCAATTTTTCATTTAACATTTAAATTCCTCCTCTGTATTTCTACAAATTTAATTATTTTCATATTTTAAAAAGTCTTAATTTGTGCACATTGACTTTTCTATAAAACAATTATACAATCAACGTGTACTCATCAAAAGTGCCAATTCATTTTATTTTATAGGATACAGTTTATAAGGAGTGTGTTTTAAAAAAATGATTGTTCTAGATAATGATTCAAGAGTTCCACTGTATTTGCAAATTTACGAGCAGCTAAAAGAAGAGATAATTTCAGGACAAATTCTGGAAGGTAGTAAGCTATATTCAACACGAACGCTTGCAACAACATTAAATGTCAGTAGAAATACAGTAGAAAGTGCTTATCTACAACTTTCTTCTGAAGGATATGTTACAAGTAAAGCAGGCAGTGGATTCATAGTTGAAAAACTAGATAGTATGCTAATCACTAAGTTAAAAAGAGATAACTCTGTCAATATTGAGAAATATAAAAAAACTACGCTACCTAAGATGAATTCTGATAATAATTATAAGTATAATTTCAAATATGGAAAGTTAAATGCTTCTGATTTTCCTTTGCGCTTGTGGAGAAGGATATCCAATAAATGCTTGGCCTCTATAGATGCTGATGTTATGACATCCTATACTAGCAGTAAAGGCGAAAAAGAATTACGAATAGAAATAATGAATTATTTAAATAAGTCAAGGGCTGTCTCATGTACCTCAGAACAGATTATTATTACTTCAGGCTTTGAGCAGTGTTTAAGTTTGCTATGCCAAATGTTTAGAAACAATTTTTCTAAAGTAGCTTTAGAAGATCCTGGCTACATTGGCGCAAGAAAGATTTTTAACAATAACGGATATGATGTTGTTCCAATTAGCTTAGACAAGGATGGAATAAATATTGCTGAATTAGAAAATAATTCCGCAAAGATAGTATATGTAACCCCCTCACATCAATTTCCTACTGGATCAGTGATGCCAATTCAAAAAAGGTTACAATTATTAGATTGGGCAAGAAGAGAAAATGGAATTATAATTGAAGATGATTATGATAGTGAACTTCGTTACAATTCAAGGCCAATACCTTCAATACAAGGCATCGATTCAAAAGGCTGTGTTATATATATTGGTACTTTTTCAAAGTCTTTATCCCCAAGCTTGCGATTGAATTATATGGTATTACCCCAATCATTAATAGAAATATATGATAAATTTTTTAGCAGCTACCAAACCTCAGTTCCAATAGTTGAGCAAAAAATCATTCAACAGTTTATGCATTTAGGACATTGGGATAGTCATCTGCGCAAGATATCTCTTCTAAACAAAAGAAGACATGATATGTTAATTCACTCTATTCATAAATTTATGGGAGATAATGTTATTATTCATGGTAAAAATGCAGGTTTGCATATCTTGCTGGAATTAAATAATGGATTATCTGAAGAAGAGATAATAGAAAAAGCTAAAGAGTATGGCGTTATAGTTTCTCCTGTATCTACATATTGGTTACGCAAGGATAAATATCCTAATAATATGGTTTTTCTTGGTTTTGGTGGAATGACTGACAGTGACATTGCTGAAGGTGTTAATTTACTTAGTAAAGCATGGTTTAGTAAGTAAATCCTATTAGGAAATTAAAATAGGCATTATAAGGGTTGTCGCATTAGCGGATTAAAATCCATTAGCGATAGCTCATTTTTTAGCCTATATAAATTATTTATTAAATAAGATATTGAGCGAATTAATAAAAGGTCCAAATTCTATTTTTTAATCAACATTTGAACCTTTTAAATCTAATCTAATTGTTTTTATGCTATGAATCCAGCTCTTTTCTTTATTAAGAAATAATAATGGAATCTTAATTATAAGTCCAATATTATTCTTACCAATTAGATTATTTACTCGCTTTATATATGGGAAGCAAAATATTATCAATAATATCCTCAGTATTCGTTTCTGTGATCCTTCCATGTAAAACAAGCTCATTTATAATTAGTATAGCTGGTAAATTTAAAGCCTTTTCAGAAATAGTATCTATTGAAAGTGAAATCTCTTTGCGCTGATTAGCTCGCGTTATAATAGTTTCAGTTGATTCACGAAGACCATTTCCGTTGTTTATAACATTAAATAAATCGTAAGGCGTCATATTAGAAAGCATATCTAAAATAACATCTCGTAGATCATCGGGTCTGATAATTTCAAATAGATTTAAAACATTAAATAAGGCTATTAAATCTTCTCTTAGCGAACCATGATCACTGACTTCTAATTCTATTGATGGTGCATGTCGGCTTAAAGCGGCAAAAATAAGATAACATTTTTGTGGCCATCGACGATAAATAGCATTTTTATTAGTCTTTGCAGCTTGAGCTACATCGTCCATAGTCAATTTGCTATATCCTATTTGATTAAGCAATAACCAAGCCTGATCTAAAATCGCATTTTCAAGTATAACTCCTCGGCGTCGACTAACTTTTTCATTCATGATATAACCTCCTATTTTTGGTCTACATAATTCCACCATAATATAGTACCATAAACACCAATAAATAAAATAGCCAAAATCGTGAATTTACTGATCCAATTAATAAGCTGAGGATTATTTAAATATATTCCTGAAATTGTCCACGGGATATAACGACCCATGGGCTGCGATCCAAAAATGGCAGCTATAATTATAGCTACAAAGGAAGTACTAACGGGAGCTAATATTCCTCGCGTGATGCTAGCGATAAGTGGGAATAGAAAACTAAGACTACAATTATAGAGTGTTACTATCCCTAACCTTTTTAGAAGAGTTCCAGTCAATAACACATCAAAATTTGTAAAATCCAAGCACAAACCCATGGCAAATGTCCCACCAATTGCTAATACTGTTATGCCTAAAAAACTTAATCCTAAAGCAAAAAACTTTGCACATACTAAACTTGTACGAGAAATTGGCAATGACAAAAGATCTTTAAAAGTTTGATCCTGATACTCTCTACCAAATACCCAGCTGCTTAAAATACCAAATCCCATTAATCCAATAACAGTAGAATACATAAAAAAAGTATTTTTCAAAAATTCTTCCCACGTTTTATCCTGCATATGGATAAGTAACAAAAAGCTATAAAAGGCTAAAATGTAAATTGGTATATGACCTCGTATTATTTTATAAAACTCAATTTTAGTCATTGACCATATCTGTTTCATAATGATTTGCCCTCCTTAATTGTTCTAATAAAGAATTCTTCTAAGCTTTCATTTACAGGTTGAAAAATCATTGGATTAAATTTCTGATTTTCTAACTGCTGTAATAAAGCAGAATATTGGTTAATAGATATATCCGAAACAAGTATTTCCTGTTCACTTACTGATGTGCATTGCAAGTTTTTTGTAGCAAGGTAATGCTCAAGATTCTTGACAGAGCCATCCGTTTTTATGTAAAGCTTAGATTCTCTGCAGGTTTCAAATTCCGAAAAATTTAATTCTCGTAGCAGACATCCATGTGCTAATATCCCAATTCGACTTACCAGCTTTTCCATCTCATCTAATAGATGGCTTGAAATAAAAATAGTTGTCCCATCTTTAGCCATTTCTAATAGAAGATTACGAACGACTACAAGCCCCTCTGGATCCAATCCATTTGTTGGTTCGTCTAACAAAAGAATTTTGGGTCTATGAATAAGCGCCTTAGCTAATCCAATTTTTTGATTGTTTCCCAAAGAAAGATCTTTTACCTTAACCTGTAGGTAATTATCTAGCAATAGCTGCTGTGAAATGTCATCAATTCGTTTCTTAATTTCTGAATCAGGTATTAGTCTTTGCTTTGCATATAATATAAGATTTTCTTCTACAGTAAAGTTTGGATAAGCATGTGGTGTTTCAATTAGGTAACCCACCTGATTCCAAAATTCAGAAGGCAACTTTGAAATTGATTGTCCAGAGTAATAAATTTCACCAGATGTAGGATTAATCATTTTAAGCAACATCCGCATTGTGGTTGTTTTTCCTGCACCGTTTAATCCTAGAAAACCATATATTTCACCTTCATTAGCTGTCAGATTAATATCATAAACACTATTTTTTGATCCGTAACTCTTTGTTAACTTCTTCGTTTGTATTATTGACAAAACGTAAACACCTCCAAGTTATACTTCATTTAAGATACTGAAGTACCTTAAATGAAGTATAACATTGTAGATTATAAAACGCAATACTCAATATTCATGTTTTTTATTTATTCTTATCATTACTACTAAATTCCTTATCTCTATATTAATGCAGATTATTTTGAATATCTTCTTATCATTTACTGCAACAGTTTTTATGATTAGAATAGATGGTAACCAAGAGGTTATGGAGTCGCGTCGTTAATTACATGATCATCAAAAAAAAGCCGTGCAATATTGCACTAAGCTTTAATTTGATCAACCAATGATTTTAACAAGTTGCTCGTCTTTTCTTTCCCATCCTCTTTAATCATTTTTTCAGAAATAATAAATGATCCACCAACCGCTAAAATATTATCATTACTAATATAATCTATAAAGTTATCTGAATTAATTCCCCCTGTCGGCAAGAATTTCACATCATAGAATGGTCCACTTAATGCTTTAATTGCTTTTAAACCACCATAAATATCTGCTGGGAAATACTTTACAACATGAAGTCCATAACTAACTACTTTTTGAATATCAGTTGGAGTTGCTGTTCCAGGAAAAACTGGAACTTTGTTTTCAATACAATATTCAATTATCTCTGGAATCACTGCTGGAGAAACTATAAAACTTGCTCCATTTTCAATTGCCTTCTTAGCTTCTTCTAATGTACGCACAGTTCCTGCTCCAACAATTAACTTACCCGATTGTGAAAGTTTATTAATTGCTTCTAAAGCCAGATTGCTTCTAAATGTTACTTCTATAAAAGGTACATCATTTCTTAAAAGAATCTCTTCCAAATCATCTAAATACTTTAAATCAGTTGCAGTATAAAGTGGTAATAACTTTATTTCTCCTAATTTTTTATATACATCTACATTTACACTCATTATTATTGCTCCAATCCATTTTCTTTTTGAGATTTTGTGATAGCTTCATGCAATCCTCTTAAATAAGTAAAGCCTAAAGCACGATCATATAAACCATATCCTGGCATTGCTATTTCATCCCAAATTGAACGACCATGATCTGGACGAATAACCCCATCAAAATTAACATCTATAAGCGCCTTCATAAGTGCATACATATCCAATGATCCATCAATACTCAAATGAGCAGATTCTCTAAATTTTTGTTTTCCCAAAAATTCAACATTTCTTAAATGTACAAATTGAATTCTATTTCCTAATTCATGTATGACTTTGACTAAATCTGTTTCTGGATTTGCTCCTAAAGATCCTGTGCAAAGTGTTACACCATTATAAGGAGAATCAATAATATTTATTATTCTTTTATAATCCTCTAAATTTTTTGTTACCCTTGGAAGATTAAAGATTTCCCATGGTGGATCATCCGGATGAATCCCCATTTTCACATCAACTTCCTCACAAACAGGAATAACTTTTTTTAGAAAGTATGCAAGATTGTTAAATAAATCTTCTTCTGTAATATTTTCATACATTTCCATCAAATCATTAAACTTTTTCAGACGTTCTTCTTCCCATCCAGGTAATTTAAACCCATTAGATTGACTATTTATAAGCTTAAACATCTCACTCGCATCCATATGTTCTACAACAGACTGATCAAACAACAATGAATAACTACCATCTGGATTTTCATATTTCAAATTTGTCTTAGCCCATCCGAAAATTGGTTTAAAACTATAACATACTAAATGAATATCACATGCTGCTAAATTTCTAATTGTTTTAATATAATTATCAATATAATGATCACAGTCTTTTGTTCTTGCTTTAATTACATCATGAACCGCAATACTTTCAATACCAAGTAACTCCAATCCCTCTTTTTCAATTGAAGCCTTAAATTCTTTAATTTCATCAACTTCCCAAACATCTCCAGGTAACTTATTTAATAAGGTCCCTACAACACCATCTGTTCCTGGAACTTGCCTGAAATGTTTTAAAGGAATAGAGTCTTTCACTCCATACCATCTAAATCCCCACTTCATTTTATCCCTCCATCAAAAATCATCATCTTCATCAACCTCATTAGTATCTACATTATCAGAAAAATGCCATGAACTAATACATTCTTTTGCTTGCTCTGCAGCTGATTTTGCAACTATTTCAATTTGTGTCCCTAAAATTTGATGATTGATTATTTCCAATAACATAGGTAAGTTAACTCCACCAATAATATAAACCTTATCTTTTAGTTCTGGGTCTAACTGATTTGTCGCAAGAACTGATTGATTATATGGGCTTGCGCTCACTAAATCAACTAATACCACAACACCATCACCTTGATTTACTTCTAAAATAGCGTTATTTATCTTCTTACCAAGTTTCTCAACATCATCTCCTGCATTTAAATTTACAGTTGCGATATTTTCTGTATTCCCCATAATAACTTCAGCTGCATCTTTTATACCGTTGCTTAAGGTACCATGTGTGGCTATTACAATTCCTAACATGATTTAATCTCCTTTTATATTTTGATTTAAGGCATAATCAAAAATAATCATGACTTTTTGGACTCTTTATTTTCTTTCATATGCCTAACAATTCTATTACTTGAGTAAAATGGCTATAATTTAAATTTTTCTTATTTAACTTTGACTTATCTAAGTAAAACTCTTTATCTTGATTCATATCTGCACAAAATAAATAATTGATTTGACCTCTAGGTGATACATATCGGATTTCTTTAGATTCAGCAAGCTCTTCTTTAAATTGTTTACCCATTACATTTAAAGTGGCATCTGCTCCAATAGAATCTAAAAAATAAACCTTTGCATTCTTTTTTACAGAACTCATTAAGACATCTAATCCTCGTCTGCCATAACAACCGTCATCGATAAATGCATAAGCAACTTTTTTCTGATTTTGATTCTCTGTTAACATCTGTAGCAAGCAAAGTACTGAAGATGTATTTCTAATTAAATTCTTTCGATTCCACTCACCTTTTGATAACTTTGATAAAATAATAAAATATCCACCGTATATTAGTGCAAGACATGCTGTTTGCGCAGAAAATAAAACAAATGGTGCAAAAACCAATTTCATATATAAAAGTGTTCCTAGAATACCCAGGAAAATCCAAATTAGAGACATACAAAGAACGGCTTTTGTAGTTTGTTTTTCTTGTTTTTTTCTATTAAACAATACATAATCTCCTAAATAGGCTGGAGGTGTATCATAATAAGTACAAACGATTTGATCTGCCTTTTCAATATCTCCAACATACACATTTCGTGCACTGTCTTTTTTTTGATTACTATATTCGATTACGGAAATATCTTTTCGCACTTGTGATATATCTGTTACAAGCGCCTTCAAAAATCTAGTTTTCTCTTTATTGCTATTCCGTGAGCGATACATAAACGAATACCTAGCTAATCTATCGTTAAAAATATCCTCCATGATAAACCTCCAATTTTTATTATAAGGAAAATAATAATCTTTCATTTAAAAACAATTATTTAAATTTACTAACAACATCTTTCAATTCTGTTTTAGGAGCAGAAGGAGTAGCTTGGAAATAGATATTCTCTACTCCATATTTATCTTTCATTTCTACTAATCTATCTACATCCTCTTTGTTTATATAAACAGATTTTGTAACTAGTAAATCTTTACTTGCATCTTTTTGTGCAATACCTCCAATATTCAATTCTTTCATTGGCACTCCATGTTTAACCAAGTCATACATAACTTTTACAGTTTTTGCTATCAAGATACAATTATAATCTTTGAATTGATATTCATCCCAATAGAATTTAGCTTTCTCTGGCGTAATTACTATTGTTTTTTGTCCGGTACGGCTACCTGCATTTTTATATAAATCTCTCATGAATGGGTCTTTTGCTACAACTTCATCTACTACAAAAATTGAATTTACCCCGCTCTTTTGTGAAAGAGTCACCATAACTTGTCCATGAATTAAACGTTCATCTACTCTTGCTAAATTTATAACACCCATTTTTCAACTCTCCTTTTTACTCTATAGAATTCTAACGCTAGCTAAAACAATTAAAATTAATGTTAACCATAATAATGCTGGTGTAACTTTTAAACCTTTTTTATTGTAGAACAAATAAACTCCCATAACTACTGCTAATGGTAAAATACCCGGAGCAACAGAATCTAAAATATTTTGGATAATGAATGCTTTTCCAGAAATCGTAAATTGTAAATTTGCACTAACTTTTACATAGTTACCTGCTAAGATTCCCATCATAAATAGACCTAAAACAGATAAAGTATCGATTGCAGTTTTAACACCTGTACTTCCCATCAATCCTGTTGCGTTGCGTCCCATATCAAATGCTTGACGAGCAAAGAATAGACCCAATAAAACTTGGTAAAGTGCAAAGCAAACGAATGGGAACAACGCTCCTAATGGACTACCTTGCTGTGCCCAGGGAACTGCGATGGCAATAAAGATATATTGCACAGTCCCTGAGTCAATTGCATCACCAATTCCAGCAAGTGCACCCATTAAACCAGCTTTTGTGTTATACATCAAATCATCTTGCATTGTTATTTCTGATTGTTCATATTCTTCTTTTGCACGTTGTGATTCCATGGAAGCCATTAAACCAGTAATAACTCCACCACCCCAGCTTAACTGAGTATTGAAAAATAATAGTTGTCTTTTATAAGCAGCTTTTAACGATTCATCATCTTTGTATAATTTTCTTAAAATTGGCATCATTCCATACAACAAAGAAGATGCAAGATATCTTTCAAATGAATGTGGAATTTCATTCGCAAAATGCCATCTTAAATATGCTTTAGTAACATCCTTTTTTGTGATCTCTTCTGGAGCTTTAGCAGCTCTTTTTACATTTTCACTCATTTTATCTACTCCTTAAAACCCATCATCATAATCATCTTCATCTAATGTCTCTGTACCCTTAACAACATTTGTACTAGGAACATTCTTTCCTTTTTGAGACATACTGAAAATTAAAGCAATCAATAGACCAAACACAGCATAAGTTACCATTGTAATATTCAATGATTTTAATGAAACACTCATGAAATACGCCAAGAAAAAGAATGCTAAGTAATCCTTACGTCCAATTACATAAACTGTTGTGGCAATACCAATAGCAGCTAATCCACCACCAACAACTTCAAGTATATGAATGACATAACTTCCTTTCAAAGCATTGATTACATCTGCAATAATTGGTGCCCCAAAATATAAAGCTACAAATACCAATGGTACAAATAAAGCAAATGATGCAATTGTAGGTAAAAGAATTATCGAACGCTTAATAGCGCCATCATTTAAATCTTCTACAGCTTTATCTGTATATTTACCTAAGAATGTATTGATAAAAAAACGGAATTGATATAAATAACTTCCTAACAAACCAACTGGAACTGCGACAGCAATAGCGGCTTCAGGCTGTAAATTTCCTAATAAAGCAACCGGTACTGCGATAGCTGCTGCAATAGATGGTTCTTGTGGCATGGATCCTCCTGGAGAAAAAACGCCCATATAAATCAACTGCAGCGCTGCTGTAACAATCATTGCTTGGCCAACATTTCCCATAACAATACCAACAATCAAACCAGTCATTAAAGGTGAAAATCGAAGCGTTAGTGAAGCTCCTCCACCAAGCCATCTTGACATAACCGCGCCAACCCACAAAGCGATTAAAAAACTCTGTAATACACTTAAAGTTTCCATTACTCTTCTTCTACCTCTTTTCTACATATTTTTCTAAATCAAAGATTGTTTTTTTCAAAATATCTGGCGTAATTACAATAGGAATCAAATGAACTTTTTCTTTTGAATTAATAAAACCAACTATATCATCAAGAACTTTTTCATCTTCTGGATACAATTCCATATAATGCAGAGATACAGGTAGTTTCAAATCTGAATAGAAAGGCATTAAAGAATCAATCGTCGACCATTTGCCTTCTAGAGCCAACTGGTATAAAACCCCATAAGCTACTTTTTCGCCATGAAGATATGAATGGCTTTCCGGAATATATTTAGCTATTGCATCATGCATTGCATGTGCTGCGGCATTACGGGCATATTTATCTCCCAATCCTCCACATAAACCTGCAACTGCTATCACAATTTCAGATAAATGTACAAATTCCTCCGAAACTACTTTATTCTCCATATCTTTCATTGCTTTAGCCGATTCTTTTACAATTGATTCATTACATAACTTTGCAGTATAGCTTGCTAACTTCAAAAAAGGTTCGTTCTGTAAATGTTTTTGAGCTAAAATAGAATCTGATTCATACCATTTTGCAATTGTATCTGCCAACCCTGCAATGAAGTAACGTACTGGAGAATCAATCACCAAATGCGGATCTGTTATCAGGAAACTAGCCTGCCTCATATAATGCTCAGATTTTCCTTCTGATTCTCCACTTTCCTTATACATAACAGATAGAGGTGTCCATGGTGCACAATTACTAACCAAAGTTGGAACGACCCCATATTTAACATTACAAATATGACCAGCATATCCAACAAGATCTACAAGCTTTCCACCACCAACTCCAATAATAAAATCGATATCATTTTCTTCAACGATTTGTGCTATTAAATCTCCACCATAATAACTACATTCACCTGTATATTGATGATAAAAAACATTTTTATCTATCGTTTCTAAAAACTTCATCTTTGGCTTTGCTTTTTCCCAAGAAATTGTTCCATGTACGATCAAGATATTCTTTGATTTATGTTCTTTTAATAATTGCGGAATAAAATCAATTGCACCTTCATGATACCTATAGAACTCAGGACCAACTTTAACCTTTAAATCTGTCAACATTTTTATCCCCCCTATTTTTTAATGAATTTACTTGTTGACTGAATTGCCCTTTCTGGTAAAATACCTTGAACTATTTGTTCCACATCTGTTACGCATTTATTACCCATTTGCTCTAGACATTCTATAGTATAAGCTGATGTATGAGGAGTTATTAAAACGTTATCAAAAGCTAGATAAGGATGGCTCTTTCTTCCTGGCTCTTCTTCTAAAACATCTGTCGCAAAACCAGCAATTTTTCCAGATTTCAATCCCTCAATAACCGCATTTTCATCCAATAATGCTCCTCGCGCACTATTCGATATGTAAACACCGTCTTTCATTTTTTCTATTTCGTTTTTAGATATCATATGATAACTTTCTTTGGTTAAATTTGCACAAAGACAAATAATATCAGAAGAAGTCAACAATTCATCTAATTCAACTTTTCTTGCCCCATAAGTCTGTAAATACAAATCTGACTTGTATGGGTCATAAGCTAAAACATTACATCTAAAGCCATTTCTAACAATCTCTACTACACAACTTCCTGTGTTTCCAACTCCAATAACACCTACTGTTTTATTAAAAAGTGCATGTCCAACAAATTCAGCTCGATCTTCCCAACGATCCGCTTTAACTCGATTACTGGACTCCATTGTTTTTCTTAATACAACCAGCAAATTTGTAATGTTGTTTTCTGCGACTGCGTCCCGTTCTACTAAAGCCGGAACTATTGTAACAATAGTATCATGTTCTTTTGCCGCATCGATATCAATATTGTTGTATCCAATTCCATGACGTGTAATCAGCAAAAGCTCATCTTTATAATCAAAAAACTCTTTAGTGAAAAATGGGGTTACACTTGCAATGATAATATTGTATCCACTTAATAAGTTTGCAAGTTCTTTTCCATTCATTTCATTATCAACTTGAAAATAATCAACAGCTCCTATTTCCTTCAAACGATCAATGTGTTCAGGGAATATCTTTCCAAAACTACTTGAATTAACAATAGCTATCTTATATTCTCTCATATCTACTTATCCTTCTTTACAATAGAATGTCCACCAAATCCGTTTCGTAAAGCCGAAACTACCTTTGCAGAAAAACTATCATCTTCTTGAGACAAATTACGCATAAATAAACTTAAAGCAATTGTTGGTACTGCAATCCCCATATCCAAAGCAGTTTCAATAGTCCATTTTGCTTCTCCAGATGCAGCAACAACTCCTCTGTAGTCTTCTAAATTCAGACTAGCTTTGAATTGTGATTCAGCAATTTCCATAAGCCAACCTCGAATAACAGATCCGTTATTCCAAACCCTTGCAACAGCAGCTAAATCATAATCAAATTCACTTTCTTTAACAATTTGAAAACCTTCACCGATTGCTTGCATCATTCCGTATTCGATTCCATTATGGATCATTTTCAAAAAGTGACCACTTCCTGATTGGCCAGTATATAAGTAACCCTTTTCAACTGATATATCTTTGAAAATTGGCTCTATATCCTTAAATACTTCAGGATCTCCACCAATCATAGTACATGCACCGCCAAGTGCTCCAGAAGTTCCACCTGATGTTCCACAATCAAAATAAGATATTTCTTTCTCCTTAAAAGTCTTTGCACGTCGTATTGAATCCTTAAAATTTGAATTTCCACCTTCAATGACAATGTCATTTGGAGAAAGTAAATTCAGCAATTGATTCAATACAGATTCCGTAATTTCTCCAGCAGGTAACATAGACCAGATAACTCTTTTTTCAGTAAATGAAGTAACGATTTTCTCTAAATTATCAAATGTTTTTATACCTGCCTTTTCAGCATTTTCTTTTGCTTTATCAGATAAATCAAATCCCATAACATCATAATTATGATTCTTTAAATTACATGCTATGTTTAACCCCATCTTACCAAGACCTATAATTGCTATTTTCATACAATCCCTCCATTTCATGTCTCTATTGTATCAAAAAAAATTTTTTTTGTAAATATTTTTATAAAAAAAAATTTTTTTGATACAATTACGCTTTTCTCATACTTCTATCTCTATCCACCTCTTGCAATTTCAGAAATACTATGATATTTATATAAAGTAGCAGACATATTAAGTCGTTATAGTTAAAAGATTACTAATGATTTAGTTGTTAGTGCTTTAAAAATGCTTATTATAGTTAGTCTTCTCATAAAAATAAGGAACTGAGTTGACTTGTCGTATTCAAGATATTGACACAAAATTACTATTTGATATACTTATAACAATGCTATTTTTTAATAATTCAACCACTTTTCATACATATTAAACTCACTTGTTCATTCGACCATATGAACAAAAAATCTATATCATTTTCTTTTATAAATTTGATTTTTATATATAGTACTATTTAGAATATACATTACGCTCAAAATTTTTTAGTGTTTTTAAAGTTACAATATATCATTTATAAAAAGGAGGACCAACATGGAGGTATCTGTTAGACTTAAAATTAAATCGTTATACAATGGATTAAGTGCTAAAGAACAAAATATTGCAGACTATATACTTGAAAATCCCATTTCTGTGGCTCACAATTCTATCAGCTATTTATCTGATGAACTCAATGTTGCAGACTCTACCTTATTTCAATTCGCAAAAAAACTAGGCTATTCTGGCTTTAAAGAGTTTAAGATGGCTATCTTAATTGAAGAAAATAATTTTTCAACTACATCAATTCATGAAAAAATTGAAATTGATGATAATGAATTAACTATGGCACAAAAAGTCTTTGATTCAAACATTAAAACACTAACTAATACTAAGAAGATATTAGGGTTAGACGATTTGAAAAAAGCGGCTGAGATTATATCAAATTCAAATCTACTATATTTTTTTGGTGTCGGCGGATCAGGAATACTTGCAGAAGATGCATATCATAAATTTTTACGTTCCCCAGCTCATGTCCGTCATAGTACTGATTATCATATACAACTTATGGAAGCATCTTTATTAACACCACAGGATTGTGCAATTTGTATCTCACATACAGGAAAATCAAAAGAAACTATCAGGATTGCTGAAATAGTAAAAGAAGCTGGTGCAAAAGTAATTGTTATAACTAGTCATGCATCTTCTCCTCTAGCTAAGATAGGTGATGTCGTTTTTATTTCTATATCTGAAGAAATTGAATTTCATTCGGAAGCCTTATCTTCTCGTATATCTCAATTGAGCATCTTAGATTCACTCTATGTAATTTTGATGTTTATGAATAAAGAAAAATCAAAAGAGGCTTTATCTAAAGTTAGACGCACTATATGGGACGTAAAGCATTAAAACCTATTACAACAAGATTTTATTGAACCGTGATTAATGTTATCCTTTAAAGCGGATTATTTTATTGAAAGTTGAAGTCGGGATTAATTATCCCGACCTCTAGCTAATCAATTTGATTAATCAGAATTATTTTATTATCTGATAGAATAAGCTCTTTCCATTTCATTAAGGGGTAGCGCTACTAAAACTTTCAGCGGAATTTACATCTCCACTTCCTTTGTACTCAGTATACGCAGGATATTCTAAAGACGGACGTGTACGACCTTTAGTCTTTTCAGAAAATAGGATTTATAATGTTAAGAGCAATCTGCTTTTTATCACAATATTGTAAAATTCTAAAATTCTTAAAAATATACATTCTTAAATTCTTTAGAATTTTAGAATTTCTAATGAATAACCATATATCTTTTACGAGGATTCACAAAAAATACTTTAAAACTCTACAAAAGACTTATCTGATATTTATTTAATATAAAGCTATTCTTTTTTAACAATTAAAATTTTATTTATTCTTTTACTATCACATTTTAATATCACAAACTCACATTCCTTATAATTAATTTTATCATTAACTTGTGGATATGATTTTAGTTGTGAATAAACCCATCCACCTATAGTATCAATATTTTCAACCTCAATTTCTGCATCTACCAGTTCATTTATATCTTCAATATGAACTTTTCCGTCCACTATATATTTACCATCTTCAATTTTCTTAATTTCTTCCATCTCTTCATCGAACTCATCTTGAATTTCGCCAACTATTTCTTCTAAAATATCTTCAATCGTTACAAGCCCAAATGTTCCTCCATATTCATCAATAACTATAGCCATTTGTATTTTTTCTTTCTTAAATATCTTTAATAATTCACTTATTGACATTGACTCTGGAACAAATTTGATTTCTCTAATGATGTTTTTTATATTATTATCATTTCCTTCGATTTTAAGCTTATATAAATCCTTAATATGTATAAACCCACTAATATTATCTTTACTATCAGTACATACCGGATATCTAGTTAACTGTTCTGCTAAGGCATATTCAATTATTTCATCAAATGAACCTTCAAGAAAAATGCATGCCATATCAGTTCTCGGTATCATTATTTCTTTTACTGTCTTCTCCGAAAAATCAAATATATTATCTACAAAAGTTAATTCAGTTTTATCTATTAAACCATGCTTATAACTTTCTTCAACCAATAGCTTTATTTCCTCATCGGTATGGGCTGCCTCATGTTCATCAACTTGAGAAAGCCCAAATATCTTTAGTATAAAATTTGTAGTGTGGTTAAACAACCACATAATTGGATAAGTTAAATTATAAAACATAATCAAAGGTAAAGATGTATGCATTGCTATTTTCTCTGCGGTTATAATGGCTAATGATTTGGGTACTAACTCTCCAAGTACAATATGAAGAGTAGTTATAATTGAGAAACCTAAAACAAATGAAATTGAGTGCGCAGTTCCTTCTGAAATGTTAAATAAATTAAATAATGGCATTAACATATCTGACACTGCCGGTTCTCCAATCCATCCTAAACCTAAAGATGCTAAAGTTATTCCTAATTGACATCCAGATAAATATGAATTCAAATTATTGACAACCTTTAAAGTGTGTTTAGCACTTTTATTTCCTTCAAGGACTAATGTTTCTATTCTAGACTTTCTTACTTTTACAACAGCAAATTCAGCTGCGACAAAAAAACCATTCATAAGTACAAGTAAAATCACAATAACAATATTTATTAATATATTCATTTATTCATATACCTCCAAAATAATCTCTACTAACCACCACTTATGCTACGAAATTCAAGAAATAGTATAAAGTGTTTGCTAATAAAAAATAAATACAAATGCCTTGCATTTTCTGTAATACATCTATATCATAGTTTAACTATAAAACCATTTCTTCATTCTTAAGAGAAAGTTTTATTTTTTCAATTCTTTTTTCTATCATTTCTTTTATTTTAAAAACTAAATTATCATATTCTACATTTGGAAATTTATATAACAAAAGAACTCTATAGCCGGAATATTTTCCAACTATAGAGTCTCACTAATCATTTTTTTCTTTCACATATTTAGAAGTCGCCTTTTTAACTCATCACTCTTTTTTATTTTACTATATTTACTGTTCCTTCTTTTCTTGTTGGAGCTTTTGGTTCTTTTCCTCCATTAAAGCCTAGCGTCGCTGTACCAAATGTCGCATAGTTTTCTGGAATTCCTAGCTCAGTAAGCACATTTCTGACCTTAGGATCATCTCCAACCATAGCTAAGGTATGTACCCAACATGATCCAATTTTAAGTGAATGAGCTGCTAACATTATGTTTTGTATTGCTGCAGCACAATCAGACTGTCCTACCGGTAAGTTTTTATCACAAGATGTTATCACTATAGTAGGTGCATTATAAAATGGGTTAAAGTTTGGATTATTGGCCATCTTATTTATCTGCTCTATAGGAGAATTTTGTAATGCTTCTTTAGCTGCTGAAATCAGATTATTTATCTTCTCTCTATTTTGTACGGCTGTAAAATGCCAATCCTGACTATTCATTCCGCTTGGAGCAAACTTAGCAGCTTCTAATATTTTATTTAAGTCTTCATCGGAAATTTGCTCTTCTTTATACACTCTTATACTTCTTCTTGTTATGATGTTTTGTATTACTTCGTTCATTATTTTTCTCCTTCCATTTAAGCCCCAATATAACTTTATTTATATTATTATATTGATTAGATTAATTATAAATTTGTCTAGAACTTTCATTCTAGTATATAGTATTATCATTTTTGCAATAAATATATAAATGTGGCGCCAATAAATTTATATGCTTAATATTCCTTTTCACATAAATTTCACATAACAGAATTATAATTCCCTTATAGCCGGTTATTTCTATACTAATCTATGTTTTTAACATAAAAATAAATTTTTATATGACGTAAGGAGAGATAATTATGAAAAAGAAAAAAATACTAGGAATTGCAATAGCAGCTATAATCTCAATATCAAGCCTTGTTCCAGCATTCGCTGATGATGCTTCTACACAAAATGTAACAAATAGTGTTACTACAGGGCAAGTATCGCAAAATAATAAGGCCGATAAACTTGCAAAACTTACTCAAAAAGCTTCTAAACTTGGAATAGATATTACTGGATTAACTAATGACCAAGCAAAATCAAAAATAAGAGCTGCTGTAGCTGCTAAACTTGGGATTGATATAACAGGTCTGTCAGATAAGGATGCTTCAGCTAAAATTAAAGCAGCTTTTGAAGAAAAGACTCTTGAAAGACTTAATAAAAAAGCAACTGAATTAGGTATAGATATAACAAATCTTTCACCTGATAACGCTAAAGCTAAGATTTTATCTGCAGAGGCAGGAAAGCTTGGAATTGATATAACAGGACTATCAAATAAAGATGCTTCAGCTAAAATTAAAACAGCTCTTGAAGCTAAAAATCTTGCCAATTTAACTAAGAAAGCAACAAAACTTGGAGTTGATATAACAGGTCTATCAAATAAAGATGCTAGGATAAAATTAAATCAAGCAGAAGCTTCTAAACTTGGAATAGATGTTACAGGTCTATCAAATGAAGATGTATTAGCTAAAATTCAAAGTGCAAGAGCTGAGAAATTAGGAATAGATATAACAGGATTATCATTTAAAGATGCTCAAGCTAAAATTAAGGCAGCATCTGAAGCAAAAAAAGAAGCTCATCAAAAGAAAAATACATCAACAACTACAACAACTGATACTTCCGTACAATAATTTAATTAAAGAAGAGATGCTTTCATAAATTTGAAAGTATCTCTTCTTTACCATGTAATAATATGTGAATTTTAAGCCCTCATTTTCTATAATTTAAAGAATTTTATATATAGGATTTTAAAAATCCACCTCACTGAAGACTACATTATAAATTATAAAATAATTGAAGTACGATAATTTTATAAAAGATGAACTATGTTATTTAAATCTTACATACAAAGATTTATTAAACTTTGCTATTTCTGTAAGCCACATGCCTAGTAACCATCATGGTGTTTTCTTCCCCTGGAAAATATACTGGATTAATTTTAGTTTCATTATACAAATTGATTGCATCTACTACATCTATTGCTAATTCCTTAAAACTAATGAGACCATACATTCTCGGTGGAAGGATATAGATAGGTTTATCAATCTTTGAAGTTTTCACAAATTTCTTAACTTGCATTATTAGATGGGGACAACATACAATTATATCAAATTCATTCATTCTCTTATTTACTAATAAAAATGGAGAAAATTCAATTGAATAATCATTTTGCATATTATTCTCTAATATCTCCTTTTCGACCTTACTGGCTAGGGTACTTGATGAAAAGCCCCCTCCACAGCACAAAAGTATTCTTATCATTTCTAATCCTCCACTGCCTATTATTAATCTTAAACACTAAAGATTTATGGATATCTAATTTAGAGATCCAGCTTATTCAATAACTATATTTATTTGAATATACTAAACTTTATCAGTTTTTCTTTAACTTTACAATCCCCTCTTTAATCGTTATTTGATTAGTTTCCTCTAAATATCTTAGAGTGGGCTCTATACGTTCCTTTACTCTTCCAAGTTTTGAGCCGAGCAGAGTCTTTTGATAAGTTGTGAAACATATTCTATCCAATTCATACAAATTCATGCCATCTGGTCTTATCTTAAGATTCATTATGACTTTTTCTATAGTATTCATAATATTCCCTCCTTATACATATGTAATTATACAGAAATATGTAAATTCCTTCCATAAAATTTAATTATATAAAGATGAATCATATTATTTAATACTTCTATATTAGTGATATGAATTTCTTTAAATCCCGTTGTCGAGTAGCTCGTTGTATTGATTTATTATATCGTCTAACCTCTGACTAGCAGTAATAACTTCTATTCCTAATAAACTTTTTTCATTATTTATAATTTCATATAAGGATTGTCTCATTTTACAAATCATTTTCTCTATCTCTATTATTTTTTCCAAATTATACTCCCCCTTACTTTTTTATAAGTATAACTCTAAAAAAATACATTTACTGTATCAATTGTTACATTATGTAACAAACTTTACTTGTTGTATATCGCAATAAATTATATAATCGCTAAAAATAAAATATTCTATATTAATATTTATACAAAAAAATCGCAGACAACTGTTGAGCCATAGATTTTACTGGAATATAAATTTCCAAAGAATAAAACAAAGCCAAATAACCATTCTACTAGAATGAATATTTAGCCCTACATATATTCTAAAAATTTTAATCCCTTATATTTTTTCAAAGCGCCTGGATAAAACAATTCTATATATTATTCAGAACTTATATATTTCTAGACTTTAAATTTATTTGCCATTTCAATCATGCTATCAGCCATCTCTGATGTGTCTTTTGCCTGATTAGTAACATTGTCTACTGAGGCGCTAGTTTCACTAATACTTGCAAATATCTCTTCTACACTAGAAGCTGATTGCTGTGATTTTGACGAAATATTTACTATAGCATTATTGACTTTAGATACATTATCTGCAATTTTAATTGCTGACTCAGCAATCTCTTTTGACATCTCGTTCACAACTTCAGCATCTTTTTCATATTGATTTCCTATAGACTTCAACATTTCGTAATCTGGTCTAACCTGACTATCAATAAATCTCAATATATCTTTAGTATTATTAGTAAAGTTTTCAATAACACTTCCAACTGTACCTATATTTTTCTTTATATCTATAACTGTTTCTGATGACTTCTCAGCTAATTTTCTAACTTCCTCTGCAACTACAGCAAATCCTCGACCTGCATCCCCAGCATTAGCAGCCTCTATGGATGCGTTAAGTGCTAGAAGATTAGTTTGTTCAGCTATTTGTCCAATAGCTTCTGCCATTTTTTCTATTTCTTTAACTATCTTTATATCCTCAATTGCTTTTTTAATCTTAATTTCTTTTTCATTATATAGGCTTATTGCATTATTAGATGATGCTTCTGCTTTTTCTTTTACGTTTACCGCTCTTTTCATAATTTCATCTGAATCTAATTCTCTTTTTTCAGCATTTCTGCTAAGTTCATCTGTCAGCTTTTCTATTTCCATTGTATATGAACTAACATCTTGAGTTGCCGCACTTAAATTCATGCTTGCATCAGCAATTTCATGAGTTACAGTTTTAATATTATTCATAGTTGCAGACATTTCTTCCATTGTTGAAGTTAGATCTTCATTTGAAATTCTGACATTTTTCATACGATTAGTAAGTTCCATAATAAGATTTTTCACGTCTAATACAGCAATATTCAATGCTTTTGACATATTACCTATTTCATCATATGCATTTATATTTATTTTCTCAGTAAGATCTCCTTCCGCTAAACCATTAGCAAAATTAACTATACTGCTTATTCTCTTTCTTAACCAAATTGCTAATCCACCACTTAATATGGCTAATATCAATGCTGAAATAACAATAAATATTGCAAGAAATTTAAACGAATTTTTAAAAACTGCGTTACTTGATTCCGATGTTGCTTTGGCCGCATCAATATTTTCATTTATTACAACATTTATATCATTTGCTATCTCTTCTCTTAAAGTAAAATACTCCGAATTATATAATGTAATAGCTTCCTCATAATTATTGTCAGTAACATCCTTTATTATCTTTGTTCTTATATCCCTATACCTAGTTAATGCATCTTTAACTTTTTTATAATCAGCTTCTTCTTTTTCACTAGAATAAGGTATTTTTTCAATTTCTTCAAAAGTTTTATTATTTAAATCGGATAAATCTGCTAAATCTTTTTGTGCCTCATCTATATCATTTTTAAAATTACTATTAATAATATGTTCCATATCAGATAGTCCTAAGTTAATATTACTTTTTACTACGTATAACTTTTGAAGTCTCATTAAATTATTATTATAAATTTTATCTGTATTTATATTTAGTTTGTTCATGCTAAATAGACCAGCTATGCCGACTAAGACTAAAAATACAGTACATATCACACTACTTCCTATTAATTTTTGGGATATTTTCATTTTCTTAAACATTGTATTTATCCTTCCCTTCGTCCTTTAAGATATAAAAGCTATCATGTTTAATCCCAATACCTAATTCCATAACCATTCTATAAACTACTAAGCTTATTCACTTATTTTTACATAAATATCAAAAACCAATAAGTAATTTACTTCTACTCTAAATTATACCATAAAATCCACTTAATTTACATGAATCCGATAATTATTCTCATATTATTTGATTGTATTTGTTTTTTAATAGATGTGATAAAAGTTCCGCAAGAAAAAATGGATTCAATTTCCATCCGCTGTTTATTTTCAATCTTGTTGAATAGATTCCTGTGTAACTTTTCCACATTCTTACCTCATTACAATTTTCCAAAAATAAAAAACAATCTCCTCATCTTTTAATAGGAGACTGTTTTTAATTTAGTATAATTCTCTAACTAAATATTATTTTCTAATTTATTATATCAACAATATCAAACATTGCTGTCATTTCTATAAATACTTGTTTTTTGCAACAAAACTCTCTTTTTGAAATATGACAATTAGCAATTGCTTTGCTCGAGTTATCAGATTTATATTTCTCCAGCTTTTCTTGAAGTTCTTCAAGACATAGATCGTGAATTGCTTTAATGATATCTTCTTCCCATATACAGGCTGGGTAACTATTTATCACTTTTATTTTCATTAATTTCACCTCTTATTAATAATGGGGTGTAAAATCCAATAAATATTAACTACTGAATAATATTTATTATATAATAATCAGATGAAATTAATATTGTGAATGAAACATCTTTGTATTGTAAATTACTACCCTTTAGCATATTATGATTTAAATAAAATTAGAAATCCCCTGTAAAGTCATCATCAATTTACAGGGGATTTACTGTTAGTAGGTATAGTAAAATATAGGAGTGTTATGTAACCACATATTAAGGGGTATATGGGAATCAATTTTTACACACTCAATATATTATTCGTTAATAAATATAATTTTCTGACATAAAACATAAATTTTTCTGATAAAAAGTATATTCTCATTGTTATCAATCATAAATTTTATTATCCCTTTATAACTGAAAGGAGTACTTAGTAAATCTAAAGATATTATTATTTTGTCATTATTTTTTTATTTTTATGTATAATGTCTTTAAATTTCGCAAATAATTATTAGTGAAAATATTACTTTTCAACTACACCAAAAGAGATAGCATTTATTAATCTAACTGCTATCTCTTTTCACATTAAAAATCAGTTTCTAAAACTCCTATCATTTTTTTGATTTAATTACTTATACCTCTTAGTAATTTTAGAATATTTATCCTAAAATTTAATAGTATTCCAATGAAAAATAATATATTATTATTTTTTTTTGCCATTTGCACCTTTTTTATATTTTTATTGTTGAATTAAAACAGTTTATGTCGTATAATGTTAATGTAAATATACAATTTACTTATATTGAAATTTTTCCTAGAGTTTTGATATAGTATTTTCTTTTTTTACCAATTAGAGTAAGAAACTAGACATATTCTAGTTTCTTATTTTTTAACTCACAACCTCATCCGCCCATTTTATAGCATCTATATAGGCTTCTGCAAGCTTATTATCATTGGCACCTATTTCCTTAGTATAAAACTCAACATTTTCCCACTGACCTTTTTCATAGTTAATAGCCAATTTCAATATTTTATTCAAGAAATTATCTTTTTCAATTAGTCCTTCCTTTATTTCATCATCTATATATAATTCTTTTAAGATCACTTCAATTGAACAATTTAAAATTGCGTCCATAACTGAAAATAATCCTACCATATAAGCTGAATAAACATTATTTTTATACTCACTCATATTACATATTAATTCACATAACTTCGCTCTCTGCAATGAGACTTTTATAAGTTCATCTGTGTTATTTTCCTTTAGATCATTTAGCAGAACTACATATAACCATTTTATAATCTCTTTTCTTCCCAAAAGTGCAATAGCATATTTTATAGATCTTACTTCATTCTTTAGGCAGTATGCAGACGAATTTATCAATTTGATTATTTTATATGATAAACCTAAATCCTTTATTATTAATTCTTCTAATTTATTAAAATCAAAATCATCTCTATTAATTAACTTTAGAATTTTTATTGCTGTATCTTTGTTAGTCGGAATGTTTTTTCTGGAAAGCACTATTGGTTTACTAAAATAATATCCTTGAAAGTATGAATACCCTAATTTCAAAGCCTCATCATATTCTTCTTTGTTCTCTACTTTTTCAGCCAAAAACTTTATTTTATTATTTATTTTTTTTAGTTCAAATACTTTCTTCCTTTCACACCCTGTAGTGATTCTGAAATCTATCTTTATAATATCAGCTATTTCTATTAATTTAATATATTTAGTATGGAATACAAAATCATCTAACGCTAAGATAAATCCTCTTTTCTTAAGTCTTTTACACGCATCCACAATTTCATCATTTGGTTCTATATTTTCTAAAATTTCTATCACAACATATTCTTTAGGAAGTATGGTTGCTATTTCTTTCTTTATCAATTCTTCAGTAAAATTTATAAATGCCTTCTTGTTATCAGTAATATCTTTGAAGTCAAATGTATAAAATGTATTAGCTATAACCTTTAAAGTTGCTTCATCCCCATTAGTATTGTTATAGAAATTATTTTGTCCATTTCTAAATAGAAGTTCATATGCAACAACTTCATTTTTCCTGTTAAATATAGGCTGTCTAGCTACAAAAATATCCATAACAGTCTCATCCCCTTCATTAATACTTATATACCTCTTAATTTAACCCTTACTGTAGCTGTAGTATAATTGTGATTCATAAAAATTAAAATCTTCTCTCAATGATCTTACTTACGTAATGCTTAAACTTAAGATATATAAGTTCTTATTTATATATAAATCAAGTAAATTTTTTCACATAAAAAACCAATTAAAACTAACTAATAAAATAATTAATTAATCTTAATTGGTCGGTTGCACAACTAGCTCCAAACTCTTAAAGTGCCCACTTAGAAAGAATTCTTCATAGCTTCCAATTGTAATATAATACATTAATATGTACTCATTTCATATATATGAAATATTATCATCAATCTATAATAAAATCAACAAATAATATCATTAGGAATACTAAATTAGAGATTTTTAAGGAAATTTTAAGATTATTCCCTCTTTTTATAGAGACATTATTTTTATTTAAAAAATAACTTTTCTTAAATATCGTCTAAAATTATAAACAAAAAAAGATTAGTTACATCTATATTTCCTTGTAACTAATCTTCTTAATATATAATATATTAAATGCTATCTACTTAAATATTCATCTATTGCTGCAGCTGCTTTCTTTCCTGCTCCCATTGCTAAGATAACAGTTGCAGCACCAGTAACTGCATCTCCACCAGCATAAACACCTTCTTTAGTTGTTAATCCATCTTCACTAGCAACTAAACAAGCTCTACCATTGATTTCTAAACCTTTAGTAGTTGATGAAATTAATGGATTTGGTGAAGTTCCAAGTGACATTATTACTGTATCTACGTCTAACACAAACTCTGAATTTTCCTTAACTACAGGCTTTCTTCTTCCTGAAGCATCTGGTTCTCCAAGTTCCATTTTAACGCATTTCATTCCTTTAACCCATCCATTTTCATCTGTTAAGATTTCTGTTGGATTAGTTAAAACATCAAATATTACTCCTTCTTCTTTAGCGTGATGCACTTCTTCTACTCTTGCTGGAAGCTCTGATTCACCTCTTCTATATACTATATGAGCTTCTGCACCAAGTCTTAAAGCAGTTCTTGCTGCATCCATAGCAACATTTCCTCCCCCAACTATAGCAACTTTTTTACCTGCTTTAACTGGAGTATCATATTCTTCTTTAAAAGCTTTCATTAAGTTTACTCTTGTTAAAAACTCATTAGCTGAAAATACACCATTTGCATTTTCTCCTGGTATTCCCATAAACTTTGGAAGACCTGCTCCTGATCCAATGAATACAGCCTCAAAATTTTCATCTTCAATTAATTGATCTATAGTTATTGTTCTTCCCACAATTACATTAGTTTCAATTGTTACTCCAAGCTTCTTTATGTTTTCAATTTCTGCTTTAACAACATCATCCTTTGGTAATCTAAATTCAGGTATTCCATAAACTAGAACTCCACCTGCTTCATGTAGTGCTTCAAATATAGTTACATCATAACCTTTTTTAGCTAGGTCTCCTGCACAAGTAAGACCAGCAGGGCCACTTCCAATTACCGCAACTTTCTTCCCTTTAGAAGGTTCTGTTTGTGATAAATCTACTTTATTTTTTCTTGACCAGTCTGCGGTAAACATTTCTAATTTACCTATAGCTACAGCTTCACCTTTAATTCCAAGTACACAGTTACCTTCACATTGATTTTCTTGTGGACATACTCTTCCACAAACCGCTGGAAGTGCACTATATTTTGCTATTTCTTTAGCAGCACTTTCAAAATCTCCAGTTTTAGCCTTTGATATAAATCCTGGAATATTAATTGATACTGGACATCCCTCAACACATTTAGGATTTTTACAATTTAAACATCTATTTGCTTCTTTTATAGCATCGTCTTCATTATATCCTAAACAAACTTCCTTAAAGTTTTTTGCTCTTACTTCTGGAGCTTGTTCAGTAACAGGTGTTCTTTTCATTCTATCGTTCATCTCTATTACTTATCCTCCTTGCATCCACAACCACCATGGTTATGAGTGTTTCCTTCTTCATGTTTTAATAATTCTCTTCCTTCTTCTGTTTTATACATAGCTTGTCTTCTCATTGATTCATCGTAATCTACTAAATGTCCATCAAATTCAGGCCCATCAACACATGCAAATTTAACCTTTCCTCCGACAGTAACTCTACAAGCACCACACATTCCAGTACCATCAACCATTATAGGATTTAAACTTACTACAGTTGGAATATTTAATTCTTTAGTTAACATTGAAGTAAATTTCATCATTATCATTGGTCCAATGATAACAGCTTGATCATATTTCTTACCCTGATTATTAACTAATTCCTTAAGCATATCTGAACCAGTTCCTTTAAAACCGTACGAACCATCATCTGTTGTCACGTAAAGATTTCCAGCAACTGCCTTTAATTCTTCTTCATATATTAATAAATCTTTATTTCTGCTTCCTAAAATAACATCTACAGCTATCCCATGTTCGTGCATCCACTTAACTTGAGGATAAACTGGAGCTGCTCCTACGCCTCCTGCAATAAAGATAATATTTTTCTTTTTCAATTCTTCTAGATCTTCATGAATAAATTCACTTGGTACACCTAATGGACCTACAAAATCAGAAACATAATCTCCAACATTAAATGCTGCTAACTGCTTAGTTCCTTTTCCTATAGCTGCAAAAACTATAGCCACTGTACCTTTTTCCGCATTATAATCTGCAATTGTTAAAGGTATTCTTTCTCCTTTTTCATCATTTTTTATAATTATAAATTGACCTGGTTTTGCTGATTTAGCAACTCTAGGCGCTTCTATATCCATCAAGAATATGTTATTGGTAAGTTCTCTTTTGTTAACAATTTTGTACACTTTTAGTACCCCCTACGCTTATAAATTCTATTGATAATTTCAAATTAAACTTGCTTAGATAGAGCTTGATCTTAATCTTAGCTGAGCTTTATCTATAGTCATGTAGCTATTGCATCTCACTAAAAGAAGTCAGTGTATTACAGCTTCCAGAGATCAGATAAATCAGATAATTGGAATTTTCATCCTTATTGCCATATTAACAACAAAGACTCTCTGAGGTTGAGAGCCATTGTTGTTTTATTAATGTTGTAACGATTCTTTTAATAATTATTCAATTGTTTATCTCAATAACTTTTTTAAAGTTATATGATTTTTAATGTAAAACAACGTACTTTATCTCTATAAGATTATGAACTAAAAAAATTGCCTTTATTTATCTTACAAATTAACTTTAGTTCCATAGTATGTGCATTCAAATAATTTTTCCATTGTAGCATCATCTATTTCTCTAGGATTTGATCCTGTGCATGCATCTAATACTGCGTTATGAGCGATAAATGAAAGATTAGCTTTAAAATCTTCTTCAGTAACTCCATACTCTTTCATTGAGTGAGGAATCTCTAACTTATCATTTAATCCATTAATTAATTCAATTAATGAATCAGTTAACTCGGCATCATTGTTTCCTTTTAATTTTAAGGCTCTCGCAATATCTCCATATCTATTTTCGCATTTTGTTCTGTTATACTCAATTACATATGGTAAAAATATAGCATTTGCACATCCATGAGGAATATGGAATACAGCACCAACCTTATGAGCCATTGAGTGAACTATTCCAAGTAATGCATTAGAAAATGCCATTCCAGCTAAACATTGAGCTTCATGCATTAGATTTCTAGCTTCTTTATCTCCTTCAAATGATTTGATTAAATTTTCTTGAACCATTTCTACAGCTTTAATTGCTAATGGATCTGAGAAATTTGATTGAAGTGATGCAGTGTATGCTTCTATAGCGTGAGTTAATGCATCCATTCCAGTATGAGCTGTTAAAGTTTTTGGCATAGTTTGAGCAAGTGCTGGATCAACTATTGCTATATCTGGAGTTATGTTAAAATCAGCTAAAGGATATTTAATTTTTTCTGAATAATTTGTGATAACTGAGAATGCTGTAACTTCTGTAGCTGTACCGCTTGTTGATGGAATAGCTACAAACTTAGCTTTTTGTCTAAGGTCTGGTAATCCAAATGGAACAACTGCTTGTTCAAAAGTAAAATCTGGGTATTCGTAGAATATCCACATAGCCTTTGCAGCATCAATTGGTGATCCTCCACCCATTGCAACTATCCAATCAGGCTCAAAGTTTCTCATAGCTTCTGCGCCTTTCATTACTGTTTCCACTGATGGATCTGGTTCAACACCTTCAAATAATTCTACTTCCATTCCTGCTTCTTTTAAATAATCTTCAACTTGTTTAAGAAATCCAAATCTTTTCATTGATCCGCCACCAACTACTAAGAAAGCTTTCTTACCTTTTAAAGTTTTAAGTGCCTCAAGTGCTCCTTCTCCATGATAAATGTCTCTTGGTAAAGTAAAACGTGCCATAAATATTTCCTCCTAAAATTTGCTCATTCATTATTTTGCACAAGTGCAGAATAATAAGTTAATATGTCTATTTTTGACCACATAAATTATTAAAGCAATATTCATGCCAACTTGTGATTATTTTATCAATATATTTTATATTTATGATAATAAAATGTCAAAATACAGGAATACTTTTCTAACAAAAAACTCGTAATTCCTCAGAAATATTATATTTAAAGGTTTTAAATTAAGTTATTAAATATATATAAAATGAGTTATACACAAATTGATTGTTAAGCATATACTCATTTATATAAATAATTTTTAACAAAGATATGTCCTAAAATAATACAGTATAAATTTAATACAGCGTAATATTTTAGGACATGCTTTATAATTTATTTATGTTTTTTTAATTTTAGGTATAGAGTGTTTCTACTTATACCTAAAGTTTTAGCAGCTTTTGTCATATTATGATCATTTATTCTTACAGCTTCATGAATTGCCTTCATTTCTAGTTCTTCTAGATTTAAAGTATTTACCATATACTCAGTCTTTTCAGTATTAACATTCTTAAATAAACCATTAGTCTGATTGTCTTCCCATATCTCTTTATTTAAAAAGCCATCTTTTAATATTTTCCTATCATATGTTTTATCTGTCTCAAAACTTTGATTATCTTCAAATTCCCATAAATTAAAAGATGATCGTCCATCCAAATTCACTATATTCTCAATATAATTTTCAAGCTCTCTTATATTTCCAGGCCAATCATAGTCTAATAGCTTATTATATAAACCTTTATCAAGCTCTGGTATTGATTTATTCAACTGAAAAGATTTAATCCTTAAGAAGAAGTCAATAAGCATTTTTACATCGCCTTTTCTCTCTCTTAAAGGCGGTAAAGTGATTGGAATTACACATAATCTATAGTACAAATCTTCTCTAAAATTTCCTTTTTGAACTTCTCTTTTTAAATTTTTATTAGTAGCTGCTATAACTCTTACATCTATAGGAATCTCTTTGCTTCCACCAAGCCTTGTGACTCTTCCATTTTGAAGTACTCTTAACAGCTTAACCTGTGCATCAATAGGCATTTCTCCAATTTCGTCTAAAAACAAAGTACCTCCGCTTGCAATCTCAAACTTACCTGGATTTCCGCCTCTTTTTCCTCCTGTAAAAGTCCCATCCTCATACCCAAACAATTCACTTTCTATTATATTAGCTGGTATAGCTCCACAATTTATTGCAACAAATTTATTTCTTCTTCGCACACTATAATTATGCATAGCTTGTGCTAATATTTCTTTACCTGTTCCACTTTCTCCTTGAATTAGAACAGTCGAAGGACTATTGGCAATAACCTTACAGTTAGTTATCACATTAACAATAGCTGCACTATCCCCAATTATATCATTAAAAGTAAAAAATGCCCCTGTTGCATTTTTGTTGTCTTTTCCTTCTTTTTCATAGCTTATTGTTACAACCATACCTATAATATTTTCTTTATGTTTAAGCCCTTTAAAAACCAACCTTATTTTATGTCTGCTTGTATGCTTTAATTTTAATTCCTTTATAATATCACCGTTATGGTTTTCAAGTTCTTCTATTACATTTCCCAAATCAGGCAAAATATAATGTATATCTTGACTTATTATCAAATCCTTATCTATATTAAATATCTCTACTCCAAGTTTATTTATATTTATTACTTTATACTCTTTATTTACTATCATAATACCTTTGTCAACATTATCTATAACGCTCTCCATATAGTTATAGGTTTGATTCAATATATCCCGTATACCCTTCTTGTCCAATTCATTTTCGATTGCCTTTACACCAAAAACAACTAAACCTAAAGTATGTGGATGCTTCATATCTCTTCTACCTGTTAAGTTCAATGTTCCAATAATTTCTCCCTTTGTATTATGAATAGGTGCAGCAGAGCATGTTAAATTGTGAAACCTTTTTATGTAATGCTCAGTTGCAGTTATCTGAATACACCTGTCTTCTTTAATTGCTGTTCCCATTGCATTAGTGCCTATATTTTGTTCATCCATATAAGCCCCAACTTCAAGATTATTCCCCCCAAGCTTACTATTATTTTCTTCTGCTCCTTTAATATATAGAATGCACCCATTTTTATCTGTTAACACTATAATAAATTCATTATCCATAACTGCTGAAAATACCATATCTATGTATATTTTTGATACTTCTATTAATTCTTTATTAATAGTTAATATATTTTCTAATTCTTCACCAGTAAGAATCTTATTTGAATGATCTGAATTTTTTTCAACTCCATAACTTTCGCTTCTCTTATGTGAGTTTTCAATTAATAGTTCTTTATTCTCCATAACGTACCTCCATTCTTTAGTAAAATTCTTTATCTTCACATAAATTTACCTAATCTTTTAATATCTCAATACAATTTCTTAGCTACATTTTTTTCATTTTCATAACTTATTTACTAAAACTCTATAATTATTTAATAATATTTTAATAATCTATTTTTTATTCTATATTAATACCTTTCTCTCCCTTTACCAAAATACACTTTTAAAATCTACTTATATTTTAACATAAAATAGAGTTTTCTTTACATTAACTCACAATAAACTCCAAAAATCTTAAATCTATCAGATTTAACTCCCCTGTTATAGACAAACCAACTAAGACCTGAACTTATGCATATAGCTCGCCGAAATAAGAATTCAACTTATTAGATGAATGTCTTTACAAATTCACTAAAACTTTAAGCTCATATCTTCACTAGAAATCATAAATATATTTGTGAAGAAAACATTTGAAAATGAGCTGTTAAAGGTTCTTTGCTGTAGGTTGTTCCATTTTAGCTTGTCAAACTGAAAGTTGGAGCATGCTAAAGTGGATACAACCTGCGGCTTAGAACCTTCAGCGATATTTTCATAGCTTTTCGGAATCAAAATATTTATGATTTCGTTGAGGTATACGCATAAGTATGGATTATAGTTAGCTTATCTATATTTCTACATAAAAATAAAAAAAGGTAAATTAAGCGTTATCACTCAATCTACCTTTAAAGATAATTATACTTGTAAAAACTTTTCATAAGTCTCTATTTTATCCTCTCTGTTGTTTTTCTTTAGCCATTTATTATATTCTAAAATGACTTCTTCTACTGTTTTTAAATCTAGCTTAACATTCTTTTTTTTCTTCATTTCAGCGTACATATTAATTTTAATTATATTCCCCATGTTGTTCTCACCTCTTTTAAATATATGATAATATTAAATTCTTGTGATTTTTATACAAAAATAATTAAAACTTTATGACTTTTTGTAAACATTATCACACAATATAAAAATTTTTTATATTGCCTATAATACATTATTGACAACATTTACACTTTCTAATATATATATTACCATTAAATTTTGTCAGTTTTTTGTCAATTGAAAATGTTTTCTTAAAATTTTACTAAAAAATAAAAGTATATAACAAGAGAACCCTATCCAGGGTTCTCTTACACATATGTTTAGTTTAATATTTTGCTTAATGCATAATTAATAGAATCTTTCAAACCTTCAAATGACATTTCGTCCATTGTTATCGAAGGTTCATCTTTTACTACATATTCTTCACCTTTGCAACTTATTAATATTGCTTTTTCTATACTACTGCTTAATTCACGATTTTTATGTTTTGATATTTTCACTTCATTACCATTTCCATCTACACTGTATCTTATAAAAATATTTGCTTTTCTACCTGGGAATATTATAGCATTTTCATCTGGGACAAATTCAACATACTTGTCTGCATTTCTACTACTAAATAACTCATTCATTAAAGTTATTATGCTATTTATCTCTTTATCTACATTTTCTTTACTAATTTTTTTCGGGCATAAGCTATGTACATAGTTTTCAATCCATGACTTCTGATTAAATTCCATATCCTCACCTCTTTCCATAATAATAATTATACAAAAAAGGAGAAATTCCTCTAAAAATATTAAATCTTACTTAACTGTTTCCATAAATATTTTATTATAGACTCTCATTTCCTCTAATTTTGTTATTATTTTTTCATCCATTTTTAATAAGTTCTTATCGATAATTTCAACTTTCTCTGAATCGCTTATATTTTCTCTGCAAAAATCCAATATTTTTTTGTATGATTCCATTTGCATTTTAATCAAAGCTTCATACTGTTGGTTAGTTAAATCAACAAATTCTATTTCTTTACTAGTCATATTAGCCGCCTTTCTAAAAATCCAGTATGATTTTACATTATCTTTATTAGTACTATCTTATTATCTTTAAATATAGGAACTATTTTCCTCAGTAAATCATTATCTTGTATGTACTTGATTGCTTCATCAAATTCATCAATACTCATTCCTATCTGCTCATATCCCAAAGATTTAGGAACATTAACACCTTCGATATTTTCACATGGCATATTTTTTATTATTTCTAATATTATATCTACATTTTGATTCATTAACTCATCCCCTTAATATAGATAATTATATAAAAGTTTATATTTCCCTTCTATAATTTTATATTAATTCAAATATTAGTAATAATCATCCATTACATTTTTCTTAAAGTATTTCCATTTTTAAAGCTTTTTCAAACTCTTCACACTTGATTTTTATATACGAATTTTTATCATAACACACTCTACTATCCTCTTGGTGCATACATAATTACAATAACACCCACTAGAGCTATACATCCACCAATTAAATCAAACTTATCAGGTACTATATTATCAATTTTCCATCCCCATAAAATGGACATTACAATAAATATTCCTCCATATGCTGCATATACCTTACCAAAATCAGCATTTGAGGGCTGTAAAGTAGGAATTATTCCATATAAAATTAATATGACCGCTCCTATAACTCCATATAAATAGCTTTTTCCATCGCGTAACCATATCCATATAAGATATCCACCTCCAATTTCAAATATTCCAGCCAATATAAAATATAATATTGATTTTATAATCTCCATATTCTTTCCTCCAAGTGTAAGCATTTAAATAATAATTAAAAAGACATCCTTAAATTTATATCTACTACTAGGCTAAATTATAGCATATATTGTAAACATCATCTAATTGTTGTAAAGTCGCCTTTTAATTGATTAGGTGACCTATGGTTTATTAACATATCTCTTAACTGAATACGCAAAAAGATACAGCCAAATTATGGCTGTATCTTATATAAAATTTAGGGGAGATTAAGAGTGGGGTTTGGATATCTTTTGTATACATTTATATTAACACAATATTAAAAAATAATCTATATTTTTTGATATTGATTATCAGGTTTTTTTCGACAAATGCTTTTAATATATTTATAGTGCTAAAATAAGAATTTATCTAAGTTTTATAATTATTTTGCCCCTTATTTTATAAATAAGAAAAGAGATAACCATATCTATAGTCATCTCTTTTCGAAATATCTTTAGTTTATTTAAATCTTTAGTTTTTTCAAATCATTTGTTATGTATATAATATACCATAGTATGACATATTAGTCTATATTTTTTCATTAAATCTTTTTTACAAAAAGACAAATTTATTATTTTATTGTTCCATTCGCTTAGGTATATTATTTCTAAATTCTACCGGAGTTATTCCATATGCTTTCTTAAACAATCTAATAAAATGCTCTACATTTTCATAACCAACTTGCTCTGCAATATTTTCTACTGTCATTCCACTTCCTTTAAGTAAGCTCTTAGCTTTATCCATTCTAATTTGTTTTACTATATCCACAAAAGTACTATTTGTACTTTCTTTAATATATTTCGATAAGTAAGGCTTAGATAAGTAAAAAGTTTCTGAAAGCTTTTCTAATGTGACCGTCTTATAGTTTGATTGAATATAATTTAATACCTCTGTCATTCTACCATCTGATCTTTTCATATTCTTAATCTCTTCTAATTGATTAACTGCTACTGCTAAAGCTGCAATTGATGAATTAATAATATCATTTTCTATTCCTACGCCCCAATAAAGCTTATTATGGCATTTAATTCCCACATAAGTAACAGCTTTCGATGATGACCCTCTTGTTAATGAATGTTCTTCATACACATCTAAGTCATAATCAATATCAAAATACTGTTTAATTGCATTGCTAACTGCATCTAATCTTCCGTTTCCATGCGCTGTTATACATTGTATTTTCCCCCCATGACAAATTGTAGTATCGGCTGCCATCTCCTCTCCTTGTATAAAATGACATTCTGGAATTTGAAATACATGGGAGTTACGAATAAACTTCTCTTCTAAAATTTTATAAATTCCTTCTGGTGTTAATTCTCTATGAGCCTTATCTGATACATCCTTTACTGTATACCCAAATGCTTCCTGCATCTGTTTTGGAAGTGATATTCCGAAATTCTTTTGTAATATATAAGCCACTCCACCTTTACCTGATTGGCTATTAATGCGAATAACATCTGAATCATATTGGCGCCCAACATCCATTGGATCAATAGGTAAATATGGAACTTCCCAATACTCACACTCTTTATTTTCACGCCACTTTATCCCCTTTGAAATAGCATCCTGATGAGAACCCGAAAAGGCAGTAAACACTAATTCACCAGCATATGGTTGGCGCATACCCACTTGCATATTAGTTAATCTTTCATAATTTTCAACTATTTCAGGCATATTTCTAAAATTCAAATTAGGATCTACACCATGAGAGTAAAGATTCATAGCAACTGTAACAATATCTAAATTTCCTGTTCTCTCGCCATTACCAAATAAAGTTCCTTCTATTCTATCTGCACCTGCAAGTATACCAAACTCTGCATCACTCACTCCACTTCCTCTATCATTATGTGGATGTAAGCATAAAGTTACAGCCTCCCTATACTTTAAGTTTTTGTGAATATATTCAACTTGGCAAGCAAATACATGAGGCATTGCATTTTCAACTGTTGTAGGAATATTAATAATTGCCTTCTCTTCTTTTGTCGGCTTCCAAACATCCAATACTGCATTACATACTTCTACCGCATAATCTACTTCTGTTCCCGGAAAACTTTCTGGACTATATTGAAATGAATAGTTTCCTTTTTCTTCTTTCGCTATTTCTTTTAGAAGTTCTGCCCCGTTTACAGCAAGCTGCTTAATTTCATCCTTAGATTTACCAAAAACCTGTTCCCTTTGTGCAACTGAAGTTGAGTTATATAAATGAATTACTGCATGCGGAGCCCCTTTAACCGCTTGAAAAGTCTTTCTAATGATATGTTCTCTAGCTTGAGTTAAAACCTGAATTGAGACATCATTAGGAATCATATTTTTCTCAATTAGTGTCCTTATAAATTGATATTCAGTTTCAGAAGCAGCCGGAAAGCCTACTTCAATTTCTTTAAAACCTATTTTTACTAACATATTAAAAAATTCTAACTTTTCTTCTAAACTCATAGGTTCAATTAATGATTGATTTCCATCACGTAAATCAACACTACACCATCTAGGCGCTTTATCTATATAATCTTTTTTCACCCAATCGTATGTCACTTTTGGTGGCATAAAATACATTCTTTTATATTTTTCAAAATTTTCCATCTCTATCACTCCCCAATATAGCAATTTTATAAATGCGCTTACATATATCTATTAAAATATTAATTATATCTATTTTGGCATTAATCAATAAATTTTATTATGCGCTTTATGAAAATTTTGCCTTTTGCTTTATGATATATAGAATAGCACATTTTAAATATTAATTTTAGTGATAAATTTAATCATTCTTATTGATGTATTTTAACATACTACATATTAACTTGCATAATTATAGAGCATATAATAAATTACTCTTCAATCTCTATAAGTTATTATCTTTGATAATTTCCGCAAAAATAAAGAAAGAGATATTTATTTAAATTCAAATATCTCTTTCTTATTATCACTTAATCACTAATCTAGCCTTTCAAAAGTGACTCTTCCCATAAACTCTCATCTCTAAAACCAACAAGTACAAAGTCATCTCCAACTACAATAGGGCGCTTAACCAACATTCCGTTTGTTGATAAAAGCTTTACTTGTTCTTCTTCTGAAAGTTCTTTAAGCTTTTGACTCAAATTCATCTCTTTATATACAGTTCCACTTGTGTTAAAAAACTTTTTAATTGGCAATCCACTTTTCTTTATCCATTCTTGAAGTTCTTCTATTTTCGGATTGTTATCAACTATATGTCTATCCTCATATTCAACTTGATGTTCATCGAGCCACTTTTTTGCTCGTTTGCAAGTTGTACATTTTGGATACTCTACGAATAAATAAGACATTCTTATTCCTCCCTTTCAATTTTAAACATTAAATAAGCTTTTTCATCATTATATACCACTTTGCTGTCACTTCCAACATACTATAAAAAAATAAGCGTAAGTGTTTATCTACTTGCCTATAGAAATCACTTACACTTATACAATATTAATTATTGCTCAAGTACTGGAATTAGGAACGATGCAACATATAAATTACTATCTGTTCGCAGTGCATGAAAAACTCCAGTATATTTTCTTTTTAATAAGATTTTTATATCTGTAATATTATCACATGCATTACATATTCTATTTATTATTTCATAGGTATACTAGCAATCAATATCGAATAATTATCTATATTTACAGTATCTTGTGTTAATATCATTTTTTTGCATGAATTTTCTGTTTTTATATTTCTATCAATTACCTCTAGTATTTCCTCTCTTATAGTATCTAAAACATCACTAGATATATCAGTTTTATCATGTACCAATATAAGTTTTAGCCTCTCCCTCTCTAGACCATTTGATGAAGAAGTCGAAGAAAATAAATTCATCATAATTACCCCCTGCGTTATTTAATTTTAAAAATATTGTTTATAAAAAGAATTATTACAACTTTATTCTACAAAATATATTGTTGCAAATTTGTGGCAAGATATTATTATTTTTATAAATGTCACAAAGAAAAGGTTAAAAATGTAAATAGTGTACATTTTTAACCTTTCTTGGAGTATTCATTTTTATTTTATAATATGAATTATTATTTAAATTATGCATAATAGTCTAATATTATCCAATATTTGTAAACACTTATAGTACTTATCATAAAAATTATTAGCTAGTTATCTAAAATGTATTTGTATAATTCTTTTACAGCTGCTGATGGCTCCATCTGCAAATCATTTTCCATCATTTCATAATACTCATTATAATATTTTTCTGCTTTTTTTATTCCACCGATCTTATAATGAAACATCAAAGCATTTTCTCTCATCTCCTCGTCATAAGGTTCATATTTAATAATAAGCTCAACAAGTCTTAAAATCTTAATTGGCTCAGCATTAATATCTTTATAATATTTTACAAGTTTACGTGCTCCATTTAAAAAATATCTATGATAATTTTCTCTTTCAAAATAGCACCAATCACTATTAAAATCTTCAAGAAGCATATATTTATAATCAAGTATAATACTTTCATAGCATTCCAAGTTAGAGTCATCTATTTCAGTTATACTAAATACTAAGTTTTCTAATTCAAATGCATCTATTCTTATATCTGGTTCTGCTATTAGTAATTTGTATCCATTTCCAGTAGATATGATTGAAATTTTTATAGAATTCTCCCTAAAAGTTTTATTCAATCGGCTAATTGTACTTCGAAGATTAATATCCGCTTTTTCTTTATCCTTATCTGGCCATACTTCGTTCATTAATCTCCATTTAGATATTTCTTTATCGTCTTTCCCTAGAAGCATGAAAGCAAAAATTTCAGCACTTTTAGCTGTCATCCATCTAATAGGCTTCTTTTCATCTCCTATATATAGAGATACCCCTCCAAATAAAGAAATTTTTATTTCTTTATTTGGACTAACACTAGAAATCAAAAATCTTCTCTTTTTCACACGCTCAATTGAACTATATAGTTCCTCAACTATGATTGGCTTTAACAAATAATCTATAGCATTAACTCTAAATGCATTGATTGCATATTGATTATACGCTGTAATAAATACAATCTCGCAATCATGTTCTATTGAATTAACTATTTCTGCAAACTGCAAACCATTAATTTCTGGCATTTCTATATCTAAAAATAACACATCCGGTTTAAATCGCATTATGCTATCAAGAGCTTCATGAGGATTTGTATATCCCTCAACTTCAGCACCTGTATCCCTAATTAATTCGCAAATATGATCATTAGTTAAAGTTTCATCATCTACAACCATTGCCTTAATCATAACTTCAATCCCTTGCTCTTAAATATTTAATTTTAGAGGTATATTTATTGTAGAAGTAGTTCCTTGCCCCACCTTACTTTCGATAATTATACCATGTCCATATTCATTTATAAGTCTTTTGTTAACATTTTTTAATCCACTATTTATCGATATACTATCGTCCAATAATCCCTTTAACTTTTTAGCATCTATCCCTACCCCATCATCCTGTATTACAATTTTAATATAATCATTACTTCTTTTAATAGATATCTTTACTCTACCGCCAGAAATGCGTTTCACTAAGCCATGACGTATTGAATTTTCTACTAGAGGCTGTATAACTAATGCTGGAATAGTATTTTGCAAACACTCTTCATCAATATCAAATTCAAATTCAAGCCTTTCCCCAAACCTAGCTTTCTCTAATTTCACATAAGATCTGACAAAAGACATTTCTTCCTTCAAGCTTATAAACGAGTTGTAAGGGTCTATATCAAAGGCGAAACGTAAATATTTACTTAATTCTCCAAGAAGCTCTCCTGCCTTTCTCCCATCTCTATAGCACAGAGAAACAATAACACTTAAAGAATTATACAAAAAATGAGGTCTTATCTGAGATTGTAAAAATACAGTTTCCATTTTCAAAGCTTCTTTTACTGCAATTCTCATTTTTTGAAGAGTTATTACTCTAGCTTTTAATTCCATAAAATTAAAAGGTTTGGTTAAAAAGTCATTAGCACCTGCTTCAAAACCCAACGCTATATCATCTGGTGTACTTCTGACTGTTAAAAGTAATATTGGAAGCTCAAATAGCTTGTACTCTTTTCTTATCCTTTTACACACATCATAGCCAGATAATCCTGGCATCATTACGTCAAGTAATACAATTGATATATCTTTATGTTTTTTAACTAATTCTAAGGCATTTACCCCGTTATATGCAACTAAAGTTTCATAATTACTGTCATAAAATATTTCTTGTAAAACTTTGATATTGCATACATCATCATCAACAAGTAAAATCTTTAGCTTTTCTCCATTGTTTTTAGTTTCAGTTGGTTCACACAATATATTAGCACTAAGTTTTTCATCACTCCTTAAGGTAGTTATATTATTTTCAATATCCTGCTCTTGTCTAATGACATAACTATTTTCGTTTGCTTTAGGTATCTTTACAACAAATATTGATCCTTTATCTGGTTCTGACCACTTCAGATACAATTCCCCGCCAATTCTAGATGCAAGCAACTTAGAAATAGAAAGACCAAGCCCAGACGGAAATATTCCATTAAAAACATCTTTATCTATATCAATGTTTCTTTCAAATATTTCATCATGATACTTTTCATCAATGCCTATACCTGTATCTTCAATTGTTATATTAATATAATTCTTTTCTGCTACTTCAGCTTTAATTTTAATAAATCCATTTTCAGTATATTTCAAAGAGTTAACTATAAGATTAAACAAAATTTGCTTAAACCTATTTTCATCTGTATAAACATAATATTCTCCAATTGGCACACTATTAATTAACTGTATCTCTTCATTCTTTCTCATATAAGCCAAAATATCAAATACTGCCTGTACAACACCATTAATATCAAATACTTCTTTATTAACCTTAAGCTCTTCATTCTGTATACTTTGAAAGTCAATTATATCATTTACAAGGCTTGATAATCTTGTCGTTGTGGATATTATATATGCTAAATTTTCATCTACCTTTGCTGTGTTTCTATCGTTTTTATTTAAAATAGATTGAGCAATATTTATTATTCCATGCAAAGGAGTTTTAAACTCATGGGAAGTGCTGATTAAAAATTCATTTCTCAACTTGTCTAATGATATTAAATCACTATTTATTGTCTGAATTTTATTATATGCATTTATATGTTGCTTCAAAATAATAACCAAAGCCGCCAGTAAGAAAATAAAGTATGTAATAAAAGGAATTATGTTGCTCTTCATTATTGAAGAATAGTACAGTACAAAAATGCAATATTGAGTTAAAGCTGCAATAACTCCACAAAGCAAAAGTATTGTTCCTTTTTTCCCTAATTCTCCATATCTTTTGTTATAAATTGCTTTCATAATTGAAAAAGCCACAAAAACACAAATTAATATATTTATTGTATCAGTTATATTTTCCAATAATTCCACAAACTCCATTGGCATTAGAAAAGCTGTAAAGATACTAGCAAAAATTATATACTTTGTTATTTTTATATTTTTTCTAGTAATAAAATCATTACCATATTGTCGTATGAGTAAGAGTACAAGATATATACTCAGGCTTATTAATGCTAACTTTATCTTCAAAATTTCGGAATATGATATAAACGAAAAAATTTTATTAAATATCTTTTCGTTTACTGTGGATGAAACAAAAGCATAAATTATACATACGCTTCCAATATACAAAAATTTCTTTTGTTTAATATTTTTCAAATAAATTCCAATGTAGTAAACCCCAAAGATCCCTAAAATTAATATATTGGCTATATCTAATACTATAAATATAATGTAGTAATCTAATATCTTTTCATAATCTCCAAAGAAAACACTTTGGATTATCCCCCCACTAAAATAATCTAAATTCGCTACCTGAATAACAATATCTAAAGTATCTCCTTCTGGCTTAAAGCATGCAACAGTCCGTTGAATATCTGAAAAATATCCTTCCTCAAAGCTTGGCTTTGGGTCACCTCTTTGTCCAATTTCTTTTCCGTTCACAAATATTTTGTTTGCTGACCGTATGTGTGTAGTCTTTATACCATACATTAAGACACTTTTATTTATCTTAATTTTTACTCTATAAGTTCCAATTCCTTTATCAGATATCACATTATTGGGAATTTGGTTTCTCCATGCACCAGGAGTGTTAATGTAAACCTTATGTAATTCCACTTCATTATTAATATCTGAAGGAGATAAAAGTTCATTAGGATAGAATTCCCAATATCCATCCAATTTTACATTTCCCTCCTTATCGAAATCCCAATCTGAAAGATCAATAAAACCATTTTCAACTTGAGGCGCTTTATTATAGAAACTTTTGTTCTTAAAATAACCTATAGAAAATACTAATAAAATTATTAACCCAAATAGTAAATATACATATTTCTTTCTCAATTTTACTTAACCCCTCAATCTATACCCTTAAAATTTTTATTTTAAAATGCCTATTTTTCAATATGAATATACAAAACTTTTACTCCTTATGAACATAATTTCTATAATCCCCTCTAAATATTAACTGTTATACTTATCTAAATAATTTATAAATATAATAATGCGCATAAATAAAAACATATGATAAAGACATAGCAAAAACCAGATAACTACTATCTCATTATATGTTTTCTATAAATAAGCAAATTTTAATATATTAATCTAATTATTATAGTTACGATCGCTTCTTTGTAATTATATAACTATAATAAAAACATAATCTCATATTCAAAGCTTTAAACAAAACAAATCAATCATGACTAAGGATTAATTAGTTCCAGTTGATCGGTTACATACCCAACTTCAAATACTTAAAACCATTATATAAAAAGGAACTACTTAAAGTTCCCATATCAACATTTTTTATATAATATACGTTGCAAAAATAATTCTTCATCATAATTCTAAAAATATTGTAAGAATTTTAGTCGTAATTGTAAGATGTGCATTGTAAATCGCAACATATATATTTATAATTTTAATACAATTAAATATATTTTATCATTAGAATGCTAGAAAATCAATATTTGATTCACTTGAAATATTAGTAAAGCAGCCCCAAATTAAGTTCTAACTTGGAGCTGCTTATAGCTGTATATTTTTTAGTCACGAATACACTGTATATGTAACAACAAATAATATGGACAGATAAATTAACCCTTTAAGACCAATTCTTATTTTTATTTCTCTTATTAAGCTTTCTATTCTCCTTGTTAAATTCCCCGTATTCAAAGTTACTCTTAAACTTGTTTTTTCTATAGGAATAACTTCCATCCTCAAATTCATCATTTTCCTTAGTTGTTCTTGTGTACGCTTCAATTATATCTTTGTATTTTTCTTCTAAATCCATCTCATCTCATCCCCCTGAATATCAAAATTATTATAATGCTTTTAAGTTAAAACACACTCACCATTATCACGATGCTTACAAGTATGTATTATTTCTTTTATATTGCTTTCATCATCTAATACATAACAACATCTTATTGGAAATATCTTTCCACAAGTTAAAATATAATTTTCTTTTACTTTTACTTTTCTATCTGTGAATTCACAATAAATTTCATAGTTCTTTAATGTTGGCATAAGTTCATCATCCTTATAAACATTTTATTAATTTCATTAGAAACACGATCAAATTACAGCATAAATACTTATTAAAGACATTTTTACTTAATTTCTTTACACTCAAATAAATCTATTTCATTCATCTTTAAATCAGTTAGCTCAACAACTTCTCGTGCAATCTTATTCATTTTAATTAAAAATTCTTCTTTTTCTTCTTCTTTAATAATAAATCCATCAAATCTTATATCAAATTCTTCTGCAAATTTTGAATTTAAATTTACAAGCCAACTACTCATAAATTCCACCTGCCCTCTGTTTAGAATAAATGCGCTTCCTGATTTACAGATCTTTTTAATATTTATCATCAAAATCAGTCATAAAACTTCACTACTGGTGGGTTAGTTTAGAATCAAGTATCGTTTACATTTCTTTTTTCTATATAATATAGAAAAATAAGTTTCTATAAAAAGCATCTATTTTCTTCTATATAACTATTCATTTTTTGACAAATAATCAATTATTATTACATAATAAAACACTCACCACTCTTTCATTCTTCTTTTATTATTTTTTTATTTTAATTAAGATAAAACACTAGTGAAAATACTATAAATAAATTCTATCATAGCTCATTGATATTATTTGTCTTATTTTGTATTTTAGAAAAAATATTTTTTCTAAATATATTTTGAAATTAAATTTTATACATCTTACCATTAATTAATTCGCTAGGATTACCTTGTATTCCAAATATAAACCTATTTATCGAAATTATTGCGTAATAATTTCCATAATCTAATGAAAATAAATTAATGAGTTTCTAAAATAACTTTATTAATCATTCCGATATAATATTAATCTTAGCTTTAACCAAATAGGATTCGAATCTTTCATCTGAAGTTATAAAACTATTAATAATCTTTCCTATTTCATATTGTTGCTTTGTGATGTTCATTTTTTTATCTGGGAAAGGAATAAAACATGTACACGCATCTACAAAAACGCCATATACCACCTTAATTATTTGCTCCCTATATTTAAGAATAAACCTTTTATTATATGCATGTTTATTTGGAAAAATACTTGTCCAATCTTCATAACATGTATCATCGCTATTTTCAAGCCATTTTATATCATTTTTTATCATTATATCGATATTATTTCTATACAAATATACTCCTATATCATCCTCATAACACCAATCACTCATATCACTTGAGCATACTTCTTCAAAATATTCCTCATATTTCATCTCTCTCACTCCATTAAACATAGTTGCCTTTACTATATAGCAGTTAGAAAAGATATTGATAGAATCCATATTAAAATTAGACGTTATCAACTATCTTTTCCGTAATCTATCTTACAGCAAAAAATCTTTTCTATCTCTACACTCACCATCAACATCACTTAACTTCTTCTTTAGTTCTTAACCATTGAATATATTTAATATTTCTAATAATCCTTCATCGCTCCTACCCAAATTACTTAGCAAATAACGTTATTATGTGTCTTGATACTTTAATTCCTTTTAAACTTTTTTTCACACTCAGCCCCAATAAATCTCCTTAACTTATTAAGCAGTAAGTTTATTACAAAATCTACAATTGATCATAAGAATTTGCTCCTATTTTGATACTTGTCTATTCAATAAATTATTAATTCGTAATATATATAACCAAAATATTAATTATAAGCATAATTACAAACAAAAATATAAATGTAGATACTTTAAAATCTTTCATGAAATCTTTCATAATCTCTACCTTTCTCTGCTAGCATAAAGATTAAACATCAGCACTTCATGTGCTAAATATTTTTATCTTTACTTTATAACTTCATTCGCATCATATTAAAAGCTTCTTAACAATTAATTGCGAATTAACTCCCGTCTTTAAATGTAATTCAGTTACCTTTGAATACGAAATATCATTATCATACTCTATGTATGCATTATCCAAGACACAATGTCCTACAAATTCATTGTTAAGAAGCGTATAAAAATCAATAATATACGGCTTTACATTATCGTAGCTTATTTTATTCATAGCATTATAAAGAATGATTATTTCCTCATTATTTAATCTAATATTTATAAATTCTTCGCTCCCATAATTCAATTGTTTTTTTATAAGACTTACTTCTTTTGATAAATCAAATTTAATTTTTCCAACTTGTATGCCATATTTTTCTCTTGTATGCTTAGATCTAATTTCTATATCATTAATTAAATGAACCATATACTTCCACCTTTCATAACCTCCATTGTATTGTACCCACTTCAAAATTCACCACAGTAAACCACTATAAATTTTATTTTGCTTATTCCTTTAAAATTACATAAACGACCTATTTAAACATCCATAAGAAACTTGCCTATGTCTTTATCCAATTCTATTACATGTTTTCGCCACCAATATGACATTTTCTGTTGTTCGCTTATTACAAATAACGTAGACACGCCTGTAGTTTCGAACACTTTTCTCAATTCTTTTAAATTATTTTTGAAAATTTCATGTTCCTTATGCTGAATCTCATAATTAGGATAATTATTTTTCTTTTGAATTTCCTCCTCATCGTTGAAATGTCTAATTACATATTCTTCAAGAAAATTCAAAGTTGTAATCATCTCCTCTTTTCCTTCTGCACTTTTCATAGAACATACAAGCAAGTTAATTCTGTCAAACAATTCTTTGTGTTGTCTATCTATCTTATCAACACCAACCGACCACATTTTATCCCATATTAAATCCATCCATTTTCACCTCTCATACATATTTTCCCACATTATAATTTTGAATTACTTTTATCACTCATAATATCCTATTTAAATCTCAGCCTGATAATCCCATATCAACCACCTTCCTAAAAATTCATTTCTTTTATGTAATTAAACTTTTCTACAAAATACACTTGAAAACCTTCTTTTTATGTCAGAATATTTTTTCTTTTTTTCGTCATTTATTCACCTTTTTCTATGTTTTTTCTTTTTATATCCATGTTTTTATAATATTATTTGTATCTATTTGTCGTTATTAAAATTAAATTGTAACACGATTTTTTCTATAATCATTTATCCTTTTACATATAAATTCATTTTTTATAAAATTGCATTAATAGATAACCCAAAATCTATATTCTAACTTAATGTTTAATCAGTATTCGTTCAAGTAATAATAAAAGCTAGGCATATTTTATGCCTAGCTTTACTTTTTATTTAATTTCCCAAAAACATAATAATTTTCACCAATAACACTATATCTTCACCGCAAGCAATACATTATTCATATATAAATACCATTTCTCATATGCTACCCTCAATATATTAATACCCATATAATGTTGAATAGAATTATCCCATTTAAATTTTTGATATAAGATTATCAAATCAAACTAGCAAATACAATTTAACATCATGCTTATGATTATATTTACGCGTATTACGTCTATTCATCATATCAAATATAATTTTTTCCTCCGTAATGTTTACTTGATTAATATCTTTTACTACGCCCTCATTTATTCCATTAATCTCCTCATAAATAGAAGGACAAATTCTACAATTTAAATTTTTTCTTAACTCTTTTTTGTCTTGTTCTAAAATTCCCCACATAATTTTACACCCTCTTATAAATATTGTTTTTTCAATCAAAATAAATCTAATACTTTAAAACTAACGGATTATCATTTTCATTAAATAAAGCTTCATGCATTGAAGCAAACATGACATTCTTTTGATATTGATCAGCAAAAAAATTTATAACTTCAATATCTTCATCTGATAATTTACTTCTAATGACCATCACTTCATTATAGTTAGTTTTTTCTAGTAATTGAACAATATCTCTTGCGTATGTACTTTTCATCTTTATGCCTCCCATAACCCCTCTTTTTTTACTCAATTATAAAATTCCTCAAATTTGTATAAGCACCTTCTTTTTAACCCTTCCCCTCTCTTTTTAAGCACACTTTTACTTAAATTTCCACATTACTAACTGTTTTATTTTTTTAGCTTTTTAGCATTACGTATCTGTTTCAGTCGATATATTATTTTTTCCAAAATCACCAACCCACTTTTAACATTTCCTAATTAAGAAATTAACAATTCTCCTCTAATATATAACCATATGTAAAAATAAATATATATTAAAAACATAGTATGAAAAGTTAATCTCCCTCATATATTGACATTCATCCTTATATTGGATTAGAATTATCTAAATGTATAAATTAAAATTAATAAATAAGTTTAATAAAAATGCAAGGTATAAAAACATATTAAATTTATAATTTAATATTAATTAGTTCAAAGCTTAATTCTACTAAAAATCTTTTTATGTAAACTAGTATTTTTTGCTTATGTAGTACTGATTAATAAGGTGATTCAATTTAATGCTAATGCAAATTATCTCATCATTTCTACAAATATCTCCTTCACCAACTAGTTTGTTTAGATATTCTCTAACAGATTCTATTTTAACTTCCAATTCTTCCATAATACCCTCCTGATAGCATTTTATTGATTTTATACCCTAACTTAATAGTACTATTTTTATAATTCTCTGGCAACATTTTTTTGCAAATAGTTCATAAATTAATTCAAATAGCTACTTTTGTTATATTGATTAAGAATGTACAGTTATATAAAAAAAGAAATTAAATTAAATAATATTGATTTCACAGATATAAAAAAAACTATGAAAAACTAAAAGAAAGCCTAACGGAATAACTAAAGATTATTTTTAAACAAGCTGATAAATCAGCTTATTAAGTCCAACTTAAATTGGGACAGCATCATTTAGATTTTCTGCTTCAATTAGAATTTCCCAAGTTAAATATTCCTTTATTCTTTTAATTTCTTCAAAAGCATATGTATTTTAGTTAGTGTGCTTAATAGTATTTTTGTGAGAAAACTATATGTTTTAATTTTCATAAACGAACTCAAATAGCTTTTTTTGTTATTTGCCTTTAAAATATAAAGTTATATAAAAAAAGGAATGATAAACTTGAATAATATTAATTATATAGATATCGGAAAACGTATAAAGGCTGAAAGAGAACGCAACGGCTTAACTAGAGAAAAGTTTTCAGAATTGGTTAGTATATCTCCAACTTATTTAAGCCAGATTGAATTGGGACAACGTCACCCGTCGCTTCCAACTACAATTAAGATTGCTTCAACTCTACATATTTCTTTGGACTTTTTAGTTTATGGCGAAAGAGCCCTTAATGTTAATAAAGATGACTTGATAGATATAATAAATCATGCTCATGAGAAGGATTTATATGTACTAAAAGAGATTCTCACCGCTATCCTTCCATCCGTAAAATATTAATCAAACGTATATTTTTATACTTCTATGCACAAAAAGTAGACAGTTAGAATTAACTGCCTACTTTTTTTGTACTATGTTAAACGCTCTAAAAATATAAATTTCAAATCCCAACTTGATAATTATCTTTTTTAGAATGATATTGATATTTATTTAACAATTCACGTCCTAATTCTAAATGCACATTTTTATGTATATATAGAGAAGCATCATGTACGCAAAGAATACTTGAATTAAACTTTTCATTATATCGATTCCAATAATCTTCCTGCTGTAAAAAATATTTTTGCAAAGAAGATTGAATTATCCATCTATTTTTATTATATCCCTTATTTTCACTCATTTTTATTTCTTCACTAAAACTAATTGAATTACTCTTATTACGAATAATTTTTTTCATGTCTTCTATACATATAAATTGCACCTTTTCAATAGAAATTCCATTAATTATAAGTAAATTTTTTAATTTCTTGTAGAGATTTTTCTGAATAGAAATATGAACTTTTTCACTATTTCTTATACCTTCTTCTATATAATTATACAAATTAATAAACAAATTGTAGTCCCCATAATAATACACATCTCGTTGCTTATTACCTACAACAGTATTTCTTCTGCCAGCTTTATAAAACTTAAAAGCATTACAATCTATGCACTCAGCAATCAAATCACCAACATATTGATTCAAAGCAATTATCTCATCATCCAAAAAATTACCTTTCTTTTTAATAATCATACTATCTAATCTTTGTCTCCATTTTTCCACACTACTTCTTAAATAACACTCATTACACATTCTTCTCATTCCCCCACCCTATAATAACATTAAATACTTTTATATTTTTTCAAATTTTAATGTTTAATTTTTCCTAATTGATAGATAGATTATTTAATTCCAGGTATATAATTCTTTTTCCACATTAGACCTCTTAATACTTTTTTTATATACAATACCTTTATTTAATACTACTATTATTACAGAGCACTTGCAATATATTTTTTTACAATTAGTTCATTTTTTAATTCAATTAGCTTTTTGGGGATTAGTTTCAAAATTTATGAGTTCTTATTAAAACTAAGTTAATGCCCTAATTGAAAAGTGCATGTACATTTGCAAAAAAATAGCTATATGTAATTAACCCAAATTACATATAGCTAAATTGCTCAAAAAAATCAATTTCATCTAAAATATTCTTCACAAACGCCATTACATTCAATTATTGCATCTCTTAATAAAAGCATCAACTGATCACAACCCAAATTACTAATAGTTTCTTAAATTCTTCCATTACCGTTTTTATTTAGTTTTCATTCATTGTCCATTACAAGTTTTTTAGCGTTTTTTCCATGCTATAGACTGCTTTCATTAGTAAATCTTTATCATCATTTTTTGCAGCATTTTCTGCTTGTAACGCAAATTCAGCTATATCATTGACTCTTACAGTACCTGCTGACCCTTTTAGCTTATGTAGAAGTATACATGATTCATTTAAATCATTTTGATCTATACATTCTTTAATTTGACTCAGAATTTTCTTTGATTGCTCACAAAATTCTTCAAGCAATTCTGTGCAAAAACGTTCATCAAATCCCGATTCCTCTATAAGACTTTTTACTATTTCAGTAAAATAATCACTTTGATTCATCTCAAAACCATGGTCATTTAAATCACTTAAAATATTCATATCATCATTATGAATATTTTTCACATGCTTTTCTAACATTTCCATAACTTGATCAACAGTAAAAGGTTTGCTTAAATAATCGATCATTCCTGCTTCCAAACACTTAATTTCGTCATCTTTCATAGAATAAGCAGTCATAGCTATTACAGGAACATTTTTATAACTTCTTAACAAAAGAATTTTTCTTGTTGCTTCATAGCCATCCATAACTGGCATCTGACAATCCATAAAAATTATATCGTATTCCTTGTTCTCACATGCTTTTAACGCTTTTGCCCCATCAATAGCAATATCACAAGTCAAACCATTCAATTTTAAACTATTAACAAAAAATTTTATGTTTATATCATTGTCTTCTACTAAAAGTATTTTTATCTTTTTATTATATTTAGCTTCTTCAACATTTTGCTTTGTTATAAAAACATCATTATTATATATTTTAGAGCCATCTCCTTTAATCACCATTGCAACGCAATCGAGCAAATCCCCCCTTTTATAAGGTTTTGAAATATATCCAGAAAATTTATTTTCCTTCGCTATCCTTGCTTCAGAATTTGCGGTAACTGAAGTTAATAGTATCAACGGAATGTCATTTATTAAGCCTCTTTCCTTCATTATTTCAACAAGCTCAAAACCAGTTATCTCCTTCATTTGGTAATCAATCAAAATAGTGTTGTATGCCTTCCGATTATTTATAAGCATACTTAATGCCGACTCTAAACTTTCCGCCTCATCAATCATACACCCAACCTCTTCAAGATAAACTTTTGCTATATAACGATTCATCTCATAATCATCAATAACTAATATTCGTTTACCTTTAAATATAGAGTAATCAGGAGGCATTTGAATTACTGATTGTTCTGATTTATCTAGTAATAAATCAAAACAAAAGGTCGTCCCTTTATTTTTTACACTTTTCACACTTATAGTACCACCCATCATCTCAACTATTTTTTTGCATATCGCAAGGCCTAACCCAGTCCCTCCATATTTTCTAGTTGATGAAGAATCAGCCTGACTAAATGGTTTGAAAAGCTTACTTATCTCTTCCTCATTCATGCCTATCCCTGTATCTCTTATTTCAAAATAAAGCTGTACTTCAGTGTTCGTTTCTTTTATAACGGAAACTTCAATAAATACTTCTCCATTGTGTGTAAATTTGACTGCATTGCTGACTAAATTGCTTATAATTTGTCTAATTTTAGTAGGATCTCCTACCAAACAACTTGGTATGGCTGAATTTATAAGCATATTAAGTTCAAGCCCTTTCTCTCTTGCTTTTGCATCATAAAGAAATATAGTGCTTTCAATTACAGAACGGATATCAAAAGCAACTTTCTCTATTTCCATTCTCCCAGCTTCAATTTTAGAAATATCAAGTATATCATTTATAACTACAAGTAATGTCTCTGAAGAAGTTTGGATTGTCTCAACATAATCTTGCTGGGTACTATCTAGGTCAGTTTTTTCCAAGATACTCAAAAATCCAACAATTCCATTAAGAGGAGTTCTTATTTCATGACTCATATTGGCTAAAAATTGACTTTTTGCCATATTAGCATCTTCAGCTGCTTCTTTTGCAATAATCAGTTCATTTGTTCTTTCTTTAACTTTTTCTTCAAGGTTATTTATAAACGAACACAGTTCTTCCGCCATGCTATTAAAAGCCTTAGACAAACTTCCTATTTCATCATTTCTAAAAATCTTGGCCCTATCTGATAAATTCCCCTTAGAGAATTTATCAGATATCTCTATCAAATGATTTATTGGTTTCAATATAATTTTAGTACTCTTCATATGAATAATAACAGCTATAATAAGAGCAATCACAGTAAGTTCTATAGCTATATTAATATTATTCCTTATTTCTTTTGTAAAAATAGTTTCTGGAACAGATGTTATTATAAGCCAGTCCAGACCATCTTTATTATACTCAAATATTTTAGTATGGTAGTTCTCATTATTAACTTCCGAAATAAAACTTGTATTAGAAGTATTTATATAGTTTTCATATGCATCATTAATTGATTTATCCGTAATATTCTTAACTAAAGTTCTATTAATATTTCCATCAGAAAGTATTTCAAAATTAGTTTTGTTTAACGAATTCGCAACTAGAAATCCAGAATTCTTTTCAACTATATATATTGAAGCCGAATTCTCATTGGCGATTTTTTCCAAGGATTCATTAAGAGTAGAAAGAACTATATGTGTTCCCATTACCCCTTGAATACTCCCATCTTTATTATAAATAGGATATGCCGCTGACAAAGCCAAATCATCTTTTGTAAAATGTTTATAAACGGAAGAAAATACCGGCTTTCCATTTTCTTTAGCACTTATATACCAATCTCTTGTTCTAGGATCGAAATCGCCATAATCATTAACAAATTTTCCCTGCTTTAAATTTTCATCTACATTATAATATAAAGAATGACCTTTGGTTTCAGGTGTACTTCTATATATTTCTATATCGTCATTTCCATTTTTTCTAGCACCATAGTATTCACCATCTTCTGTACCAAAACTAAAACTGTAAATCTCATCACTACTATATTTAACTATTCCTGCAAAAAAAGCATCTCTCTGATCTTTGTTATGCATATCTATAACTTTGTTTTCAATCAGAGTATGGTTAACTTCATTGTTATATAGAGGTATGCTAAATAGCGATTGTATTTCACTAAAAACATCTTGATTGGAATCGTCTTCAATTTTTATGATAGTATTATTCACCGAACTTTTCCAATTATTAAATATAATATAGGTTATAATGCCAACAGTTGTAGCCATAAGTGTAATAAACAATACACTTATTAAAAGTCTTAATGAACCTTTTCTTCCTATCACTGTATTTCCAATTCTGTTAATTATAAATATCACCACCCCAATTTCTTATATAAATATGTAGAATGTTAATAGAAATAAATGTAAACTTATATAAATTATTCTTTGAATCTTATTATATCATCGCACTAATATTTATACAATATTTTTAATATTTCACTGTTTTTCATTATAAAAGTTTATTTTATTAATTTATTTCCATTCTTTAAATAAATATTCTTAAAAGCTTATGTATTTTTTTGACGAAATAGATAGCATTTAATTCTAAGTATCAACAAATTCTTTATAAAAAAAACAAAACGAGATATGTTTATTTTCTAATTTCAACACATCCCGTTTCAATCTTTAATGATTTACATTTAATCTAAACACAGATTGGTATTTAGTCGTTCGCATATTGTCTATTAAAAATCGAAGTATCTATTTCTCAAATCTTTTATAACCTCTATATTAGTGCTATAAGTTGCCCCCTCATCTCTAATATCCTTAGAATTTTCGTCATATTCTCCAGAGAAAGATAATAAATTAAAACTTGTCTCCATATAATATTGCTCATCGCAGATTAAAAGCTTATTATGAGAGTTCACCTTTTTTATTTTAAAATTCCCTCCATAATATTTAAATTTATCTTTTAGCCTTTCTGCTATTATATCGCTATTTCTATTCTTACTTCTATTATTGCCATCCTTTTTAATGTGATAAATAGAGCTATTTTCTTCTATACCATATATGATTTTGATAGATCCTCCTCTTGAAAGTAAATTTTCCATCATATTTATCAAATTATTGTTAACCACATAATTATTCATCCATGGGCTCGCAATATTAAGTTCATACTTGGCATCAGAAAAAGCTTTAATAAATTTATCTCTTATCTCTTTATTTTGTAAGTGATACTCTTCATATTTGTTTGTGATTTCATTCAATGTTCCATATATTTCTTTATCTAAAGGTTCTATATTTTTTATTACATATTTATTTTCTTCATAACTTATATATAAATCACATATATTCTTAATCCTAAATTTACTTAACTTATATGTTTTTTCTATTGAGATTTCATCCTTATTTAACTGGCCTATAGTTTCTTCTATCTGAATAATACTTTCTTTCCAAAAAAACATTAATGCATTTATTGCTTTACCATCAATATTCACATTCTCATATTTAAAAAATCTTCGAGATAAACTTTCTTTTTTACAGCTGATTACAGAGTTTAAATCATTAGATTTTATTAGACAATAATCCATTTCTTTTAATTGATCATCATACTTAAGAAATTCATTTTCATACTTTTCCAATTCTTCTTTCTTAGCTTTAAGCTCTTCAAACTGTTTTTTTGCAGATTCTAATGTTAGCTTCTCTGCTTTTCTAGATTTTTTAAATTTATATTTAATTAAATTCTTAAATTTAATAGTGTTTTTTGTAAATATATCTAATAATGATATTCTATTATCTTTTTTATTTTCAGAATATAATAAATCCTCCTTCATTCAAACACCTCATTTCCTTACTATTATGGATTACATTCTTTATTTATCCTAATTTTACATACTCAAATTATGTACGTCAATCTATATTTTAAAGAAAAATATTTTTAAGTTTTTTTTCAATTTTAGGAGGATTTTAACCAATTATGTCAAATTAATAACATTGAGAACATTTACTTAGTATATGTTTTAATAATCTAATGGTATGATTAAAGGGAGGAATAATTATGAAGAAATTATTTAAATGTAGTGTGTGCGGATTTATATGCGAAGGAGTAGAAGCTCCAGAGAAGTGTCCAAAATGTGGAGTTCCTAAAGAAAAATTTGTCGAATTAACTAGCGAAGAGGCTGATAAAATCTATCACTCTGATAGAACTAATGATATTCATTTAGAGATCATTAACTTAGCTGATAAAATTTTCAAACTTTCTAGAGAAGGAATAGACTTAAATTTAGATCCTACATGTGTAACAGCTTTTGAAAAAGCTAAAAATAGTGCTTGGACTATTAAGCAAATATCAAAAGCAGAATTAGCAGCGCATATGAGCAAAGGAAAATGGTAAAATATTAAAACGAAAATTTTCTGTTAATTAAACTATTGTTTAAAAAGCTGAAAATCCTCAGATTTGAAGGATTTTCAGCTTTATTAAATATCTATCTAGAATTCCAACAGCTTTGTGATTATTTATTTTCTACAAATTGAATCTTCAATCCATTAGGATCTAAAACATAAAAAAACTTAGTATTAGGATTTGGTTGAAATGGTCCACTATGAATTTCTATTCCTTTTTCCTTAATAAAGTTTATTTTCTCATCTATGCAGTCAACTTCAAATCCAAGAGAAATATGCTCGCCATAACTTACTTCTTTTACTTCCTCATCACATATTAGTTCTATTTTAGTTTCTCCATCTCCTAAAAATGCAATTTTCCTTCCAGGTCCTGCATTAAATCTTTTATTAGTCTTAAGACCAACAATCTCATGATAAAACTTCAATGATTCTTCTAGATTTTTAACTTTTAAAGTACTCCAACAAAATTTCATAACTTATTCCTCCTAAATATATATCACTTATGTATAAATGTTATATTTTACATTTATTTTAATATTTATTAACCTGTCTATTGCTAGCTTTTGAATTACATATGTATTAAAGTATGTCGCTCCTATATTTAATCACTAGAAACATATTACCCATTAATTTAGCAAATTTGTAAATCCAAGTTCAGTAAATATGTTTTTCATTCCCTCTTCATCTATTTGAAGTTTCAATTGATCTATTGTTATATTATTAAGTTCTTCTATATCACACTTTATAGTGGCCAATTGTTTGCAAAGCAAAGCTGCTTTTTTCCCGACTATTTTTTCATTTGATTCCTCAACTAACTTTGATAACGGGGAACGTAATATGCCAAGATCTTTGAACATTTTTTTTACTTCTTTTTCAGGTGAATTTTCTATAAAATCATATATACCTTCCACTGTTTCAAATTCTTGAAGTAATGGTATAACAGACTTTTCTCCAACTCCATTTATTCCCGGAATATTGTCAGAAGCATCGCCTTCTATAGCTTTTCTATCAATAATTTGGATAGGATCTACACCATAAAAATGATTTACATACTGTGTAGTAAATTCAAAAACTCCGCTAGGTATATTAAGTTCTTTAATATTTATTCCAAGACTTTCGTACATATCGGTACACTTTGAAGTTATAAGCCATACCCTTACATTATCATCAACAAGTTGAAGACAATCTTGATCTTTAGTCCAAATGCTAACTCTCATAGATCTTCCAAATTTCTTTGCCAAGGTACCTATTATATCATCCGCTTCATACTCTTTAAACACAAACTCTGGAACATTCATTTCTTTTAGAACTTTTTGAGCTAATGCAAACTGGCTACCCAGCTCACTTCTCATATCCTTTCTAGTACCTTTATACTCTGAATATAATTTTTTTCTAAAGGTAAATTCTTTAGTTAAATCCCAAGCCACAGCAATATGAGTGGGATTTTGATTCTTAATCATTTTAAGCATTGATGCCATCATTGTAAAGACCCCATTAGTAAACTCGCCTTTAGGTGATTGACGTAATTTTTCAATATATTTATCCTTCTCTTCATCAGTTTTAGCAAATCTATATTCTCTTGGAAGATTACCAAAAAAACAGCAAGATAAAAGAGACGAACCGTCTATTAATAATAAATTGTCATGCATAAATAAAAACTCCTAGCTTTTCTTAAGTTTATTCTGATTAATACCTTTTTATATTAAAACGACTAACCATAATTATTATACCACTATTAATTTGCATAAAAAATACAGCCAAACTAATGACTGCATTTTTTAGTTCCATATTATTGCTATAAAGGTTTATACATAATTACATATCTATATTACCATATTTTAATACCATATTAAACATCATTGCATATATTTGTTAAATATTACAAACACATCAATTAATTTATCTATAAATTATTAATTCACAATTTTTCTTTACTGTTATTTATTAGATTACTTATTATATAATTGCTTACTTTCTCTTAAAATTCATATATTGCTGGCTGGAATATTTCATTTTTGTCATTTCTTCTAAAGACCACAATTAATATTTTGATTGTTTTTCTTTTACTCTCAATAAGTTATCTCACATGTACATATCTATAAATGCCCTTTGCTTTTTTTGTAAATATTTTACATTTGTGTTATAATTTATTAGAGCCTATTATGTCTCATTAAAAAGCACCAACAAAGGGGAGTGGACAAATGCTAAGAGTAAAGAGGCTAGTGTGCTTATTAAGCATCATTTTAATACTTGATACATATGATGTAAGCACAATAACACCATTTAACGCTTTAGCAACAGATGTTGTAGAAGATAATAATATAGAAATAACACATAAAGAAAAAATAGAATTTAAGGAAAATCCTATAGATGAAATAAATAATGAAAAAATTGAGCAAAGAGAATTGACCAAAAAGAAGGAATCCGAAGAAAAAGAACAAGAAAAGAGTGTTACACCTGAATGGAAAGACTTTATATTAACTTTTTATACATCTCTTGATTCGGAAAATAGTAGTGCTGGTCCAGTGACCTGTCAAAATAAGCCATTAACTCCAGGTGGCGTTGCAAATAACGTAATACCTCTGAATACCCAAATATATTTGGATGGTTATGGACAAGTTACTGTTAATGATAAAGGTTCAGATAAGTATTTTGGAGTAGATAATAGATTAGATGTATTTGTACAACGAGAACCTGGTGAGAACGATCATGACTACTTTCGAAGGGTGAATAGCTACGGAGTACAAAGAGTTCGAGGTTATATAGTTAAATAAATTACATTAGTAATTACAACTCTTAAATCTCAGTAATATATAGATAAGCCAACTATAATCTATACTTATGCGCATACCTCACCGAAATGAGTAATATACTTTTGCTCCAGTTTCTAGGTAATTATGATGGGTGATTCTAAGGCTATAAAGTTGCACTCAAAGTGCTAGCCTCAAAGAGCAGGCTTTGAACTAGCACATTTGGAACAACTTATAGCCAAAGAATCACATCCATCAAAATTACCAATGGAACATTCCACAAAAGTATATTACTCATTTCTAGTTGGAAGCTATTTCATAGTCTAAGTATAGTTTATGATTGCGTTATCTATATAGATAAACAATATACAACTTATGCTTATGCAATAATCTCCGAAAGTAAAAACATTGTTATTTCACAGGACTATGAAAATTTCGCTGAGAGTTCTAAATTGCAGGTTGCACCATTAATGCTTGCTCCCAATTTCATTGTGACAAGCGTTAACGGAACAACCTACAATTAAGAGCTTTTAACAGCTCATTTTCAATTCCTGCTGCATAAAAATGTTTTTACTTTCTGGTATGGTATCTACATACCAATCAGCACTTAAGAAATCATATTTTTCTGTTTAACTTTTTCTTTCTTAATCTTATATAAGTCACTATTACTCCAACAAAACAGATAATGGCCGAACAAACATATACATACCTCATTCCATACATAAAGACATCATCTCTACCCTCTATATATCCAAGTACTTTCTCTCCCATTTTCATACTCATAAATGAATATAAAAGCATTGTCGCCATAGCAACACCGGATGATTGTCCCAAATTTCTTACAAAAGCGTTTATACTTCCTGCAATCCCCAACTTATCACTAGATGCTGAAGACATAACTAAGGAATTATTAGGAGGTAAAAACAATCCATTTCCAATAGCAATAAAGACTATATATACAATTAATTGATATATATTAGAGTTTTCATTTAAAGTCGCTATTAAACCCATTCCAATTCCTATGAGTATCAATCCTAAAAATGTTAGAAATTCTGACCCTATTTTATCTGATAGATAACCACTAAAAGGAGAAATAACTGTTATTAATACAGGAGAGATCATCATTATCATTCCCGCAAAACTTGGAGTCATTTTCAAAACATTTTCGAGGTAAAAAGGCTGTACAATATTATTACTGTTAATTGATGCATAACATATGAATGTGCATAATATTCCAACCGTAAAAAGTGAATTTCTAAATAATGATAAATCTAGAAGTGGATATTTTAACTTTCCTTCTATTCGTATGAATATTATAAATAGAATTATAGCTGCAATAAAACTAATTCTAATCATGTTATTATCGTAACCAACAGTTTGTCCATTTATAAGAGAATAAAATAATAATACGACACTTATACCAAAAATTATTGCACCAATAAAATCAACGTCTTCTTTCTTTTCATTTGACTTACGAGGCAATACTTTAAAACCAATTGCTGTTCCAATTATTCCTACTGGAATATTTATTAGAAATATATAATGCCAACTTAAGTAAGAAATTATAATACCTCCTAATGGCGGTCCAATCATTGTGCCAAGAGCTAGAAATGTTCCCGATATTCCAAGAGCTCTACCCCTTTCATTAGCTGGAAATACTTGCGTTATTATCCCTTGGTTGTTTGCCATAGCCGCAGATGCTCCTATCGCCTGAACTATTCTAAAAAATAATAGGTACGTAAAATTTTTTGATAACGCACAAAATAAAGAACCTATGGTAAACACCAATAACCCTAAATTAAATACTATAGACTTTCCTTTTATGTCACCGAGCCTTCCAAACAGTAATATTGTACTAACTATTGTTATAAGATAGCAGATTACGATTAACTGAATAGAAGACATCGTTACTGAAAATATATTCACCATAACAGGAAGTGCTACATTAACTATTGTACTATCAAGGGTGCCCATAAACGGAAGCAAAACCACAACAGCCAATATTATCCACCTATTCTTATATACATTTTTATTGTATATTTCCATTATTAAAATCATCCCTTTTCATTAATTCTGTTATAAATATACTTTATTATAATTTTAAAAGTTTCTAATATACTCAATGAAATACAAAAACTTTACTAAGTATATTCTTTCGGATATGTTATATTTATATATTATACAGAAGCTATAAAATAGATATTATTTATAGGAATAATCCAGCTTAATAAAATCACATTAACTTACTCTCTTACTGTTACTCTTTATTTTTTTAAATATTAAGTTTTTTAACTGCTAACTCCACAATTTCTCTTACCTTCTCATTTTCCTCATTAATATACATACAAAATACTATCCTCAACCTAAATTTCAACTTTAACATGTATATACATATATTTAAAATAATATAGTTTATCAATAATAGATTTAGGTTACTATTACTTGTTTTCAACTATATCTATAAAGCTATTAATTTCGCATTAATTAACATGCATATGAATTTAAATTAAGGACTTTTTTATCATTAAACAAACTATTTCTATAAATGATAAGACGTAAAATAATATATGGCTACAACTAAGTCCTAAATATGAATTAAATCATTACTTAGGTACTTTATTTGGAAGAGTTATTAATAAAATTTTGTATTTGCGCTAATGTTTTTAAGAATTCTTCAAATTTCTCAGCGCCTATCTCCTTCTCTATTGGTGATTGTACTTCATTCCATACAGGAATTGCCTCATCGAGCTTCTTAATTCCGACATCACTTATTGAAATGCACTTTCTTCTTGAATCATTATCATCTGTTCGCACATCTACATATCCCTTTTTTCTTAAAATTTCAATATTGCGAGTTACTGTTGTCTGATCCATTAGCAAAGCCTCTGCCAACTCACTTACAGCAACATTTTCACGAGATGCTATATCTGCTAATAATGAAAACTGTGGCGCTGTTAATCCAACCGCTTGAAAAACTTGATCAAAATACTGAGTAGTAACCCTTGTTGTCATGCGCAAATTTCTACAAACACAACTTCCAATTTTCTTTAAATCATCTAAATTAGACATAAATAAATTACCTCCGTCAAAACCTCTGAATATACATATAGTAATCTATAGAAATTCTTATTGTCAATATACTCACAAGCAGATTTCAGAAAAACCAGCTTTATTTAAGAATATATTATTTTTATCTCATGATATCATCAATTTTTAAGTTTAAGATATTATTTCCTATTAAAAACACAGATTGTTTTGCCAAATCCTGAACACTTACCGCATGATATACATTTTGATGGCTCAGCATTACCTTCGCTCCAACGATTAATAAGATCACTTTCACATACTAATGGTCTGGACAATGCAAAATAATCAATGGAGCTTTCATTAAGAATTTTTGTTAGCGCTGAAATGTCACGTATTCCGCCTACAGAAATAACTGGAATATCAACTTCTTCCTTTATCCTTTCAGCATAAAACGTATAGTAAGGAGCTTGCCCTTTCACTATTTTTCTTGAATAACTCTCATTTGGGCGTGAAGATAAACTCCCCCCACTAATTTCAACAGCATCTACGCCAAGCTTTTCAAGTTTTTTGCATACATATTTACATTCTTCAAAAGTCATGCCTTGATCCATAAAATCTTCGCAATTTATTTTAACTAAAACTGGATAATCTTTTCCTACTTTATCACGTATTTTTTTATACGTTTCTATAAGCATTCTAGATCTATTATCAATACTACCACCATACTCATCTATTCTTCTATTATAATAAGGTGTTAAGAACTTACTAAGTAAATATCCATGAGCTGCATGTATCTGAATGCCATCATACCCTGCTTTTTTTGCTCTAAGCGCTGCATTTGCAAAATCTATCTGAATTGAAACAATTTCTTCCAAAGTCATTTCTTTAGGAGTATTTTTATATCCCAAATCTGTTATATTACTTGGACCTAAAATTACCTTTTCTTCATTTCTAATGGTTTGTGTTCCTGCTGCTCCAAGTTGCAATATTATATTGGTATTGTGTTTATGAGTTACTTCAATAATTTTTTTATGATTATCAATAAATGAATCATTATAAATTCCCATTTGGCCTGGAATAAATTCTTCTAAATCAGTCACAGATGTTATTCCAGTAATTATAGTTCCTACACCTCCTTTAGCTAAATCTTCGTAAACTTTAAATAGTTCATCATTTATATTTCCTTTTTCATCTGCCATTCCCTCATATGTTGCAGATCTTATAAATCTGTTCTTTAATTTAAGTGGACCAATTTGCGTTTGATCGAATAATGATTTCATAATTAACCAACTCCATTCTAATTATATGCATATACATATATTTTGTTAAAATTTTTTATTCAATAAAAATAAATTTATCAAAACAGATATTATATGTATATGCATATAATATCATAATCGTTAATTAATCGTCAATCAACTAAAAATTGTTATACCTTATTTTAATTAAGACCTTATATTTTATTCGAGCTAATAAAAATTTCATTTATTTCAATATACTTTATTAAAATAATCAACGAAAATTATTCAATAGAAACACTACATTTGAATATATATTCCTTTTTAAAAATGTATAAAATTGAACCGCTACTTAATTTCAATATATAATAAATTTAATTAAAATAATATCTAAAAATGCCTGTCATAATTAAGCACAGTAATATTTAGTAATATTTCACATATTTTATAGGTACATAGTTTGATTTAACAATGAAACATCACATTTATTATCATATTATATATTTTTTTCTTAAAACCCAAAAATAGTAGTAGAAATTCTCCTACTATTGCTTAACATATCATCAATGCTAATTTGTATTTTTTACCAATTAATGTTATAATTATTATGCCATCTCAAATCGATATATTATGGAGGCGTAGCATATGAAACGTGCACATGTAAAAAGGCGTTTCGATAAGGATTTAATGAAAAATATATTTCTTTTTCTTAGTGAGCTACTCAATCTAATCTCTATAATTTTAAAACTCTTCAAATAACGATAGCAAAAATATATACTTGAAACATTATTTATATTTTTAGGACTAGTATAATTATATTGCTTAAAAAACGTAAGTACCAATTACGCGAGATGGTAAGTTATTATAATTGAACGTCCTTTTTTATTCTTTAAATAATTATAATTCGAATAAATATGAATAATTTATATAAAAGATCATTCAAGTGAGTTTAAAAATAACCCAAAGAATTTTTATTTTATCTATCACAACACAAGCATAATTATATCATATTTGGAATTTAATGTAAATATAATTTTGTATATTTTAGACCGACTCATTCTAAAAGTATAATTTAGTCTTATGAGTCTTATCTAAATGATTCAATGCACGATTACATTCCAACCGATAAGGACTTAGAAAGAGGATTCTTAGGTCTTCCTAAAATCCCTGGAATCTACTAATAAATCAAATATTATTCCTTCTCTCAATAAAAATGAGAGAAGGAACCCTTTTAATCATATTTAGTCTTCTAAAAACTTTTGTTTTCTCTCATCTTTTCTATCTATAACAATATCATCAATTTTAACGTTATTTGCTCTTAATCTTTGAATAATATCCTTTATAAATGCGTCACTTCCAACTACATAATACATAGCATCCTCTGATTTCATTGATTGGCTAAGTATTTCATAAAATTCTTTCCTAGAATTTATCCAATAATTCTTATAATTTTCATCTGCTAATTTATCCAGTTGATTTCTAAATACAAATTTATCTGATGAGTCTATATTTATATTTGATAAGTATGAGATATTAGTTTCATCATTAATAAATGATAAAATAAGAGGTCTCATAGTAGCTATTCCAACTCCCATTGATATTAAGATTATAGGTTTATTTATACGTCTTAACCCCATTCTTGAACCTATCTTAAAAAATACAGCTTCATCACCAATTTTTAATTCTGATAGCTTATTCTTGAATTCCGATTTGCTCCCTGGTACCCTTGTTGTTATGGCAATTTTATTTTCCTCTGGTAAAGTTGCAATAGACATGTGTCTTACCCATTCTTTCCTAGGCTGATCACCAATATCAAACCCAATGTGCCCAATATGGGTATGTGAGCCAGGTTCCCATATTAAATTTTCTGGTTTTTCAAAAAAATATGTTTTTGTATTATCTGTTTCATTAATTATATCAATAATTTTTAGTGTATATTTTTCCATAATCCCTCTCCTTTAATAACAATTCTCAATTTAATAGTATCAACTAAAATTTTTCAAGTCAATATTTATAAATTTCAATTATAGATAACCCAACTAAAACCTGAACTTATGCATATAACTCGCCGAAATGAATAACATACTTTTGTTCCAGTTTCTAGTTGAGATATATTTCATAGTATAAATCTAACTTATAATTGGCTTATCTATATATAGATTTTCCAAGCAAGAATAATAACTTTTAGTTTTCATTTATAATATGTTTTATTATATTCATTAATGATGATGTCACTAATGTCTTATCACGAAAAATGATATATATTACAAGAATAATCCTTCATCATAACTCTAAAAAAATTCCAAGAATTTTATCCGCAATTGTGAATTGTGAAATGTGCATTGTGAATTGAAATATATATACTTTGTAAAAAATTAAGAAGATAAATTTCTATTTATCTTATAGAAATTTATCTTCTTGATCTATATAAATACTATTAAAATATTATTCTTCAGATAACTATTTTATTATTTCAAGGCATTTTCCCTAAATTCATAGGTTTTAATGCTTCTTCAATTTCTTCAATATTTTTACCTATACTACTTTCAACTGCTGCTGTCACAGCTCCCTCAACTATTGGGCAATCTACTATCTTTATTTTTTCCTTCATCTTTTCATCTAGAAATTCTATTGCCATTTCTGCATTCATAAAGGCACTGCCTAAATCAAAAATAATAATTACTCCATCTTCTGAATAAACATCTTCTATTGCAGCTGATATTTTATCCATATCAGTGCCAACTCTTCCGTCTGCTATTCCTCCAGCCACACCTATAGCTACATTAGGTGCCATTTGACTTGCTAATTCCTTTACACCATCTGCTATATTTTTACTATGCGATATTATCACTATTCCTACCATATATATTCTCCTTCAACGACTATTTTGATGTAACTCAAAATAAAAACTACTAATTTAAAGCTTCATATATTGTTTCTAATATTATTGCAGAAGATGTAGCCCCAGCATCTTGGTGCCCTAAACTTCTTTCTCCAAGATAACTTGCTCTTCCCTTTTTAGCTATAATTTCTTTTGTATGCTCTACACCTTTATAAGCCGCTTCTTTTGCTGCTTTTAAAATTTCCTTGACTTCAATCCCGCTATCTATACCTTCTTTTATTGATTTTAATGCTGGCTCTATAGCATCTATCATAGTTTTATCATCTGCTTGACCTTTACCTCTCATTTTTATACCTTCAAGAGCCTCATCTAGCATCTTTGCGAAATCATTAATATCAACTTCCGATTTTCCATTAACACTTACAGCTGCCTTCATAAAAGCTGTTCCATATAGTGGTCCTGAAGCTCCACCAACATTAGATACTAATGCCATTCCTGACTTCTTTAATATACCTCCAATATCATTTCCATCATCGTCTTTTATCTTTTCTACTACAGCCTTAAATCCCTTGCTCATATTAAGCCCATGGTCTCCATCTCCAATTGCAGCGTCTAGCTCCGATAAATATGCTTTATTTTCATCTATCTTTTCACTTATTTTTTCTAATATTTCAATTACTTTCTTTCCTTGAATACTCATTTCTATTCCTCCTATATAGCTTAATTTAGATGATGCTTATATATTAAAGCTTCATCTAAATTATAATTCTTTGGTAGTAGAATCCGTCACACTCTTAGATATTCTCTACTAAATTCATCTAATCTCAAAAACTCTACCTAAAAATCTTTGCTTTATATTACTTTAAATGCTGGTGTGTTTGCTGGTGCATCTAATAATTCTTTTAATTCACTATCAAGTTTTAATACTGTTATTGAAAATCCAGCCATTTCAAGAGATGTCATAAATTCACCTACAAATGTTTTATGAATTTTAACCCCTTTTTCCTCCAATATTTCATTTACCTTTTTATTTACTATATATAACTCCATAAGTGGTGTTGATGATAAGCCATTTACCATGACTGCTACTTCTTCTCCACTACTCAATTTGATATCTTCTAGAATTTTGCTCATTAAATGTTCTGTAATTTCATCTGCTGTTTTTATTTCCTCTCTATGAGTTCCTGGTTCTCCATGAATTCCCATACCAATTTCCATCTCATTTTCTCCTAATGTGAAATTTGGTTTACCAGCAGCTGGTACAATACAAGATGAAATAGCCATTCCCATACTTCTAACATTTGATATTACTTTCTCTGCAACTCTTGTAACTTCTTCAAGACTAGCTCCTGTTTCAGCTTTAGCGCCTGCTATTTTGTGTATAAATACTGTTCCTGCAATTCCTCTTCGTCCTGCTGTATAAGTACTATTTTCAACTGCAACATCATCATTTACTACAACAGCTTTTACATTAATGCCTTCCATTTCGGCCATATCTTTTGCCATTTCAAAGTTCATAACATCTCCAGTATAGTTTTTAATTACAAGTAAAACTCCTTTGCCTGAGTCTACAGCTTTTATTGCTTCATATACTTGATCTGGTGTAGGTGATGTAAACACTGCTCCTGCTACTGCTGCATCAAGCATTCCTTTTCCTACATATCCTCCATGAGCTGGCTCATGTCCACTTCCTCCACCACTTACTAAAGCAACCTTTCCATCTATTGGTGAATCTACTCTTACTAAAACATCTGCATTTTCTAATTTTTTTATATATTCCGGATGTGCAGCTACCATTCCTTTCAACATATCCTCAAGTACTAGATTTGCATCATTAATTATTTTTTTCATAAAATTCTTCCTCCCATATTTAAATATTCTTTATGATTAAAATTATTTATATCTAATTTGTATACATATGTTGCAATTCACAATGCACATTTCACAATTCACAATTACAGTTAAAATTCTTTTAATATTTTTAGAATTATGATGAAGAATTATTTTTGCAATATATATAACTTCTAAATAACATAATTCATTCATTATAAAGTTATTAACCTTTATTACCTAAGTAATATAAGATAACTTTCATGAATTAATTTTTTTAGAATATATGTAAATAATTTTGATTTACTTTTATTTATATTTGTACTTTTATATACAGCAATACTCATGCCACAATTTGAATTACTAACTAAATGTTTTTAAAAGTATGTATTTTCAAGCCTTCTAGCCTAAAGTGTAAGTAAACATTTACAGAAAATTGTAATATAAGTGTTCTATTCCTTGGTAAAAAGTATCAAGTTGTTCTTTTTTATCATGATACTTTTTACCAACTTGCTATTTTTTATTCCCAAGTTACCTTTTTCTCTATTCCATATTGTCTTGCCTTCGCGGCTACTGTTTTATGAGTAAGTCCTAATGCTTTTCCCGCAGCATTATAGCTTCCATATTTCTTAAGTGCTTTTTCTATTATAATTTTTTCATATTCCTTTAGCGGTAATATTTCATCTGTTTCAATAAGCATGTCTATTTCATTATTATTTTTACTTTTGATTGCATTGTTAACTGTATTTATATCTTTTCTCATATAAGCTGGAAGATCACTTAATTCTATTACTTCTGTTTCATTTAAAGCCATTATTCTCTCTACCAGATTCTCTAATTCCCTTATATTTCCTGGCCATTTGTATTCTAATAGAGATTCCATTGCATCATTTGTTACTATAGTTATTCTTTTATTTATCCTCTTACCTATTTTATCTATGAAGTGCTCTAATAAAGGCGCTATATCTTGCTTTCTTTCTCTTAAAGGCGGCAAAAATATTGGAATTACATTTAATCTATAATATAAATCTTCTCTAAATTCCATTAACTTTACCATTTCTTCTAAATTTCTGTGAGTCGCAGCAATTATTCTAACATTTATTTTTATAGTTTCTTCTCCACCAATTCTTTGAAATTCTTTTTCTTGAATTACTCTTAAAACTTTAGCCTGCATACTCTTATCCATTTCTCCTATTTCATCTAGAAGTATAGTACCATTTTGAGCCAATTCAAATTTACCTAATTTTCTTTTTATAGCTCCTGTAAAAGCTCCTTTTTCATATCCAAAAAGTTCGCTTTCTAATAAGTTTTGTGGTATTGCCGCACAATTTACTCTAATAAAAGGTCCTTTGGAATTCTTACTTGAAAAATGTATTCCTTCTGCAATTAATTCTTTTCCTGTCCCACTTTCTCCTCTTATTAATACTGTGGTATCTGTTTTCGCTGCTTTTAATGTTGTAGCAAGTGCATCTAATATCTTCCCACTATGACCTATATACTTCGAAAAAGCTGAATCAGGTTTCTTAGTTCTCATAAGCTCTTCTTCTAGATAATCAGCTTTTGCAGAGACCTGAGTTAATTTCTCAGAAAGTTTTTGAACTTCTGTTACATTTCTAACTATAGACACAACACCTGTTATTTCTCCGTCAATTATTATAGGGTTTACATTTGAAACTATTATTACACCATTTTCCTTATAACTTATAGCCCCTATGATACTTTCTCCCGTTTTAAGTACTTTAATTCTTGCACCCTCTGGAGATACATCTCTAATATTTTTATTTAATATATCCTCTTCTTTTTCGTTCAAAATTCTAAGATACGCCTTATTTACGTATGTTATATATCCATCTGAATTTATAACACATATACCATCTTGTACTGTTTCTAATATAAGCTGTAGCCTCTCTTTCAAATCTTTCACCGTTTTTAGTTCATCTTTAACTTTTTCTAATTTTGAAATATCATTAAATACTGCTAATGCACCTTTAGGTTTCTTGTCTATTATTATTGGAGTTCTATTTATAAGTAATATTCTATTATTTATTATTTCTTTTACCATTAGCTCTGATTTGCCAGTTCTATTTATTTCATGAAGATTTGTGAATTCTATTATTTCATATACTTTTTTACCAATAGCATCACCAGAAGATATCCCTAATAATCTTTCTGCTTCTTCATTGAATATTGAAATTATATCTTTCTCATCTGTAGCAATGATTCCATTAGGTATATTACTAAATACGTGCTCCAACGTTATAGTATTATTATTTATTATGTTATCAACTTGATTAATAGTACTTTTATCTTCTAAATCAAAATCACTTTGTAGAAAATCGCATAATTCATTTAGCGCATCTTTTGGATCTTCTCCATGAACTTCTACTATAATTTTCGCATTCTGCTTTACCTTCAATAAAACCAGGGGCATAAGACTTGTAGCTAAAATTTTCTTTTTATCTTTATAAATTATAAAAAACTTTAAATCATGTCTCTTTTCAAGTTCGCTTACCTTATGAACAACCATAGCCAAGACTCTCGCATGCAATCCTTTACTGTGCCTTATAACCACTTCTTTGCTAAGTATCAAAATTCTTCACTCCTAATCTTAGTTCTTTAACATATATATGTTGCAATTCACAATTCACAATTACGGGTAAAATTCTTGCAATATTTTTAGAATTATGATGAAGAATTAGTTTTGCAAAATAATATATATTATTTTAAAATACAATTTTACATTTTCAATAACCATTAACTTATACTCTTTTAACTCAATTGTATAAATTTCATTTTATCAATTTACATATTATACTAATGTAGGTATAAATAAAAGCTAAATTTTACCACCCAATCTCTTAATTCATTGGCTATTTATACAATACACTTTAAATAATTCACTTTAAACAATACTATAACTTAAAATTAACAATATAATATAAGTAATAAAAATCATTCATATTTTTAATTTTCGATTAGCTTAATGAACCTTAACTTTCTGAATCAGTGTTTCCATAACTTATACTCTCAAGTGGTACAATGTCCACATGTTTAATCTGAAAATAAATTTCTAGATAACAAAAAATCCCCCTCTTATTTTATAAATAAGAGGGGGATAATAATTAATTATTCTATTATTTTAAATTCATAGCCTTGCTGTTTTAAATATTCTATTATTCTTGGTAAAGCCTTCGCTGTTTCTTCTTTTCCATAAGTATCATGCATTAAAATCAGTGCCTTTTCTCTATTACCAATACTTTTTATAGCTTCCTGGGTTAGTTCATCTGCATTCTTTTTATGAGTACCTTCTGCATCTCCTGATAATGCATTCCAATCAATTTGATGCCAATCCTTCTCATGTAGGGCTTTGTCCACTTTTTCTGCTCCTTGAGGATCCTTTTTACTCCATGTTTCTTGTCCACCTGGAAACCTGATTGATCGTGTTGAAAAATCTTCGCCCAAAACGTTTTTTAAAGCTTTATCTGTTTTATCAAAATCAGACATACAATTCTCCAAGCTTATTTTACCCTTTGGAAATAAGTAACCATAGTCATGTGAATATGAATGTATACCAATTGCATTACCTTCTGCTACTTCCCTCTTTACTAGGTTCTTGCTTGCATCATCTTTATCAACATACTTTCCTATAAGGAAAAATGTTGCATGTACATCTTCAGATTTAAGGATATCTAAAATTTGAGGGGTAACTGTTGTCGATGGGCCATCATCGAAAGTTAAGTAAGCAACTTTTTTGCCATCAGCGCCGTCGGGCTTTTGGTTCTTCTCTTGCTGCTCAATATACTTTTCTAAATATGCAACATCTTCTACGCTGCCATTACTTTCTTTATTAACTGAATCGCTATTTTCTTTATCATCATTACTACTTTCTCCCGTGCTGCTAGCAGCTTGTACCGTCTTACTGCCTGTTGAAAATTTCTGTGCTGCTACTATACTTCCTATAATTACAAGTAATGCAACTGCAACAATTAATATAGTAATTCTCGCTCTCTTAATATTTTTAGTGCTATTACTATTATTACGTTTCATTTTTCTACCTCTTATACATTTAAAAATTTATGATCCTCTATAGCTTTAAGAGACTCATGATAAAAAAGCTATATTATTAAATATGATATTACCTATACAATTTATACTAACATATAAATTTTTTTAAATATATAAACATCTTTTTACAGCTGATGCTTAAACTGACTATTATAAAGTTCTGTATAAATTCCACCTTTATTTACAAGTTCCTCATGATTCCCTCTTTCAGCAATTTTACCATTCTTCATAACAAGGATCATATCTGCATCACGGATAGTAGAAAGTCTATGAGCTATAACAAAGCTTGTACGTCCTTTCATCATTGAAAGAAATGCATTTTGTATTTTTAGCTCAGTTCTTGTATCTACATTACTTGTTGCTTCATCTAATATGAGCATTGGCGGATCAATTAGCATTACTCTGGCTATAGTCAAAAGCTGCTTTTGACCTTCAGAAAGATTTCCTCCAGATTCAGTTATAATCGTATCGTAACCATCAGGAAGTCTTTTTATAAAACTATGAATAAAGGCAGCTTTAGCTGCATTTTCAACTTCTTCTAAAGTAGCATTTGGTTTACCATAAGCAATATTTTGCCTTATAGTTCCTTCAAATAGCCATGTATCTTGAAGCACCATACCAAATTGGCCTCTGAGATTATTTCTTGTAAGATCATTTATACTCTTGCCATCTATAGTAATCCTACCTTTGTCTAAATCATAGAACCTCATAAGTAAGTTAACTATAGTGGTTTTGCCAGCACCAGTTGGTCCTACAATAGCTATTGTACTTCCTTTTTTTATATTAACGCTGAAATTTTCTATAAGTGGAACTTTCTTATTATAAGAAAATGATACATTATCAAACTCAACATTTCCATCACAGCTCTCTATATTTTCAGCTTCTTTAGAATCTGCTTTTTCTGGCTCTTCATCTATAATAGAAAATATTCTTTCACAAGATGCAATAGCTGCTTGAAGCTGAGTAGCTACACTAGTAATGTTGTTTATTGGTTGTGAAAACTGAGTTGAATAGGTTAAGAAACTTGAAATCACACCAACACTTAACCCGCTTAAAACCGAAAGTATTCCTCCAACAAGGCCAACTAAAATATATGTAATATTATTTACAAATCTTGTGGCTGGATTAGTAAGCGATGAATAAAACTGTGCAAGCTGTCCACACTTGTAAAGCCTTGAATTAATTCCCGAAAAGTTCTCTTGTGCTCTTTCTTCATATCCAAAAAGTCTTACTACTTTTTGGCTTCCCACGATTTCTTCTATATAACCATTTAATTCACCTAAAGTCTTTTGCTGCTCTTTAAACATTTTATTTGATCTCTTTGTAATGAAAGAAGCAATAAGAAAACAAAAAGGTGTCATTAAAACTATAACCAACGTTAATTTAAAACTTAAACTTACCATCAAAACAATTGAACTTATTATAGTTATGATTCCTGGATAAAATTGTGTTATTCCTTGAAATAACCCATCTGAAACATTATCCATATCATTTGTAAGTCTGCTTATAATATCTCCATGAGGATTTTTATCAAAGTATTTTAAAGGCAGAGAGCTTATCTTATTTAAGGCTTCATTTCTAAGATCTTTTACTGTGTTATATGCTACAATATTAGCTACTATAGTAAACAGCCACGTAAATAGTGCACTTATTACATATATTACTCCTAGTATTATAATTGTCTTAATTAATCCATCAAAATCAACTTCACCTTTAGCAACTATATGATCAATAGACCTTCCCACTATTAACGGCATAAATGCTATAAGTATATTACTTATTAGTGCAAATATCAGAGATGCGAACATATATCCTTTATATTTTGAAACATAACCAATCAATCTAGAAAATGTACTTTTTTTCATTTACATAGCCTCCTTTGTAACTTGAGAGCTACATATTTCTCTATAAACTTCGGACTCTTTAAGCAATTGTTCATGATTTCCAACTCCCGCGAGTTTTCCGTCATCTAATACAATTATTAAATCAGCATCCTTTACAGTGCTTATTCTTTGAGTTACCATAATTACAGTTGTATCACTTGAATTTTCTTTAAGAGCTTTTCTAAGTGCAGCATCTGTAGCATAATCAAGAGCACTTAAGCTGTCATCCATTATTAATATTTCAGGTTTCTTTACTAAGGCTCTTGCTATAGTAAGTCTTTGCTTTTGACCACCAGAGAAATTAACTCCGCCTTGGGATATATATGTGTCATATTTTTCAGGCATTTTTTCTATAAAATCTGCTGCCATTCCAATTTCAGCTGCCTTCTTAACTTCACCCATGCTTGCATTTTGAGAGCCCCATCTTATATTTTCTGATACAGTTCCGGTAAATAAAACGGCTTTTTGAGGAACTAGTCCTATATTGTTATCAATTTCTTTTTTATAATAATCTTTAACATTAATTCCATTTAGCAAAACATTTCCTTTGCTTGTATCATATAGTCTAGGTATTAAATTAACTAAAGTAGTTTTTCCTGAACCTGTACCACCTATTATCCCAACCATTTGTCCTCTTTTTATTTCAAAAGAAATATTACTTATTGCATCTTCCTTAGATCCTTTATAAGAAAAAGATACATTATCAAATTTAATTATTGGAATATCTTTATTAATATTTTTACTAAACTCAGAATTTCCACTGTACTTAATACTTGGTTCTGTTCTAAGTACCTCATTTACACGAGCTGCACTAGCTGCTGCCTTAGTAAAAGTAACTATAAGGCTAGCAAGTACTATGAGCGCCGATAATACCATGTTTATATAATTTATATAAGCTATAACCTGTCCTGTTGTCATTCCACCTACATTTACTCTTATTCCACCAAACCAAATTACTGCCATAAGTGCAAAATTCATTATTACACTTGTAACTGGATTCATAAGCGCAGATATTTTTCCTACCTTAATTGCAGTGCTTGCAAGTTCCTCATTCGATTCTCTAAATCTTACTTTTTCACCTTCTACTCTTGAAAATGCTCTTATAACTCTTACTCCAGATAAATTTTCTCTTAAAATAAGCGACAACTTATCAAGTTTTCTTTGAACCACCTTATATAGAGGAAGAGATTTATTCATAATAAGATATATTGCAAAAGCAAAGAATGGAATTGATAAATACATTATAAGCGACAATTTCACGTCAAGATACATAGCCATTATGATTCCGCCGATGCAAAGAAACGGCACCCTTATAGCAAGTCTTATAAGCATTGCAAGACCAAGTTGAAGCTGATTTACATCATTTGTAACACGATTAATAAGAGATGGCGTCCCAAAATCATCAATCTCATTATATGAAAAAGTTCCTATTTTTTTGAACATCTCATTTCTAAGAGCCGTCCCAAACCCTTGTGAAGCAATAGATGCAAAATACTGGCATGTAAAAGATGATAACACACCTAAAATTGCCATAAAAAGCATTATTAATCCTATTTCAAATATATAGTTTATATTTTTTGTTCCTATTCCTTTATCTGTTATAAATATCATTATTGTTGGTATTGATATTTCAAAGACAGCCTCGAGTAACTTAAATATAGGACCTAATGTAACTTGCCTTTTATACGGTTTTACGAATTTTAATAAATAATTCAAGATTTATCCCCCTATCTGTAATGTCTTATTGAATATTCTCAAAATTTCCTTTATCATTATAACAAAAACATATCTATATAAAAAATACATAATATGTATCGATGCCATATATTTTTTGTATATCAGAGGGTGGATAAAAATGGATATTAAACAATTAAAATATTTCTATGCGATTGCAGAAGAAGGTCAAATAACAAATGCTGCCAAAAGACTTCATATGGCTCAGCCCCCTTTAAGCTATCAGTTGAAAAACTTAGAAGATGAACTCGGCGTTAAACTGGTTGAGCGAGGAAGTCGAAATATAAAACTTACTGATGCTGGAGTTATACTTTATAAGCGCGCTAAGCAGATATTATCTTTAACAAAATCTACTGAAAATGAATTAAAAGATTTTAAACAAGGAAATCACGGGACCTTATCCATAGGCACTGTATCTTCATCTGGAGCGTCACTTTTAGATAGCAGATTAAATATATTCCACGAAAAATACCCTTTCATAAATTTTGAAATTCATGAAGGGAATACCTATGAATTATTAGAGTTATTGGATAAAGGTATAATTGAAATTGCTATTGTAAGAACTCCATTTAACAATTCAGGAATAAACTCAATTTTTTTACCAAAAGAGCCTATGGTTGCAGCTATGAGAAAAGACTTAAACTGGACTGATAGTGAAATCATAAACATTACTGAATTAAATAATAAACCCTTGATATTCTATAGACGATTTGAAAGTCTCATATTTAAAGTATGCCAAGATTTTAATTTTCAGCCAACTGTATTTTGCAAAAATGATGATGCACGGACTTCCCTGCTTTGGGCTAATTCTGGACTTGGAATCGCCATAGTACCAAAATCTGCAATAAAATTAATAGGTTCTTCAAGTATAATTTACAAAGAAATTGATAGTGACATATTAACAACTCAGATAGCTATAATATGGTCAAAAACAGGGTACCTTTCATCATCTGGAAAAAATTTTTTAGACCTGTTCGAAAATACGTAAATTTTTAATATCGGACTTGATTACTTTTTAAAAAAGTTTAAAACAACAGCAAACTCGCTGATTATTCAAAAACAGCTTTATAAAGTTCATCAGTTATCCCAATAATTCAGTAGTAACTTTACTAATCGCACAATATAATTTTTTAGTCTACTTGATTATCTCATTAGAATATGAAATAAATAAAGCTGAGGCTTTCTTATATAAGAGCGCCCCAGCTTTTAATTAATATTTATAACGTCTCAATCATTGTTAACTATTCTCTAACTATACTCTATAATTTAATTTACTTACATCAATATACGTTAAAGATTAGTTATTTATTTTTAAGCTTTTCTTACATTCCATTTTATAAAATACACTACTCCAACGCTAGAAATAGTGGTCAGAATAACGATGCTAAAAAGGCTAAAATTAAAATCTATTAATTGTCCAAAAATCAGTTGTCCAGGTGTCACGCTTACTGTAGCTACTGCTGTAGAAAAAGCACTGACCTTTCCAAGCATATCTCCCCTTACTTCCTGTTGAATATAGTTTAAAGATATAATATTAGATAAAGCCAAAGATAACATTATTCCAAAACCTCCAAATGAATAAAGCCCTAAAATAAAGAATTTGTTTTCAGCATTTAAGTATACAGCTATTCCCATAATCATTAGAGCAATTACCATAGGATACATGGTCTTATGTAATTTTTTCACACTAAATAATTTAGGCCTTAAGGTTATTGCCATGCCTCCTATTATCATGCCTGCAACAAATATAGCTTCTATAAAACCATACATACTGGAAGGCAGACTCATTTGTATATTAATAAAATATGGAGTCACAACACTTAAAATCGGCACCACAAAAATATTAGTCAGAGCATAAGAAACTATAATTCCTAAAACGATTGTCTTTCTTTCCTTTAAATATATAAAACTCTTTTTCATTTCCTTTATGGATTTTAAAATAGGATTTTTAAATTTCTCCCTTATTTCCAAATCAGGAATATTTAAAAATAACTCTAAGATTGCGCATATTAAAAAGCTTACAGCATTTATTATTACAACCAGCTTTATTCCAATGAAACTATATAAAATCCCTGCGAGTACTGGTCCAAGCAAATTAACTACATATCCAACCTGCTGAATTATTCCATTAGCTGAAGGTAATTTTTTCTTTTCTATAATTTGAGGAATAGAGGCTGTAACGGCTGGACTGTATAAAGTATAAATAACACTTAACATAAACATTACAATACCTACTATTATTGTATTATCTCTTCCACTCATAAGTATTATTCCATAGACGCCCATTAATACGCTACTTACAAAATCAAGATAAACCATTATTTTTTTCCTGTTTACTGTATCCGCAAGGAAGCCTGCAATTGGTGCAAATAAAACATATGGAATAGTTGATATTGCTAATATGGTTGAAAAAGCTCCAGCACTTCCTGTTAAATTTAAAATATATAAAGACATACAAAATCTCTGAATTGCATTTCCAAATAGAGATATTATCTGACCAATAACAATTATAATAAAGTTCTTATTTCTCATGTTATCCTCTCATAAGTTCATATTCTACGCAGATTGGATACTCACCATTTTCACTTAATTGTAATTTAACATCTATTCCGTAGATTTTTCTTAAGTTTTCTTGTGTTATTACTTCCCTAGGAATACCCTTGCATATGATTTTCCCCTGCTTTAGTCCAATGATATTACTTGCAAATCTGCAGGCATTATTTAATTCATGAAGAACTATTACAACAGTGATATTATTCTTTTTATTTAATCTCTCTAATACCTCTAATACTTCAAGTTGGTAAGACATATCTAAATAAGTTGTAGGCTCATCTAACATGATTATATCTGTTTCCTGAGCCAAGGTCATTGCAATCCATGCTCTCTGCCTCTGGCCTCCAGATAGATTATCTATTTCCCTGTCCGCAAACTCCTTAAGACCTGTCTCTTCTATTGCCCATTCTATGACTTCTTTATCATGGCTGTTTAGGCCTCCAATCATCTTTTGATGTGGAAATCTTCCGTAGGCAACTAATTCTTTAACAGTAATTCCACTTGGACATGTTGGCCCCTGAGGCAAGAAGGCAACCTGAGTTGCTATTTCTTTTTCCTTTTGTTTTTTTATATTCTTTTCATTTACAAAAATTTCACCGTTCTTTGGTTTTATTATTCTACCTATAGTCTTAAGCAGAGTTGATTTTCCACATCCATTGGCTCCTATGATTATACTTATTTCTCCCTTTGGAATCGAAAGGTTCATATTATCTATTATTAAATTATCTTCATAGGCTACGGATAAATTTTTTACACTAATCGCTTCCATCTAATTCTCCTTCATCATTAAATAAATAAAATATGGTACTCCAAAAATTGATATTGTAATCCCAACGGGTATTTCAATTGGAGAAAATAAATTTCTTGAAACTGCATCTGCAAGTAAAATTATTACTGCACTTATAATCGCAGATATTACAAGAAAGTTTTTATGATAAGGTCCAACTAACCTTCTTGCTATATGAGGACATATTAAGCCTATAAATCCAATATTGCCGGCAAAGGCTGTAGCTGCTCCAGCAAGAATAACGGCAATAGTTAAGAATTTTTTTCTCTCCTTATTTAAATTTAATCCAAGACAGACTCCATGTTCATCTGATAAATTAAGAACATCTAATTTCTTATAATTCATGATTACTAGAGTAAACATTATAATAACTAATGGAATTATTATTTTTGCATAATCCCAGCCTGAACCCCAGAGACTTCCAGAGGTCCAGATTAGCACTCTGTTATAATCACCAGCTCCACCTCTAAAAGTGAAAAAAGTTATAAAAGCACTTAATCCTGCATTTATTCCAAGTCCTATAAGAAGCAGTCTCTTTGGCCTTACTCTATCTCTGCTTGATAAAAAGTAGAGTATAATTGCTGAAATTCCTGCACCTAAAATAGCCATAAAAGGCAGCACATAAATAGATAAAGCACCAAGCTCACTATAATAATCCTCAGTTTTTAAAGAAATAAAAATAACTGCTGCCACTGCTGCTCCAGCATTAATACCTATTATCCCTGAATCAGCTAATTCATTTTTTGTTATTGTCTGAAGGAGCGCTCCAGCTGTAGATAAGGCTATGCCCACTGAAATTCCAACTAAAAGTCTTGGAAGCCTGGTGTTTAAAAGTGCTGCCTTCTGTAGTTTAGTTCCGCCTCCAAGGAGCGTATTTATAATATCTAAAGGTGATATTTTATAAGTACCCCAGCTCAAATATAATATTAAAGATATAAACAGCAAGGCTGCTAATATTGAAACTGTCATTTTAAAACTTTTCTTTTTCATATCAACCTTTCTCCTTTCTTGCTACAGCTATAAAGAATGGAACTCCTATTAAGGCTGTGAATATTCCAATTGGGGTTTCATAAGGATTTAAAAACATTCTTGCAGCAATATCAGCATAAGTTAAAAGAACTGCTCCAAGTAAAAAAGAACAAGGTATGTTTATCCTATAATCTTCTCCTAAAATTTTTCTTACAATCTGAGGTACAATAAGTCCAACAAAACCAATATTTTTACCAACAGCAACTGCACCTGCACACATTGGTATCATAACAAGTAAAGTTATTAATCTTATTTTCTCAGGATTTTGCCCAAGGCTTATTGCAACATCATCTCCAAGACTTAATATATTTATCTTTTTTGAAAGTAAAAGTGCAATTATTAAACCTATAGTTGCAATCACTGAAACTAATTTAAAATCTAACCAGGTTGCATTTCGAAAACCTCCAGCTACCCAGAAAGCAAGAAGTTGAGATTGGTTTGATAATAACCCTACAATAGTTGTAAGAGAAATAAAAAAGGTACTCATAGCAGTTCCTGCTAAAAGTATTTTTGTAATTGAACTATTATTTGCTTTTTTTGATATAAAACCTATTACTATAATTCCACTAAATATTGAACCAATTAAGGCTGCTATCATAACATTTGTAGTATTTATTGAAATTCCCATAGCATAAAATATTGCAATAACCAAAGTAGCTCCCTGGCTTACACCAAGAAGCGATGGTTCTGCTATTGGATTTCTTGTAACTCCCTGGATCATAGCTCCAGTTACCCCCAAAATCCCTCCTGTAAATAATACGCATAGAACTCTAGGAATACGTACATCTCTAATAAGTACAAGTTCAAGTCGTTCACTATAGTTAAAAATACTATGCCATATTTCAGAAATTCCAATCTGGGTAGCTCCTAGGCTTACGCCTAGGATTAGCCCAACTATGAGAATAAAAATACTACAAACTGTAAAAGTTATTGCATTTTTATTATTTCTTTTCATTTAACTTCTCCACTATTTCATCTAAAAGTTTTTCTCTTCCTATTGAGCTATAGCCTTGATTAAAGTAAGGTGAAGATGGTAATTTAACAACCTTGCCATTCTTTACTGCTGGAAGTCCATTCCATATTGCATTTCCTTCAAGAGTTTTTGAGTCTTCATCAGTTGCAAGAACGAATATATTATCTGCTTTTATTGCTGCAAGTCCTTCATAAGTTACAACTGGTAAGCTTATATCTGTCTGCTCTGGCATACCTTCTGGTTTATTTAAACCCATATCTTCATATAATACATTTCCAAATCCAGCTCCATCAAATACATAAAATTGACCACCGCTAGCTAAGAAGGATAAATAAGTTGCATCTTTCCCCTGAGTTTCCTTAATCTTATCTCCTGCTTCTTTTGCTTTTTTATCATAATTTTCTATCCAATTATTTGCTGCATCTTCTTTGTCAAAAACTTTTGCTAAATTCTTAACATCTTCCTTCCAATTTAATGCTTCTGATTTAATCATAACTGTTGGTGCAATTTCTTTTAACTGATTATACATTTTTTCCTGTACTGTTGAAATTATTATTAAGTCAGGATTTAAATTCATTATTGCTTCAATGTCCATAGTGTCCTGCATGCTATAACCTACTATTGTTGCATCCTTTAATGTATCTTCTAAATATGTAGGTAATTTTTTATAATTATAAGCATCACTATTAGCTGTTCCTATTACTTTATATCCTAAAATTGATAAAACATCACTCTTACCACTTAAATCAACTATTCTTTGAGGATTTTCTGGAATTTCAATTTCTCCTTTAACATCAGTTACTTTAACAGTTTTATTCTCCTCTTTTACTGTAGAATTGCTTGTATTTGTACACCCAACAAATATCATTGACGTTAAGCAAACTGCTAAAAGTTTCTTAGCCACTGAAATTTTCTTCATTTTGTATCTTCCTTTCATAATTTATATTTTTTCCACTATCTAGCTACTGTGAAAATCCCATCTAGAGCAATGGGCAAAGTGAATTACACTCTACATTTCTATTAAGGTAGAGACTAAGTAATACATTTCTATACAGAGTAACCATTCATTATAAAAATCCAACTCAAATTTATACATAGATCATATTCTATCTGAATTAAGTTCCACTTTATTATTTCCGACAAAAACAATTGTATATGACATTCATTCTCATTTCAATATTTGCACCAGATTTAATTATTTTTGCACCTTAATTGATTATTTTTTGTTTATATATGAATTAAATAACTTTATAATATCAATCACTTAAGTCTGAAACATATTAAAAATTATTGAATCAAATCCCCATTAATCCCCAGTTTATATCCATCAACCGTAGTATCATAAAGCATTTCTCCTGATGTATTTAAATAATACCATTTTCCACTCTCATTTAGCCATCCAGTTTTCATCGCTCCGTTTTCGCTTAAATAGTACCATTTGCTATTTTCATTAATCCATCCTGTCTGCATTATTCCAAAAGAATTTAAATAATACCATTTATTCTCGTCGTAAAGCCATCCAGTAGCTTTAATATACTCTGGCTTATTATAACTCCAGCTTCCATCGGTATTCATTATCCATCCTAATTTTTTTGCTAAAATCTCTTCTGGCCCAGATCCTTCTACCTTTATCTCTTCTGTATCCTCTGATTTTATTGAGTAAACATCAACATCTTCACTCCAAATTATCATATGATTTTCATCATAAACCGATAAATTATCCATAGATCCATCTACCTTATAAATCTTATCCCATTCACTGTAATTATCAAATTTATATACAATTCCATTTTCAACCTTCCATAGGTTCCCATTCGTATCGATATCTATATTTTTTATTTCTTCTGGATCAATATTATAAGCATATACATAATTTTGATTTCCTCGCTCTTCATATAATGAAATAGTTTGAATTGTTATTGTTCCTGAATCTTTTATATACTCTACTATATATCCTCCTGCAACACTTATTTTGGCCCCATCAAGTAGACTTACAGATGTTCCATCTGTACCAGAAAGTATATATGTAACTGTATTTTTAGCATAGTTAGCACCGTCTATCTTATCTTCAGCCTGCTCTTTTGAAATCTTTTGTATAGCTAGAAAACTTACTGTTTTACCATCATTTTCACTTGTATCAAATGCATTTCTAGCATTTACGTCAACCCCATCTATTTTACTTATTATTTCATCACTTTCAATAGTAACCTTTGCAGTTCTATATATATAATCTGCATCTTGTCCGAGTACATTTGACTCTGAAACGTATGCTCTGGTTCCTTCTTTTTTATCTATTGTATTTGTTAATGTAATAATATTGCTCGACGTTGTTGCTACCTTAATTTTGCCTAAATTGTAATCTGCATCTATATAATTTCCTTCTGAATCTGTATAAATATCATAACCATCATAATTAGTAGCATACCAGCTTTTACTGAATTTAGTATTAGGGATTTCAACTAAATCTTTTTTCAAACTAGTATCTGAGTATCTTCCCTTAGTGTTTTTTCTTATCTTTCTTGATAACGCCAAGTATGCATTATCTATATCATCCTCTATTAAGTTGTTTTTCGACAACTTACCATTTGACATGTCCAAATAGTAATCTCCATAGTTCATCTCAATATATTTATCTAAGTATGTTCTATAAACTTCTCTTTCAATATCTATATCATTAATTTCAGTATACTTATCTCCATTTAAATAATATGCCCCTTCATTTTCAGCCTCTTTTGTCTCTCCCTTAATATAAAACTTACCGTCTTTATAAGCCGCTGCTTCATAAATAGTTCCTTCTTCTGATGGTATTCTAGGATAAGTCTCTGCCTTAACTTGCATTGAACCCGTCACTGACACAATTGCTGCTAAAGCTAAAACTGATTTAATTTTATTTGTTCTTCTTTTCATAATTCCCTCCGACTTCTAACTTTTCTAAAATATACTTTACAACATTTTATAATTAGTTTAGAATTTATTCTTAACCAAAGCAATTGTAGATGATATTCATTCTCAATGCAATATTCACATCTAATTTAATTAGTTTTACATCTTAACTAATCATTTTCTTGTTTTGAGTATCTATATCATATGTCTAATAATATAAAAATTAAAGGAGTATTTTATGATTGTAAAATCTAGTGATGAGTTTAAAGCCGCAGTCTTAAAAAAATTGAATTTTAGTAAAATTGAAAATGAAAATTATACTTTATATACAAATAAGGATAGACCCGAATTTGGTCATTGCATTATTTATTCAAGGGATGGATATTATAGTTTAGGTATTGCGGATTATACTATTCCTAAAGACTTTTCCTTATCCTTTTCTAACCCTGAGCTACTAATGCGTTTTGGATTAGTTTATAAGGGAGTCACAGAATTTCAGCTTGAAAATAATCCTGTATCCTCTTTTACGCCTTCTTCATTCTTTGTTGTAGAAAAAGATTTAAAAGGAAAACAAAAATGGGCAAAAGGTCAGCATTATCATGGAACTGAAATAACTATACATGAAAAATATTTCACCGAAATTATAAAACCTAATTTTTCTAATGCGATCGATTTTGATTCTTTCATTAGAAATTATACATATATCTATCTTCCTCTAGAAATTACAGAAATTATCCGTCAACTACAAAGCTTAGCTAATAAAAACTTATTAAATAGTATTTACTTGGAAAGTAAAATATTAGAATGTATTGCTATTTTAATAAACGAGGTCAATAAATCTCCTGAGAATGCTTTTACTAATCAGATTGACTATGGAAACATTAATATTGGTAATAATAGAATAGTAAGATTAACCTCTTTTGATATTCGTGCTATTCAAAAAGCTCATGATATTTTATCTAATAACTATCATAATCCTCCAAATATAAATAGCTTAAGTAAGATGGTCTTTTTAAATGAGCAAAAATTAAAGGCAGGATTTTCAAAATATTATCATATGTCGATTGGTGAATATACAAATCATATTAGAATGATTATTGCTGCAAATCTTTTATCAACAACAGATTTAAGTATCGAGGAGATAGCATATAAGGTTGGATACAATTACTCTGCTAATTTTGCTAAAATGTTTAAGAAAACATATGGAAAAACACCTTTAAATTTTAGAAAACTCAAGTAAAAATATTACTAAAAGAATTTTTACATAATGGTATTGACAAATTATAATTTAGATTTATAATTATCTTAAGTGATAATCATTATCATTATTAAATAATAATATTTAATAAAATATAAATATAGTTTAAATATAAAAATGAATTTTAGGAGGTAATATATTATGTCATTAATAGGAACAGAAGTAAAACAATTTAAAGCATCAGCTTACAAAAACGGTGAATTTATAGATATCACTGAAGAAAATTTCAAAGGTAAATGGAGTGTAGTTTGTTTTTATCCAGCAGATTTCACATTCGTATGCCCTACTGAATTAGAAGATTTACAAGATAATTATGAAACTTTAAAGGGGCTTGGTGCTGAAGTATATTCAGTTTCAACAGATACACACTACACACATAAAGCATGGCACGATAGTTCAGAAGCCATCAAAAAAATAACTTATACTATGATTGGTGATCCTTCACATACATTATCTCGCAACTTTGATGTATTGATTGAATCTGATGGTCTTGCAGATCGTGGTACTTTTATCATAGATCCAGATGGTGTTATTCAAGCAATTGAAATTAATGCTGGCAATATCGGTCGCGATGCAGCTGTAATAGTAAATAAAATTAAAGCTGCTCAATATGTTAGAAATAATCCTGGCGAAGTTTGCCCAGCAAAATGGAAAGAAGGCGCATCAACACTTAAACCAAGCCTTGATCTTGTAGGAAAGATCTAAGAGGTACGCCTATGATACTAGATAAAGATATAAAACAACAATTAGCTCAATATCTTGAGCTTATGGAAGGCACTGTACTTATAAAAGTCAGTGCTGATTCCGATGATATATCCAACACTATGGTTTCTCTCGTAGATGAACTAGTTTCTATGTCTCCAAAAATAAAAGCTGAAAAATCAAAGTTATTAAGAACTCCTAGCTTTAGCATAAATCGTACTGATGAAGAAACTGGTGTAGCTTTTGCAGGAATCCCTTTAGGACATGAATTTAATTCATTAGTACTAGCTCTTCTACAAGTTAGCGGAAGAGCCCCAAAAATTGATCAGAAAACAATTGATTCAATTAAGAACATTAAAGGAGAATACCATTTTGAAACTTATATTAGTTTAAGCTGTCATAACTGCCCAGAAGTTGTTCAATCTCTAAATTTAATTAGCATCCTTAATCCAAAGGTCACTCATACAATGATTGATGGTGCCGTTTTTAAAGAAGAGATAGAAAGTAAAAATATACTTGCAGTACCATCAGTTTATTTAAATGGAGAATTCTTTGCAAGTGGCCGCATGACTATCGAAGAAATTCTTGCAAAAATCGGAGAAGCCCCAGTTTCAGAAAATTTTGCAGATAAAGATCCATACGATGTGCTTGTTGTTGGCGGCGGTCCTGCAGGTGCAAGTGCTGCTATTTATGCAGCTCGTAAAGGCATTCGTACTGGAATTATCGTTGAACGTTTTGGTGGTCAAGTATTAGATACTATAGGTATTGAAAACTTTATAAGTATTAAATATACAGAAGGCCCTAAACTTGCAGCAAGCCTTGAAGAGCATGTCAAAGACTATAACGTTGATATAGTAAACTTACAACGTGCTAAGACTATAGAAAAAAAAGACCTTATTGAGATTGAACTAGAAAATGGTGCACGTTTAAAGAGTAAAACGGTAATAATTTCGACAGGTTCCCGCTGGAGGAATGTCGGTGTTCCTGGAGAAGAAGAGTTCAAGAATAAAGGTGTGACATATTGTCCTCACTGTGATGGCCCTTTATTTAAAGGGAAACATGTTGCAGTCATCGGTGGAGGTAATTCAGGCATCGAAGCTGCCATTGACCTTGCTGGAGTTGCTAGTCAGGTAACTGTTTTTGAATTTATGCCAGAACTTAAAGCAGATTCAGTTTTGCAAGATCGTCTTTACAGTTTGAATAATATAACCGTCTTAAAAAATGTTCAGACTAAAGAAATTACTGGAACTGATAAGGTAAATGGAATTACCTATATTGAACGTGACACAGGAGAAATTAAGCATGTTGAATTAGATGGTGTATTTGTCCAAATTGGACTTGTGCCAAATACTGATTGGTTAGGAGAAACAGTCGATCGTAATAAGTCAGGCGAAATTATAATTGATAACCATGGTGCTACTAATGTACCAGGAGTATTTGCTGCAGGAGATTGCACTAATACCCCATACAAGCAAATAATTATTTCCATGGGATCAGGAGCAACAGCTGCCTTAGGCGCATTTGACTATCTAATAAGAAACTAATAAAAGAATCCCTTTGCTATAAAAACTATTACTGCAAAGGGATTCCTTATTTTTTCTTATATTCTAAATTATTATTTTAATCTAAGAATTAGAACTATTTTAAATTTCAATTCTTTCCAACTATTCCATCTGTTTTTCCTCTACCTTTATCTTTGTTATTAGGAAAACCAATTTCTGCACCAACATCTGACTTTACCGTATTTGAGTCAGTTCTTTTTCTAGATAGTGAATTTTTATGCACTCCGCTATTATTTAATGACATTTGAATCTACCTCCTTAATCATAATTTTATTCTGCAGTAATATGTTAACCACAATTATAAATTATACTCGGTAGTAATATTATCATAAAAAAGATTCTAAAATTATATAACTAAGTTTAACTACTCTATAGTATCTAAACACTTAATTATGCACTTCTCTTTGCTCCATGTTCCATCAATATATTTTCAATAGATTTATTTTTACACAGATATAGTGGTGTGTGACCTAAATTATTCTTTGAATTTATATCTAGTCCAAGAGAAACTACTTCGTTTAAGTATTCTTGAAACTTATCAGTATCACGACAAGTTAAATAGTCATCATGCAAAATAGTATTGCTATACTTATCTCTATGTTTAATATCTGCACCATATTTAATAAGAAGATTTAAAAGCTCTACCGAATAATTAAAGTTACAATAAAAGATAGGAGTTTTTCCTGATATATTTTCAGCATTTACTTTAGATCCCTTCTCTAACAGTAATTTAATGACGTCCATCTTAGGACTTACTCTCGCACAGATTCTATGTAATGGTAGTTCTTTCAAATAACTTTGATTACTATTTATATCAGCACCATTGTTTACTAGAAATTGTATTATGTCAAAGTAATTTTTCTCACAATTATCTATAGCAAAATGAAGCAGGCTAGTATCATTATATTTTTCATTAATATCTCCGCCATTTGTTATAAAATTTTTAAGTTCCTCCAAATCCCCTTCTTTTATTATTTTCAAAATAGATTTTGGTCTTGAACCAAACAAAATTTCATGAATGTTCATGATAATTACCTCCAATAAATTACTATATATCTTTTAGTGATTTTTAGTTCGAATTATTTCCTCACAAGTGAATACTTTCTTTTTTAATTCATCTATACATTTTAACATCTGTTTCATCAGTTTTTCAATGCTAATATTCTTTAAATTATATCTATATATCTATCAAGGTCATAAAAATATCCTTCATAAGTTTTAAATTTAAATAATATGCATATTAATATACAATTTTATATTTTCTAGTAATTTAATATCTCTTTATATATCATCTAACTAAATTAAACTAATCATTTTATCTGAATAAAATGCATGTATATTTATACAATATTTTGACATTATTTGTAGTATGATTTTTTTTGAAAATTTATTTTATGTAGATTATAATTTATTTTATGTGTATAAATTAGTAAAAAGAGGTACTATCATGAATAGATTTGAATTATTTAAGTTAAGATATAATATACGTTTAAGAAAATGTCTCCTAAATAATATGCTTTGTATTCTTTCTCCTAGAAATAAAATAGTTATCCGTATTTCTCAAAATCTGGACAAGCACATTGTTAAATATCAAAAAAAGGCCTAAGAATGAGGATCTTAGCCCTTTTTTGATGATTACTCATCCCTCTCATAATCATTAATTTTATACCCATCCTTATTTTACTATCTTTCAACAATATCTTCACTTATTTTTGTATTACTTTTTTATGTGTATTTTTATCTTTTTCTACAATATCTCGGTATAAATTTATTTTTTCGTGTCGTTTTAAGATTTAACATAGGATATGTAGTATTTTCATGTCATTGATTGTAATACGATTTATTTTGATAAAAAACTCCATGCATTTTATACTTTAATTGTACGAATCTACTTCAATACTCTCTAATTTTAGAGCGGCTTATTTCCTTGATAAGTCGTTCTTTTTTATAATCATTTTTTGAATAAATTCAGAAAACTAACGCAACAAAAATCTATCAATCCAACTTTATTCCTATATAAATATTTTTAATGACTATTAAACTTTATTTTTTAGTTCTTCTTTTCTTATAGTAAACGGTCTACTTTTTTGTATAGATAAACAATTTAATAATTAGACTTATTAGATGAACATATTCGCCAAGTTGCTAAAACTTTGAGTCCATATCTTCACTAGAAATCATAAATATATTTTCATAGCTTTTTAGAACAAAATATTTATGATTTCGGAAGTTACCACATAAATTTAGTTTTAGAGTTGGGTGTCTGCATATCAGTGCTAAAAATTTAAATATTTATTTTGTTTATATTAAGTTAATAAATTTGACACAATCATGTAACATTAATAATATACAATTAAACTTGTAAAGTAGTTAAAGCATTATTATTTATCCCCTTAAATAATAATAAAAGAATGACTTATTTCCCTAACTAAGTCATTCTTTTTTTGTACTGAACAATATTATTTAAGCACTTAGAAATACTCAATATCACCAATACATAAAATGTTATTATCATCTTGTAACTGTACTTTGTAAAGCTCCATAATCATCAAATTGATAACTCTTGCCTGCATCCAAAATAGAAGTATTAACCATTTTCCCTCTTAGATTTTCGACATCAGTATCTGATTCTCCATCAAAATTAGAAAAGTAGAACCAATTTCCATTAATGCTTTTCCATCCTAAACAGCGTTTTCCGTTCTCCATGTAATACCAGTTAAAACCTTTGGCACTACCCAATTGCTTCCATCCAGTAAAATTCTGTCCATTTTCTGTATAGTACAAATAGTTATTTTTATTTATCATTTTACCAATAACTTTATCATTCTCTATATAATAGTAATTATTAGATATATTCTTGTTTTCTCCATTTTCAATTTTCCATTTATAAGAATTTGAATCTTCATATTTTCCGCTAGGATTGCTTGCTGCAACTCCATTTGAATATATTCTATAACCATTTATTTGCGTATCTTTAGCCATATATCCATTTTGATAGAAATAATACCAATTTCCATCAACTTTTCTCCAACCAGTAGCCCATAGATTTCCTTCACTATACCACCATCCAATATTATCTTGCTTCCATGATGCGTTTGCCCCTACTGGGTTCAATAGCATTATTGATGTGGCGATCATTGATAAAGCTACGGCTTTTTTCCAACAGTTTTTTATCACGTTATCATCCCCTTAAACCTTTATATCATAATTATATATGATTTACATATTTTGTCAAACTAATAATATGCATTGTTGTATTCATTTACCAAATTCATATTATTTTAAATTATGCAATATAGCAAAAATATAGTCCACATAAATTAATTATAATTTTAAGTGTAAATAAAAAAACTTCAGTTTTAGATGATTTCATAATACTGAAGTTTTTATATATAATCTATAACCTAATCGCTAAATAAAATTAAAATTTATCAAACCAATTTAATATATATTCTGCAATGCACAATGCACATTTCACAATTCACAATTGCAGCTAAAATTCTTGTGCTGTTTTTAGAATTATGATGAAAAATTATTTCTGCAATATATATTACCTAGCATTTATCTGCATTTCTATCTTTCATTGAAGTCGAACTTCATATCTAACTATATTATCACTAATTTTTTTGAACATCTCTTTAAATGCACTATAAAAATCATCCATAGTTATATTTGTTTCAATTTCCAAGGCCTTGTATAAATTATTTGTATTAAATTTTTTTCTTGATATATTTGCTAGAAATGCACTTTCAAAATAATTTATAGCGTTTTCTTCAAGCCTTCCTTTAATAGATTTTATTAATTTTTCTTTATCTTCTTTAGAGATTTCGCCATTAACACTTACTAAAATTTTATTTTCATTAGGATTAAACCCAACTGTTTGATAACCATAATCAACCATCATTTTTAATATTCTTTTGCTATCCGTATAATCGCCACTCCTCATACTAAAATCAATTGGTTTATTATCTTTTCTTGTAGTTAAACATTTTGTAACTTTATATTCTTTATAATTATCTTTGCGATTTCTTATTATTGTATTAATCTCACTGTAAGTATATTTTTTACACTTCCTATCAATTTTTTCATTTTCATCACCAATGATTCTCTTCCACTGATCGACTAGATATCCATTATATCTTTCATAAAGCATTCCCATAAGAGCTTGCACTATCATTCTCTCTTGATTCAAAGAAATACTAATTAATCCGTCCTTATTTGATGATTTTATCTTTATAGGATTTCCTAATCTTTCGCTTTCTTTTCTAATTAGTCTTAATAATTGTACAAAATCATTGTGTGTGTCCAATTTATCTAATGTTCTTTTGTTTATATCTTTAAATTGCTCTGTTACAATAACTTTATCTTCTTTGATTCCTAATTTTTTAGCTGTAGCATATTTCAATGTATCTATTAAATCTTCTCTGGAATTAGAATCTAATAAGTCGTTTTCAAATGAATGATTTTTATATGATTCAAACTCGTTTAAGACATAAAATATTCTCTTCTTTAACGTAGTAGCATTTATATTTTCTTTCAATTCCAAAAGATGTTCTAAATTATTACTACATTTAGATATAACCATAAATAATTCTTTATAATCCTCGCCAACACGATTTTCTATTGTCTTTGCTATATTTTCACCTTTAGGACAATCAATAAATATTATTCCTAAGTATCTCGCTTTGCTAGCAGGAAGCTTAATATATGCTCTTTCAACCATAAGATCACAGGAAGTATTTGTTCCGTAAATAACATTACACAAATTTCGGAAATCTCTATTTAAAAACTTATTAATATAATCTTGAGCTTCATTTGCATATTCATGCCCCTCTTCATTATGCTCATAGTATTTTGAAATCATTTTCAACCATTTGCTATAATGTTTATGAAACTCATCTTTGAAATCTTCAAAATAACTCTTCCATATATGCTCATCTTTCTCTTCAAAATTATCAGAGTCATCAGAAGAATTTATTTTCCCTAATTCAATAAGCAATTCATTAAAATTGATATCTTTAAACACATTTTGTATATTATTTACTTCATAAAATTTGATTAAGGAAACATTATTAATTTCATTGTTTAAAGAATTATAAAAAGCTTTCTTAAAACCTTCTTCACTAAAATTATCGTTTTTTACACAATTATCATTATCAAGAACTAGATACGCCTCATATAGTGATTTTATAATCTCATCTTTAAGTTTTTCAACCAAGCTAAGTTCATTTTTCAAGCATAAATAAACATTAATAAAATTGCTTTTTGTAGATGAACACAACATTTCTGTTGGAAAGCCAATATAGTTGTCATTTTTTAAAAAATCTGTTTCTTCAAAAATTCCATCTTTAATAACCACTTTTTGCAATTGAGATTTCCCTAAATTCTCAAGATCTATCACGTTTACCCTTGTCTTAGTTTCATTTTCAAATTTGTTTATGATATTCCCCATAATTTCCTCCCTTTATTAAAATATAATGGAGCTTGAGTATTTAACATATAAGTTAATATATAATATTAATTTTTGTAAATATTTATTCCAATAAAACAAGGCAAAATCCACAATTATTTAATTCATGAATTAGGTAAAACAAAAAGGAGAGCTTCTACATATATAATGCATGCTCTCCATTTCTATTTAATTTTTAAATCTCACTAAGTTTTTTGTCAACAAGTTCTTTAGCGACTTTTGGGTTCGCTTTACCTTTTGACAATTTCATTACTTGACCCATTAAGAATCCAGCACTTTGTGTCTTTCCTGCTTTAAAGTCTTCTACTGATTGAGGGTTATTTGCAATTACTTCATCAACTATTTTTTCAAGTTCATCAGACGAACTGATTTGCATAAGCCCTTTTTCTTCAATCATCTTCATTGGATCTTTGTTTTCATCAAAGATTTCATCAAGAACTTCTCTTCCTACATTATTGCTAATTTTACCTTCTTCAACTACCTTAAGAAGCTTTGCAAAGTTTTCAGCTTCAAGAGGCATATCTTCAGATTCCATTTTTCTATCATTTAATATTCTTAAAATATCACCTAATATCCAGTTAGAAGCAATTTTAGGCTTAGCACCTAATTCTACAACTTTTTCAAAGAAAGTAGCAAGTCCTTTATCACCTATTAAAATATCAACTTCTTTTTCTGTAAGTTCATATGAAGTTAAAAATCTTTCTTTCTTTTCATCTGGCATTTCAGGTAAAGATTTAGTTATTGTTTCAATTTGTTCATCATAGATTATGATTGGTGGTAAATCTGGTTCTACAACATATCTATAGTCATCTGCTTCTTCTTTAGATCTCATAGAGATTGTTTTACCTTTTGCAGCATCCCATCTTCTAGTTTCTTGAACTACCTTATGACCTTCTCCATAAGTGTAAAGTTCTCTTTGTCTTCTTTCTTCTTTTTCTAAAGCTTTTTGAAGTTCTCTAAATGAGTTAATATTTTTAAGCTCTACCTTAGTTCCATATTCTTTTTGCCCTACTGGTCTTAATGAAATATTAGCATCGCATCTTAATGACCCTTGTTCCATACGACAATCAGAAATTTCACCATATTCTAAAATTGATTTAAGCTTTTTCATAAACGCTACAGCTTCACTAACACTTCTCATATCTGGTTCTGTAACTATTTCTGCTAGAGGAACACCAACTCTGTTATAGTCTACTAAAGAAATTGGTTCTCCTTCTACGTGAACTAGCTTTCCAGCATCTTCTTCTATGTGAATTCTATTTAATCTAACTTTTACTTGCTTTCCTTCATGTTCAAATTCTACAAGCCCACCTGAACAGATTGGTAAATCAAATTGTGAAGTTTGATAATTTTTAGGAAGATCGGGATAAAAATAATTTTTTCTATCCATTTTGTTATATTTATTTATTGTACATCCTAGTGCAGTTCCTGCTTTTATTGCTAAATTTACAACTTCTTCATTAAGCACTGGAAGCGTTCCAGGAACCCCTGTGCATATTGGACATGTATTAGCATTAGGTTCTGCTCCAAATTTAGTTGAACAAGAGCAGAAAATTTTTGTCTTCGATTTTAATTCTGCATGTATTTCAAGTCCTATTACTGTTTCAAAATTCATCGTAATTCCCCTCCTATAATTCAATAGCTAAAGCTTGCTCTAAGCTATATGCAGCTTTGAATATTTTTTCTTCGCATAACATATCACCCATCAATTGAATTCCAATTGGTAAGCCTTCTTTGCTCTTTCCTGCTGGAATTGATATTGCTGGATTTCCAGCTAAATTAACATTAATAGTGTAAATGTCAGCTAAGTACATTGATAATGGATCGGCCTTTTTTTCACCAATTTTAAAAGGTAATACAGGTGAAACTGGTCCTACTATTAAGTCATATTTTTCAAAAGTCTTTTTAAGATCATATCTTAATTTTCTTCTAAAAGCATCTGCTTTCTTATAATAAGCATCATAATATCCAGAAGCAAGTGCATATGTTCCAAGCATTATTCTTCTCTTAACTTCTGCTCCAAAACCTTCAGTTCTACTGTTTTCAACTAATTCATCTAGATTTGTGTAATTTGGAGTCTTATAACCATATCTTATTCCATCATATCTATCTAAATTAGTACTTGCTTCAGCAGATGACATTATATAATAAGCTGCTAATCCATCCTTAATTATAGGAAGAGAAAATGTTTCAACTTCTGCTCCTAATTCTTTTAATTTATCTAAACTATTTTTTACTGATTCCTTAATTTCTTCATCTAATCCTTCACCAAAGAATTCTTCAGGGACACCGATTTTCATACCCTTAATTCCATCTTGAAGACCAGCAGTATAATCTATTTCTTTTAAATCTCTTATGCTTGTAGAATCATATTCATCAGTTCCAGAAATTATATTTAAAATATAAGCACTGTCTTCTACTGAATTAGAAAATGGTCCAATTTGATCTAATGATGAACCAAAAGCAATAAGTCCAAATCTAGAAACTAATCCATATGTAGGTTTTAATCCTACAACACCGCAAAATGCTGCTGGCTGTCTTATAGATCCACCTGTATCAGATCCTAACGACACTGGTGCGAATTTTGCTGCAACTGCTGCTGCTGATCCACCTGATGATCCTCCTGGAACTCTAGTTGTATCCCTTGGATTTAAAGTCTTTTTAAATGCTGAGTTCTCATTTGAAGATCCCATTGCAAATTCATCCATATTTGTCTTACCAATAATTATTGCATCTTCAGCTAATAATTTTTTTATTACAGTTGCATCATATGGTGGAATAAAATCTTCAAGCATTTTTGATGCACAAGTAGTGTTTACTCCTTCTGTACAAATATTATCCTTTATTGCTATTGGAATACCTGCAAGTCTTCCTAGAGATTCACCGGCTTTTACTTTAGCATCTATTTCTTTAGCTTTTGCTAACGCTTCCTCACAAGTAAGTGTTAAAAATGCATTTATAGTTGACTCGTTTTTTGTAATTTCTTCAATATATGATTGAACTAGTGCTTCACTAGTTAATTCTCTACTTTTAATTTTTTCTACCATTTCTTTAATATTCATTTGCATTATCTAGTCACCACCCTATTCAATAATCTTTGGTACTTTAATATAAGTCTCTTGCATATCTTTAACATTTCTAAATAAATCCTTACATTCGAATTGCTTAACTTCATCTTTTCTTACTACTGGCTTTAATTCTGCCTTATTATCTATATCTTCTTTAATATCTAAATCTAATTCATTTAAATATTGAAAATGCTCTAAAATATTTTCAAATTCTTTTGCAAATTTAGCAGCTTCTTCATCAGAAAATCTTAATTTAGAAAGCTTTGCTATATATTTTACTTCATCAATACTAACTTTCATTAATTTCACCTCATCAAATTTTTTATCATTTATAATGCTGTTTTAAAGCACTATGTTAAAATTCATTAACTTTACATAAACTAATTAGCTTTATTCAATAGAAGCTTTTTCAGGTTTCTATTGAATAACTTTTTTAAATGAAACTCGACTCGCATTCGCTCACTGAGTAAGTTCGAATATCCAAATGTAAAAGCTCACAGAGAAAGTTCTGCTAACCAAATATAAAATTTGGAGCATCACTTTTTGGATTCTCACTTAAGGTGTTAATCTCTTCATGTCTCTTGGGAATAATGATGCTTCTCTTATATTTCCAAGGTTTAATATTTGCATTGTGATTCTTTCTAGACCTATTGCAAACCCTCCGTGAGGTGGCATTCCATATTTAAATGTATCTAAATAAAAAGCAAAGTCTTCAAGCTTTAATCCTAATCTTTCCATTTTAGCTTTTAACATTTCATAATCATGTATTCTTTGACCACCAGTTGTAATTTCAACGCCTTTGAAGATCAAGTCAAAACTCTTTGTCATTTCTCTATTTTCTTCACATTCCATTGCATACATTGGTCTCTTAGCTGTTGGATATTCTGTTAGGAATACATAGTCACTATTATATTTTTCTTTAACATATTTATGGAATAGTGCTTCACCCTCATTATCAATATTTCCAACTGGAGATTTTTTATTAAATTCTGTTAATAAAATTTCTTGAGCTTTAGCAAGTGGAATTCTTGGAATATTAATTTCTTCTGGAAGAACTACATCAAATAATTTCAATTCTTCAGCGCATTTTTCATTTAAGTGTTTATATAAATATCTTATAAAGCTTTCTTCCATTTCCATAAGATCAGTTTCATCTTTTATAAATCCCATTTCAACATCTAAACTAACATACTCATTTAAATGTCTCCAAGTGTTGTGAAGTTCTGCTCTATATGCATAACCAACTTCAAATACTCTTTCAAAACCTGCTCCAACCATCATTTGCTTCCAGAATTGAGGACTTTGTGCAAGGAAAGCTCTTCTGTTAAAGTAATTAACAGTAAACATTTCAGATCCACCTTCTGTTCCAGAATGAGTTATCTTTGGAGTATGGATTTCTTCAAAATCATTACCCTTGAAGAACATTCTAAATGCTTCTTCAATTTCATTTTGAACCTTGAAAATTGCTTTTTTCTTAGGAATTCTAAGACTTATTGTTCTATAATCTAATTGAGTTTCAAGAGCAGCCTTTTCTTTAAAGCTTTGAATTTCAAATGGTAATTTATCATAATATACAGTTCCTGCTATTTTAATATCTGATACTTCAATTTCCATTCCCTTTGGAGCCTTTTCATTTTCGCGAACTATTCCAGTTACTTCTACTGCATTTTCAAGTCTTAAACCTTTAATTTGTTCCTTAGTACATACTAATTGAATTATCCCAGATTTATCTCTAAGTAAGATAAATGAAACATGTGAAAGATCACGAATTTTATGAATCCAACCTTTAAGTAATACTGTTTCTTCCCCGTTAACTGCTAAATCTTTAATAAATATTCTTTTCATGATTATTGCTCCTTTTCCCATATATTGATTATTTTTACATAAAATTTTTATAGATATTTTGTAAAAATAAATATTTTTATTTTAACTAAAATTTATTAACAAAAAAACTCGTCCCTATGCATAATGCATAGGGACGAGATTAACTCGCGGTACCACCCTAGTTAGTTTATAAGAAACTCACCTCAATGAAGTACAAAACATTATTGTTTTATACTCTCCACTTTTAACGGTATGGACCCGATTAAGCCTACTCTTTTAATATAAAATTTCGGTTAATAGCTCCGAAGTGTTCTTTCAATTCAAGACTCATACAGATATTCCACCATCATCTGCTCTCTAAAAATCATCTATTTGAATTTACTTTTCTTCATCATTGCATATATAAATTTTAATTTCTCAAAAATTAATTTCTTTATTAATTATAAGCACATTTGCTTTATGGAATTCATTATATTGCAAAATAATTTATAAATCAATACTTTTTTTAAAAATTTGTTAATGAATTTTCAAATTATACTTTTTTATGAATAATTTTCTTGAAATGCATTTTAAAATAAACTAAGTTTTTACAGTGCTTAGAGTTTATCATTTTAATTCTTTCATTAAAACAAATCTTCTTAATCCACCATATTTTAATTTATCTTCCATAACATTATACCCAAGTTTTTTAAATGTATTCAAACTATATTTATTATCAGGAAAAACTGTTGCACAAATACAATTCATTCCTGCTGTTTTGCTTATTTCTTCAAGAGATTCGCATATTATCTTTTGAAGTTTATTTCCTCTATAATCATCCAAAACCATGGTTGATTCAATCTGTCCCACCTTAAGAAGTTCTTCCCCTTGAATTTTTATATCATGTCCATAATTATGTTCATCGTATCCATATTCAATATATGCTCCTATAGCAATTAGCTCATCTTCATCTAACGAAACACAACCCAAGACTATACCTTTTTCATTTATAGCAGTTTCAAATTCTTTTTTATCTGAACATGCAAAAAATTCTTTATTATCTAATCTTGCATATACATCATCTTGTAATTTCATAATTTTATCGATATAGCTTACATCCAATAGTTTCAATTGGGCTTGTACAACACTTTTATCTTTTTTATTTAATACTATTTGTTTCATTCTACTTTAGTAAGAATACAACTATATTTCTTACTAGTCCCCCCCTTAATGATTAATATCTGATTTGTATTATACTATAATAATTTGATTATATAAAATTATATTACAATTCACAATGCACAGTTCACAGTTCCAATTAGGGTTATTCTTGCAATATTTTTTAGACTTATATCTATGAAGAAAACATTTTGAAATGAGCTGTTAAACAAATTTTATTCTTTAAATTTCAAATAAAGCCTTAAAGTGCATTTAATTACCCCTTAAGGCAAATTTTATTTAGTAATGAACTCTAATAAGCCAAAACTTAATTTTTTTATCACTCCATCCTAAATCCCATGGAACATTATTTCTATCCGTATTATGACATGTTACTAAAGAATATCCTTTAGAATCGACTCCTGTAACTGTCGATACATGGGTTATATCACCTTTCTTTTCGTATGCTATGAAATCTCCTGGAAGTAATTTATAAGAAGCCTTATATACCTTTTCATAACTTCCTCTAGCAATTACCGATGCTCTTCCGCTATTAATCATATAATGAGTGAACTTACCGGCATTTACCCAAGGACCTGTCGCACTCCCTTTGTCATAGTTCCATGTAGAATTTTCCTTGAATTTTCCTCCTTCGCGTAGTATTTGTGACGCAAAATTTGCACAATCTCCACCCTCTGGATTAAAATCTCTATATTTATTGTTATACTTAAAGCCATATTCCTCAATGGTTGCTGCTCCACAATATCTTTCTGCATATTCCTTTGCACCTTTTCTTTTTTCATTAATATTGGAAATATCCCTAAGAGGCTGTGATGATATATATTGTTTAATCTCATCTGCTTTAATATTTTCTAAACTTAATGAATCAGCAAATGGATCTGTATACCACTCCTTTGTTATTATCCAATTATTATCTCTCTTGCTTAATTGAAAAGAATGATAGGTCCCCATTCTTGAACTATTTATGACTTCCGGCTGATCCGGATATATATATTTATACTCTGTATTACAAATTAAACTAAAAGAGCATTTATTATCTCCAATTTTACATTTTTTGATTACCACTTTAGGAATTATATCCACAAATTGTATTCCCTGCTTTTCTGCCCAGTTATTAACATATTTAACCTTTTTTTCCTCATACTCATATGCCCATTGACCATATCTAGTATCAGTAGCATATAAGGCTTTAATTGAATCCAAATCTTTGCTAAGTATAGCTTTATTTTTTATTGCAAATATATTTTCTACAATACTTTTCACTTCATTATCAGTACTAGTATAAGCAAATACAATGCTACTTTTATCACTAGTAATCAATGATAAAAACACAATGAATACTAAGATGATTATAAATTTTGACCGGTTTTTTTTGATTTTAGAGAGTCGCATCTATAATACCCCTTTCTAAATTAAGTCATTCTACTACAATTTATTGTTAATTATTTCAATATACTTATTAGTTTCTTCGTTTAGAGGAACACCTTGGAACCATTCATCATTTTTATTCCAATTAGCAAAATATCTAGCTTTTAATATTATTTCTGGTCTATATTCAAAATGCAATATATCAAAATGTCCCCATTTTCCTCCCCACACGAAATTATTCTTTTCAAATGCTTCCACTAGTTCTTTAGGGTAATCAGAGAGTCTTTCCTTCCCAGCCTTTTCTGAACTCCACTTCCAATAATCCCTCTTATCACTTTTAAGATCAATTGCAATTCCATATGAATGTGGGCTTAGCCTTCCAGTTCCAGATATAACTCTATAGTTAAATGTTCCACTTGCAGGGTAAAGTATACTACCTATATCTGATCTTGATTTTGCTAAAGGCATTAATTCTTTTAAAGCTGCTTCTAAAGACGCATTAGCATCATTTTGCTTATTGAATTGATAATTAGTATATCCATACTTTAAGGTAGCTAAGTTTTTTTCAATTGCTCCCTTAGAATTTCCATATACTTCGCTTAATAACTCGTAATGCCTAGCTCTACCAGGATCAAAATTTTTATCCATGATCTCTGTATTTTTTTCTAACGGATAGTCTTCCTCTAACATATCTTGTAAATCAGGATTTGTTAACTTTAGTTCATGATTTTTTTCCTTTTTATCATCATAAATAATTTTCTTACCTGATTTCATAATTATATAAACTTCATCATCACTTTTCTTTTCTACATCTACTATATGTTGAGGATATGATAACATAAGAATCAAAATATCCTGCTTCATCTCTGTTTTGTAATCACTATCTTCTGATGCCTTTGAATCTATAGGAATGCTAAAAATAATAAAAAAACATATTATAAAATTACTAATTTTTCTTATCAATTATATTTCACCACCTTTTTAATCGTATAAATATATACTGTCCCAAGAATAAACATACTATGTACACTAATTTCTTATAAAAACTTAGTAAACAAATTTTAAAAATTCATAAGAAATCATATTTTTTAATTAATATGAAAAAATATGATTTTTTTATGAAAAGCCATCTTTTTTTAATATATTGCTAATTCAACAACTCTTTTTAGGGATTCTATTATTAAATTTTTTATATAGAATATTTAATTTTTAATATAAATACCACTATTACACGTTATAATTTAACATTTTTGTAACCAAAAATTTGCAAGTTGTCGAATTTGTTGCTAAAATTGTTATGTTAATAAAATATCAAAGAAAGAGGTTTATTATGGAACTTAAAAAAGACAGCGATATAATGATGAAAGAAGTTTCATCAAACGGATCAAGCAAAATGAAACACCCACCAGGTCTGTATATGTTATTTTTTACAGAAATGTGGGAAAGATTTAGTTACTATGGTATGAGAGCATTGCTTGTAATGTATTTAACTACAGAATTTATAAGAGGTGGACTTGGTGTAGATAAGGTATCTGCAATGACTATATATGCAAATTTCACATCTCTTGTATATCTTACACCACTAGCAGGCGGATATATCTCAGATAGATACTTAGGACAAAGAAAAGCTATCACCATTGGAGGAATAATAATAGCTCTTGGACAGTTAACATTATTCTCAAACCAAAGTATGACTACATTGTACATAGGTTTATTTTTACTTATAATCGGGAATGGTTTCTTTAAACCAAATATTTCAACAATGGTTGGTCATTTATATGCTGATGGCGATAAAAGAAAAGATTCAGCTTTCACTATTTTCTACATGGGAATAAACGCCGGATCATTTTTAGCACCTCTTATATGTGGTACATTAGCAGAAAAAACAATGGCTACTACACAAGCAGGTGAAATTATACACTACGGATTTAGATATGGTTTCTTAGTTGCAGGACTTGGAATGATTTTAGGACAAGTAATCTTTAATGGATTAGCGAACAAATTCCTTGGAGATATTGGTAAAGCACCTGTAGGTGTAGCTAAATCTAATTCCAATGATAATAAAGCAAAGGCTAAACCATTAACTACAAAAGAAAAACATAGAACTGCAGTTATTTTAATATTAACAGCTTTTGCTATAATATTCTGGACAGGCTTTGAACAAGCTGGAAGTTCACTTACTATATACACACAAGATTTTATAGATAGGTCAGTTGGTGGATGGGAAGTGCCAGTATCTTGGTTCCAATCACTAAATCCATTGTTTATATTAATACTTGGAATACCTATATCAAAGCTATGGTACAAATTAGCTTGTAGCAAGAGTGGTGACTTAAGTATTCCTCAAAAGATGGCAACAGGTTCAATACTATTAGGACTTGGTTTCTTACTTATGGTAGGTGCTGTTATGCAAAGAGGAGGAAATATAGAAGATACTGCTATTAAAGCTAACATGATATGGCTTGTAGGAACTTATTTCTTCCATACTGTTGGTGAACTTTGCTTATCACCAGTTGGGCTTTCAATGGTAAGTCAATTGGCGCCAGCTAAACTTGCATCTTTCCTAATGGGTGTATGGCTTCTAAGCAGCTTTGTTGCTAATCAAATAGCAGGAAGACTTGCTGGTTATACAGAAACTTTAGGACATTTACAAATATTCGCTGGAATAGCTGCTGTTTCAATTATAATGGGAATATTATTCTTATTATTTAATAAAAAATTAGCAGCAATGATGGAATAGTATATTATGAATAGAAGCTTGTCTTTATACACAAAGACAAGCTTCTATATTTTGTTTAAAAAATTATACCTTATCATAAAAATCTAGTAATTCATTTAAATACGGTTTTTGAATTTCATCTTTTTCTAAATATATTTCATGTCTAGAGTTTTCTATCTTTTCTATTTCGCAATTCTTTGCGCTACTTGCGAATTTATTTTGTCCTTCTGCCTTTACATAAGTGTCATTATCAGCTTGAAATAATAATATTGGAATTTCTACTTTCGATGCATTTTCTGGTTTTATAATTTCCTTCGTTGTATCAAAGGCTTCTTTTGTCCAATTATAGCTAGCACCACCTCTTTGAAGTTCTTTGTTATTAGCTACTATATCATGACTATATTTATAACGATTCAAAGAACTTGTCCCAATCTCATTTTCCTTATACTCTGGTGTATATGCTTTCTTACCTAAAACGTAATTTCCACCATTACCAATAGCAACTTCAAATTCTACTATAAAATCAGCTAGAAATTTTGGTATATTTCCAGTGTTAACTTCAAGCATGGGAGCACTTAATACCGCAGCGTCAAAATAATCTGGATAATCCTCTATGAATTTTGTTCCAATAGTTCCCCCCATTGAATGAGCAAACAATAATACCTTTTTCCCTTGATTATTTGGCATAACAACTTCATCCATAAATTTTTTAAAATCAGTTACATATTGATCGAATTTTTCTACATTCACTTGGGTTTTATCAGCTATTCCAAGTGTGCCAGATCTACCATGACCTCTATGTTCAATTCCGAAAACATTATACCCTTCCTTTAAAAAATAGTATATTAATTCATGATACTTCTCTAAACTCTCAGTATATCCATGAGATATTACTATATTAGCCTTTGCATTTTCTATATTGTATTTTTCATAGTACAATTTAACGTCCTTATCTCCATCTATATATCCAGATTCCAGTTTACTTTTTATATATGGTTCGACTTTACCTTTCATATCTTCATTGTAATTAGATTCAGATATATATATTTCATCTAAATTACTATTTATTTCAGCAGCATTAACTTTAATATTAAAAATATTTATATTGACAAATAGCTGTACTATAAGTGAAATTAGCATTAAACCAATTTTAAATCTTTGAGTATTTCTATGCTTCCCCAATTGTTTTACTTCCCTTCTTATACATTAATTCATTTTATAAAAGAAAAAGCTGTATCAACAGCTAATTATCCTATAATTATTCTAATATAGAAATTACCCACTTATTACATGCTGTACACTTATGTACTGTTATAACAAATAAATCAAATCTCTTATTTAGATCCATAACTCCTAAAGCGTCTCTCTCCTCTTTAGTAATAAATTCATCATTTTCATCAATATATCCAATTATCTCAACTAGATAATTTTTCTTTGTCTTATCACAACATCCATTAGAACCTGCAATCTCTATAATCTCATAACTTAACTTTTCACTTAATTCATCAATAATATCAATTATGTCTTCATAATCTTTTATATCATCAACAAAATCCTCTTCATAAAACTCTAAATCTTTAATTTGAAATAATTTATTCATACATATCGCTCCTATTTTTATTTATATATGTTGCAATTCACGATGCACATTTCACAATTCACAATTACGGCTAAAATTCTTGCAATAGTTTTAGAATCATGATGAAGAATTATTTTTGCAATATATATATTTTTTAATATAAAACAGTAATTTCATACTAAAACATTATAATATGTTAACTTTCTTTTAGCAAACCAATTCGATTCAAATAACTTATAACCGATATCCAACTTTAAAATTATATTATGTGTGTTAAAACCGAAATTAGATACAAATTTGTTCCAGTAGACTAATGAAATTTTCGCTGGATTGTTCTAAGTGGAAGGTTGACCCCCCTTTCTGCATGCTCCAAAAACAAATTTAGGACAAGCAGAAAATGGAACAACCTTCAACTAAGAACAATCACAACTCAATTTCAAATGCCTCTTTCACAAACATGTATCTAATTTCTAGTATAATTCTCAAAAATTAAAGTATAGGTATATATTAGGGTTTGGATATCTATAGTTTAGAATATAAATTATAATTGCATAAAAATATAGTAGACTCATCATTTTTTCAATAAGATTAATCTACTATAAAGTATTGTATAGATATCTAATTTAGGAATTCGGCTTATTAGATGAACACATTTTACAAAGTTACTAAAACTTTAAGTTCATATCTTCACTAGAAATCATAAATATATTTGTGGAGAAAACATTTGAAAATGAGCTTTTAAAGGCTCTTAGCTGTAGGTTGTTCTAATTTAGCTTGTGAAGTGAAAGTCCAAAATTTTATTTTGGGTTATTGAACTTCCTCAGCGAATGTAATGAGTCGAGCTTCCCTAGGAAAGTGGGAGCATGCTAAATTGGATGCAACCTACTGCTTAGAACCTTCAGCGATATTTTCATAGCTTTTCGGAATCAAAATATTTATGATTTCGGTGAATTATCGCATAAGTCTAAATTTAATATTGTTCTTCTTTAATTTTTTTTAATTTATTTTGGACTAACCATAATTTCTTTTGCTTTCTATTAAATGCAACCATTCTGTTTTTATTATTTTTGTTTTCATCAATTAACTTTATATATTCTGCATCTGCAATTTTTAATGCATCTTCAATTACTAAAAGTTCCTCCTTGGTAAACATAATGCCTCCTTTATTAACTAACAACCTATTATTTTTTTGATTTTGCCGTCTAACATAAGTATATTAAAAATCACTTAACTAGTAAAGCTGCATTAGTTTATTGTCAACAGATTAAATCCACTCATTACTTATTAAATTTAATTACAACCTTAAATAAATCTCCATCTATCTCTATATTAAAAGTTCCACCTTGGACTTCCACAAAACTCTTTGCAATTGCAAGACCAAGACCAGATCCTTCTGTATTCCTTGATTTATCTCCTCTTTGGAATCTATCTACAATGTCAAATGGATCAAAATTCAACTCTTCTGCTGACATATTTTTTATTGTAATCTCTACATTTTTCTCATGATCTATTATGTTAACATATACTCTTGATCCCTTCATCGCATATTTGACTACATTTATTATTAGATTTTCAAAAATTCTAAAGGTTTTTTGGCTATCAAGATTTAATATAACTTTATTTGTAGGGTAACTGTTTTTTATTATTAACTTTGAATCTTTTATTTTATCATCTAATTCAATTTGCGTTTGTCTCATTAATTCTACAATATCCACATTCACTAAGTTTAGCTTAATATCTCCACTAGTAGCCTTACTTACTTCAAACAAGTCTTCAATCAAAAATTTTAATCTTTGTGATTTTTTATCAATTGTATCAATATAAGATTTTCTTTCTTCTTCAGTTAAATTATCTTTTTTTAATAAATCAGTATACGTTATTATTGAAGTAAGAGGTGTTTTTAAATCATGCGAAACATTTGAAATAAGTTCAGTTTTCATTCTCTGACTTTTAACTTCTTCACTTACCGCTTTTTTCAAACCATCTTTTATTTTTTCAATTCTATCTTTTAGTGGATTGAATAATCCTAAATCATCCTCTATTTCTACTTCTAAATTACCACCAGCAATTCTATCTGCTTCATTTAAAAGTATACTAAACTTATTCCTTATATCTCCATACTGTTTTCTAATTGAATGAAATAATATCATATTATAAATTAATGCTATTACTATTCCAAAAAACCAGAAAATACAGCAGATTAACATTATTATCAAATTTACGCCAATAACTTTTATAATGAACTTATTGGATTTATCATTTAAATCTATATGCCCTATATAATTAAATAAATTATTAAACCACCTTTTCGAGGAATTTACTATTTTTATAATTAGTAATTTTTCCTTAAGATATTTAATTACTCCTGTATTAATTATGAACTTTAAGAGCATAGTCACTGCGAAAATAGCATAAATGGTTATACTCAATATAATTGCATTTATCATAATTATAGCAAAACTTTCCAATGCCTTATCCATTCCCGGTTTAATAAGTGTATTCTTTAAAGTTTCAATAATAATAGATACAAGTACGACCCCAGAACCAATTCCTCCAATACCAAAAATAAAACAGTTGATCTCGAATGGTATCTTTTCGAAATATTTAATTCCAAATACATTTCTTCCCATCCTATAAGGCACTAATAACGCCAATATTAGCACAATACCTAATATTGATAAAACAACAGTTGCTACAGCTCTGTTATATATTTTATTTTGTGAACTATCTACAATTGAGCTTATTCTATCGAAATATTTTAAGTCCTTAGGAATTCCATAAATAAAAGTCACGTTTTTAATAGGATTAAATTTTATATCGTTCTTAACGATATAGTCATCATTCCAAACTTTTTTCATTGTAAAATCTAAAAAACTATTTCTTATTACATAATAATCAGAGCCATAAACCTTATTTACAGTAGCCACTCCATTTTCATCATACTTTACTACTATGTAAAAAGCATATTTATTATTTAAATCTTGACTTTTAGTTTCATCTTCTAGTAAGCTTAAATCATTATCAGTATTAGTTTTCTTTATAGACATATCATTAGGATAAACCAAATAATTTAAATTTTTATAGTTATTATTTAGATCATCTTTCCATGAATCTAAAATATTATTAAAATATCTAGCTACATCTAAGCCATTATCTAATTCTTCATTGTGATTTAAACCTTCATTATTATTTGAATTTTTCTCATATGATTTTATATAAATTTTATCAGCACTTAATTCTTCTTGACTTGTTTGCCCCAAAAGATCTTTATATAAAACATAATTACTTTGATACATAGTTCTCATCAATTCATAGTCTTCATACGGAGGTGAAGGTTCTCCCTTCGACCATTCCTTTATCTTTGGGTAAAAGTTAAAAATCCCCATAGACATTATTATAAGTATTGTAAATGCTACTAAATTTGTAACATATGATTTTTTACTGTTTTTCAATTTTGTATCCAACTCCCCATACCACCTTTAAATATTTTGGATTCTTTGTATCAATCTCTATTTTTTCTCTTATATTCCTAACGTGAACCATTACTGTATCAGTATTTATGGCTTCCTCATTCCACACTTTTTCATATATTTCTTCTGCTGAAAAAACTCTTCCTGGATTTTTCATTAACAATTGTAATATTTTAAATTCTATTGGTGTAACTTTTATTAATTCTCCATCAAGAATCACTTCTTTTGTATCATTGTTTAACTCTAGACCACCAATTGAAAATATATTACTTTTTTGTTCAGCTCCACTTACAACACTTAAATATTTTGAATATCTTCTAAGCTGGGAATTGACTCTAGCTATCAACTCCATTGGATTAAATGGCTTAGTTACATAGTCATCCGCTCCAATATTAAGGCCTAGAATTTTATCCATCTCCTCTGATTTTGCAGTAAGCATTATTACAGGAAAATCATAATTCTCACGGAGTTTCATCACCATTGTTATTCCATCCATCTTCGGCATCATTATGTCAACTATTGCCAAATGCAAAGTTTGATTTTCTATTATCTCCAATCCTTCTATTCCATTGCTTGCTCTATAAACATTGTAGCCCTGGTTTTTCAAGTATATCTCTATTCCATCACATATTTCTTTTTCATCTTCAACTATTAAAACATTATAAAAATTCATTATTCTTTAACACCCTCACTTACTATAATTTACAAATGATAATTAATTCATATATATGTTGCAATTCACAATACACATTTCACAATTCATAATTACGACTAAAATTCTTGCAATATTTTTAGAATTGTCATGAAGAATTATTTTTACAATATATATTTAATTAATCTTAGAATACATACTAAAATTCCTATTCTTATTTAATTTGGAATAAAATCCACATAAAATTTATTATATATCATATGTGAGGCATTTCCAAACTCATAAATATACTTTCCTACTAAATTTATTTTATTAAATTTGATTGTAAATTATAGAATTAAAGATTCTACCATAAGCACCTCCTATTCTTAGATGATATATGCTGCAATAATGTACTTGCATTTAAACTCCTAGTAATCCAAACGTTAAATTAATACAAAATGTATAATCTCAAATACAACATATTTATTTTTTATATACTGATTAGCTACAACTAAAATATACAATTGAAAAATAAAGATAGTTTACAATTAAATCGAAAGAATTTCTAAAGAAATTTGGAAATCCTATAAAAAATAACTTTTCAACTAAAAATCCCAAGCAATTAGTTATATAGCACATATAATTAATTGCTTGGGATTATATGATATTCACTTATTTTTACGAGAATTTTTTTAATAATTGTTTATATTCAGTCGTTATATTTAGATATTTTGCCATTAAATCACTAGCCTGCTTTTTTGCCTCATCAATTATAAAATCATAATTATCTATAAGCAAATTAGTGATATGTAAATCAATTTTATTATCCTTAGCCATATTATTTAGAATTTTTATTATCCTATCTTTACTAAATTCCTCTTTATAACTCCTTACTCCTAATAAAGCGCTAGTAATATCCCCTATTGCTACTATTCTCATTTCTTTAGTTAATTGATCTCCTTTTAGTCCAAACGGATAGCCCGCACCATCTAACTTCTCATGGTGAAATGTTCCTATATCTCTTATATCATCTATATTTAAATCACTTAAAATCTCATATCCTATAATAGCATGGCTTTTCATAATTTCAAACTCTTCGTCTGTAAGTTTACCGGGCTTTTCTAAGATTTCTACTGGAATAGCAATCTTTCCTATATCATGAAGTGCAGCTGCTATTTTAATTTTTGATAAAATTTTCTCATCTAACCCACACAACTTTGCAATTTGAAAACTTACAGCTTCTACTAATATGGTGTGTTTAACTGTTGCTTCACTTCTAAAATCAATTGAATAAGCTAACATTTTACTATACGATACAACTTCATCTCTTGTAAGTATTCTAGTACCAAAAAAATCATACAACTCATCAACATAAGTTTTATCTATTAACTTTTCGATAAAATTAAATTTTCTATCTGCTTCCATCAATAATTCTATATATTCATTTGAATATTCTTCTGCATGATTTCTAATAAAATCTTTCGTTAATTCTTTTTTCGATAAATATACCCTATCAATATAATCGGCAAAACTTAATATCATTCCTTCTTTAGATAGAATATCCATGTGCTTGTCCTTAAAATACTTACACGTAAAATGATGGCTTAGAACTATATTATATAAATTAGGTAACGGAGAAAAATATTTTATAAATAATGAACCATAGATAGCATGATCAAACGGAGTTTTTACATCAATATCAACAAGCTTATCTCTTTCCGCAACCTTATATGCACCAATATCGTGAAAAATTGATATGACGCAAATTTTAAGCATATCTTCATTACTATAATTTCCTCTTGCTTTTAATAAATTTAACATTATATATGCAACTTTTTCTCCATGATTCAAAAGTCTTTTGTCCACAGAATTAATAGCTCTATGAATGATATGAATCATTTGCTTTAATGTAACTTCCAAGTTTTCCTTCATATGTTTCCTCCAATTCATTCAGTAACAGTAAAATTATCACCTATGACATGCGTAATAATCTGTTCATATTATAGCATTATTATTTACCAATAAAAAGGCTTACTTGATACATGTTTCCTGAATTAGAAAGAATTAATGCATTTATCGTGCATTTTATAAAAAGAGGTCATCTCATTGGTTTATACACCTTCATAAGATAACCTTTTTTAATATATATGCTGCAATTCACAATGCAAATTTCACAATTCACAATTACAGTTAAAATTCTTTCAATATTTTTAGAATTATAACGAAGAATTATTTTTACACTATATATAATTATTCAAAGCATTGAAAAAATTATAAATTGTTAACTTTTATATTTTTTTCTTTAAAAATATTTTCACTTTTAAATTCTTATATTCTTTAATTCTTAAATTCCTTTATTCCTAAATTCTTATATTCTTTCCTTTTTAACTTTATAGATAGACAATTTAAGAGCTCAACTTACAGTTAGAATATACCGCTATACTAGAAATGTATTTGATTTCGTTGAGTCATCGAATAAATCTAAGTTTTAACGTTAGATATCTATATACCTTCCTGTTTTCTAAATTTTTTGAGTCCTTTTTTAGATCCTCTTTCAATATCTCTATTAAGTTTTCTTTCTTTATAGCTTGAAAATAGCTGACTCATATCATAATCTTTAGGATATAATTCTTCAGCACTAATTTCAAGTTTAAGCCTTCTGTAATTTACTTCTATAAATTCATTATTAAATAAAACAGTTATATTATTTAATCTATCAATTTCTCTATAGACAATTCCACTTGCATCTTTATCAAGCAGTAATACTTTATCTCCAACTCTATAAATATACTCATGAGTTTCGGATTTTTCTATTTTTCTTTTAGGAATTTTACTTTCTTTTACTAAATTATAATTATAATCTTTCGTTTGAATATATTTTCTACTTCTTTCAATTATATTATCACTAATACCCATTTTTCTTGATATATATAGGGCATTACTGTCTCCACTTTTTCCTATATGAAGTTTATATAATGGCTCCAAAGTATCTCTTTTAAATTCCATAGCTGCATTTTCGAAGTCTGGATGATTTTGCGAAAAGTTTTTAATTTCCCCATAATGAGTACTTGCTACTGTAATGCACCCCTTATGATAAAATTCTTCTAAAATTGCAATAGCAAGTGCTGCTCCTTCATTTGGCTCAGTACCACTTCCAATTTCATCAAAAAGCAATAATGAATTTTTACTGCTTTCTTTTAAAATCTCTGCTAAATTTTTTACATGAGAAGAAAATGTACTTAAAGCATTTTCTACACTTTGATTATCACCAATATCAACAAAAATATCATCAAATACTGCAATTTCAGTATTTTCATGTGCACTTATATGAAATCCACTTAATGCTGCTAAAGTTAGTAATCCAACACTTTTCAATACAACTGTCTTTCCGCCTGCATTTGGACCAGTTATTATTAAGCTTCTATATTTATTTCCTATTTCAAAATCCAGTGGAACGCACTCTTTAATTAATGGATATTTTCCCTTTACTATTTCTATATAGCCATAATCATTGAGCTTTGGCTCAATTCCGCTTATTTCCTTGCTATATTTTGCTTTTGCAAGTATCATGTCATACTCTGAAATAACTTCGATATTTATTTTTATTTCTTGATGCTTTTGAAAAATCATTTCACTTAAGGTAGATAATATTTTGTATTCTTCAACACTCTCTTCAGCCTTTAAAGCTATTAATTCAGTTGTATATTTTGAGACTGAAGCTGGTTCCATAAACACTGTAGTGCCTTTTGAAGAAGCTTCAACTATAGTCCCTTGTACATGATTTTTATAAGCAGCTTTTATAGGAACCGTATATCTTCCATTTCTTATACTAACAAAAAATTCTTGCATATACTCTTTATTGCTTGGATTCTTAATGAATTTCTCTATCTTTTCTTTTATTTTTTCTTCACAAAGCTCAATGCTCCTACGAATTTTTTTAAGTTCTTTTGTAGCATTAGAATCAACAATGGTTCCTCTAATAGCCATATTTATTTCATCTTCAATATATTTTAAATCTGTAATATTTTCTCCATATGCACTTAATGTTTCTGCATATCCTTCTTTATCTTTAATGAACACTTTTACCTTTCTGCATCCTCTGAGAAAATCTCCTACTGTAATCACTTCTGATGGCTCCAAAACCCCACCTTTTTCTATTTTTTCAATTAATGGAGATATATCAAAAACTCCTTCAAGGGGCATATGGTAAGATGCATCGATTAGCCTTCTCCCTTCGGAAGTTTCTTTAATCATTCTTCTTACTTGTTTTATATTATTACTTGGAACTAATTTATCAATTAACTTTTTTCCTAAGTTACTTACGCAATATGATTTTACAATTTCTTTTAATTCTTTATAATTTAATTTTTCTAATGTGGCATTATTCATTTTTTCATTTCCTTTTCTTATATATTCAAGCCACGAATAAGGTTATAGATTCCAAAATAGAGCTACTTAGCGAACTAATATTTAATGCAATGTATACATTCATCAAATATTTATCTATATTGCAATAATAAAATTACACTTAGTATGTTTTTAGGATAAGTAAATTCTTGCATACAAAATGCGTAAAAACAATTGCAATACATATATAGTTTAAGTTTTTAAATAAACAAAAAAGCTGTGGATACCTCCACAGCTAAAAAATTCAACATCAAATAAAGATAGAAATATACCTATCTTTTGAAAGCAAATTCGTGGCTCGTATCTTTTAATAGTTATAATTAATTCAACAACAAATAAAAGTATAAAATACTTCTTTTTTGAATTAATATTAAATTGCTATAATTAAGATACTAAACACTCACAAAAATACTTCCTTCCAATGAAATCTATATACTATATAATATGACATGGGTTAAATAATGTCAATTTTAATTTTTATTATTTGAACATTTAATATTAACTATGAGTAATTTCATATTTTAATTTGCAAACTCTCCATAATTCCTTGCGAAACAGTTGGGCTGCATCTTGTAAGTTTGAAATCACCTCATAGTTTATTCTCTTTACTGTTGAGCATTATAGTGATTATCTTTTAACATTACATCATGAGAACTTCCTTCTACGATACTTGTTGCAGACACTAATGTTATTTTTGCATTCTTTTGAAGTTCTGGAATAGTAAGAGCACCGCAGTTACACATTGTAGAACGAACTTTATTAAGTGTTATACTTACATTATCTTTTAGACTTCCGGCATATGGAACATATGAATCAACACCTTCTTCAAAAGATAATTTCTTATCTCCACCAAGGTCATATCTTTGCCAATTTCTTGCCCTATTTGAACCTTCTCCCCAATACTCCTTCATGTAGTTTCCGTTTATATTTACTTTATTAGTTGGACTTTCATCAAATCTTGAGAAATATCTTCCTAACATAATAAAATCTGCACCCATAGCCAATGCCAAGGTAATATGATAGTCATGAACAATACCGCCATCAGAGCATACAGGAATATAAACTCCTGTCTTTTCAAAATATTCATCTCTAGCTTTAACTACATCAATAAGAGACGTTGCCTGCCCTCTGCCTATACCCTTTTGCTCACGAGTTATGCAGATAGATCCACCGCCTATTCCAACTTTAACAAAGTCGGCTCCAGCTTCTGCTAAAAACATAAATCCATCTCTATCAACAACATTTCCAGCTCCGACTTTTATGTTTTCTCCAAAATTCTTATGTATATAATCAATTGTTATTCTTTGCCATTCTGAAAATCCCTCAGATGAATCAATACATAATACATCTGCTCCAGCCTCTATTAATGCTGGTACTCTTTCAGCATAATCTCTAGTATTAATACCTGCTCCTACTATGTATCTTTTTTGAGAATCAATAAGTTCATTTGAATTTTCCTTATTAGCTGAATAATCTTTACGGAATACCATGTGTTTTAACTTTTGATCTTTATCAACTAATGGCAGCATATTTAATTTATTATCCCAAATAATGTTATTTGCTTCTTTCAAACTTATATTAGAATCCGCATATATAAGTTCACTGAAAGGTGTCATAAATTCCGAAACCTTAGTACTTAAATCCATTCTAGTTATTCTATAGTCTCTACTTGTTACAATTCCAAGAAGTTTTCCATTTGGAGTCCCATCTTCAGTAACTGCCATAGTAGAATGTCCTGTTCTCTCTTTTATTTCTACAACTTCCTCTAAAGTAGTATCAGGTTTGATGTTAGAATCACTAGTAACAAAGCCTGACTTATAGTTCTTAACTCTTGCAACCATAGCAGCTTCATTTTCAATTGACTGAGATCCATATATAAATGAAATCCCACCTTCTTTTGCTAAAGCTACTGCCATTTTATCATCTGATACAGACTGCATTATCGCCGAAACTAAAGGTATATTAATGCTTAATGGTGATTCTTCACCCTTTTTAAACTTAACAAGAGGTGTTTTCAAACTTACATTTTGTGGTATGCAGTCTACAGAAGAGTAACCTGGTACTAATAAATATTCTCCAAAAGTATGGGATGGTTCATTAAAATAATATGCCATTTTATCTTACTCCTTTTACATTTTAGATATTTTGTATATAATAATATATTTATCCTGTTATTGTCAATGTAAAACAAAATCTATTTACTTATTTTAAAATACTACCAAAATTTAATGTAAATTTATATATAAATGTACGCTAAATAATGCCTATTAATATATAGATATCCGACTTTAAAACTGTATTTATGCGGTAACTTGCCGAAATCATAAATATTTTGTTCCGAAAAGCTATGAAAATATCGCTGAAAATTCTAAGCTGCAGATTTCACCACTTTAGCATGCTCCCACTTTCAGTGTGACAAGCTAAAGTGGAACAATCTACAACTAAGAATCTTAACAGCTCATTTTCAAATGTTTTCTCCACAAATATATTTAGGATTTCTAATGAAGATACAAGCTTAAATTCTTAGCAACTTTGTAAATATATTCATCTAATAAGTCGAATTCTTAAATTGGATACCTATAACTATATGGTTCCTCATTGAAACTTTGAAATATATCAAGCAGAGAAATTGGATACATATTTGTGAAATAAGCATTTGAAAATAAGCTGCTTAGGTTCTTAATGGTAGGTTGTTCCATTTACTGCTTGTCACACTGAAAGTGGGAGCATGCAGGGATGGCGGCAACCTACCATTTAGAACCTTTCAGCGAAATTTTCATAGTCATATGGAACAAATATGTATTCAATTTCGACTGATATCCACATAAGTTCAATTATCATTGTGGAACCCTATAATACATATGTATTTTATCTAAATACTTTTATAGAGTAGTTTAGAATTCCTGATCCTCCGCCTAAATCTATCACAATATACCAGTGACCAGAACTTGGAACTGTAATATTATATGGTGAGCTATCAACTGGACCACCATAGTATTTAAAACTATTATTATTTCTATACCTAATAAAATTATCACCATCTAATAAATAAATATTTACCTTTCTGTCAATAGTAATCCCTAGTATATCTCCTTTTCTAAAATTACCTTCCTCATAAGAATATTTCATAATATTTTTAAAACTCCTTTCTTAAATTACATAAAACACTTTCGAATATACAATAGATTCCACATATAAATATAAAGCTATAATAGCACAATTTATACTATTATAGCCTTACAACTATTGATTTATATGCAAATTTTATAAATTAATGACTCTATATATTTCACAACAAGCTCTATATATTTTTATTAACTGTAACTATCAATATCATTTCTATTTAGAATATGAGAAATATTTTCTTCCCCAGTGAAGTGCTACATTTACTAGTCCTATCATTACTGGAACTTCTATTAACGGCCCTATTACTGCTGCAAAAGCAACCCTTGATTGAATTCCAAATACTGCTACTGCAACTGCTATTGCAAGTTCAAAGTTATTGCTTGCAGCTGTAAAAGATAAAGTAGTAGTCTTATGATAATCTATGCCTGACTTATAACTAATGTAAAATGATACAGAAAACATTACTATGAAATATATTACAAGTGGTATAGCTACTTTAATAACATCTAAAGGTAATTCTACAATATATTTTCCTTTAAACATGAACATAACTACAATTGTAAATAATAAGGCTATTAGAGCTAATGGACTAATTTTAGGAACAAATTTTTTTACATACCATTCTGTTCCCTTCATAGGTTCTAGTATAAGTCTAGTAAACATTCCTAGTAAAAAAGGAATACCAAGATAAATTGCAACAGACGTTGCCACTTGTCCCATGGAAATATGAATCTCATATCCTGTAAGTCCAAAAATAGGTGGCAATACAGTTATGAAAAAGTATGCAAATACAGAATAAAATACTACTTGGAATATTGAATTAAATGCAACTAATGCAGCAGCATATTCACTATCTCCATCTGCTAAGCTGTTCCAAAGAATTACCATTGCTATACATCTTGCAAGTCCTATAAGAATAAGTCCTGTCATTAATTCCGAATCAGATTTTAAAAATACAAAAGCAAGTATGAACATTAATACTGGCCCAATAAACCAGTTTTGTACTAACGATAATCCTAGAACTTTTGGATTTTTAAATACTTTTCCTAGTTCCTTATAATTTACTTTAGCAAGTGGTGGATACATCATAACAATAAGGCCTATGGCTATTGGTATTGATGTTGTTCCAATAGATAAACTCGCGAGTCCTTCCGATAGGGCTGGTACTCCCCATCCTAACAATATTCCTAGCGCCATGGCTGCAAATATCCAAAGAGTCAAATATCTATCTAAGAATGATAACCTTGATGATTTATTACTCAATTTTAAAATTCCCCCTATTTTTAATTTACTATTCTAATTTAATTTCATTATTCTCAATTCTTCTGGCTAATTCTTTTACCTTTTCTTCTATTGTTTTAGCTGTTTTTATAAATTCATCATCACTTTTTCCACTTGGATCTTCTAAGCCCCAATCTTCTCTATGCTTAGATGGTAAAAAGGGACATTGAACATTACAGCCCATTGTTACCACTATATCCACCTCAGGAATATCTGATAAAAGCTTTGATTTTTGTGTTTCATTCATATCAATGTTGTATAAATCCTTTATGATCCTTACTGCATCTTGGTTTATTTGAGGTTTTGTTTCTGTTCCTGCTGAATAACTTTCAAAAACATCATTTCCATAAAGTTTTCCTAGTGCCTCTGCCATTTGTGATCTGCATGAATTGTGTACACATATAAATGCAACTTTTGTTTTCATCTTTTTTATCTCTCCTTAAATCTATCTATTTAATTAAGTTAATTAGGTTATTTCCTCTTACGTCTTCTGCTTTCCACTCTATTACCGCAAAGTTTCCATTAGAAATTTCATCAACTTTGTTAATCCACTGAATTTCATTACTTGCCTTTACCTTTAAGATTTCATTAGTTGTATCAGTTGCATAAAGACTTGAATTGATTATCCACCATTTGCTATGAATCTGAGCCCTATCTAAATCCTTTTGAAGTCTCATGGCTTCATAAACAGGAGTTGTTTCAGCCAAAGTTACTATAACTACTTCAGTTTCACTTTCATTTCTTAATCTAGGCAATAATTTTATTACTGACTCTGGTATATCTCCTTCTGACCTAGAAATTTCTTTATTATAACTTTCTGTCGAATCTAAAAGAAGTAACGTATGACCTGTTGGAGCTGTATCTATTACTACAACTTCATTTTCTGATCTTTCAACAATTTCAGCAAAAGCTCTAAATACTGCTATTTCTTGAGTACAAGGTGATCTTAAATCTTCTTCAATATATTCAATATCTTCATCAGTCATATTGTTTTCTCTTGCCTTACCTATAACTTCTTGTCTGTACTTTTCTAGTTCTTCTTTTTCATCAATATTGCTCAAAGAAATTCCATAGCTTTCATCTAATACAAATTTCAAGTGAGCCGCCGGATCTGTAGTTGTTAAGTGAACCTTCTTACCCTTTTTTGCAAGTCCTAGTGCTATAGCTGCTGCTATAGTTGTCTTACCTACTCCGCCTTTGCCCATTGTAAAAATAACTTTTTTGCTGCTATTATATAGATCCTCAATGACATCTTTTAATTTTGGCATAGCCACTGCATTTAAAGATTCCTCACTAATTTTAATATAATCTTTTTTAAGGAAAGCTCTTACGTTTTCAAGCCCAGTTATATTATAAGGTCTTAGAGGAATTTCAAAAGTTTCGATATCCTTAAATTTAGGTGGCATATTACTTAAAGCTTTTTGCTGCTTTTCATAAATAGCACTTGAGAGTTCATCATCATGATTTTGAAGTACACCATTTATAACTAATATTTGATTATTTACTCCTATTTCTTGAAGTTCACTAGAAGCTCTTTCTGCCTCTTTTAGTGGAGAAGTTTCAGGACGAGATACAAGTACAAGCGTTGTTTTCTCTCCATCAGCTAAAGTATCTACTGCACTTTTGTACATCTCTTTCTTTTCTTCAAGTCCTGCAAGTTGGCCTAAGCATGATGCTCCATGAGTGCTTTCATTAATAAAATCACTCCATGCAGAAGGTAATTGTAACATTCTTAAGGTATGCCCTGTTGGTGCAGTATCAAAGATAATATGATCATATTCATTGAATACTTTTTCATCAGTTATCATAGCTGAGAACTCATTAAATGCTGCAATTTCAACAGTACATGAACCTGATAATTGTTCTTCCATATTATCTATTACTGCTTGTGGTAACTTTCCTCTATATGGAGCTATTACACTTTCTCTATATTCAGCCGCTGCAGCTTCTGGTTCAAAATTTGCAACAGTTAAGTTTGGGACTTCCTTTATTTGAACTCCTTTATTACTTAACTCTGTATTAAATACATCTTGAAGATTTGATGCTGGATCAGTACTTACAAGCATAATCTTCTTTCCTTGATCCGCTAAATTTACAGCTACAGCACAGGCTGTTGAAGTCTTACCAACTCCACCTTTTCCAGTAAAAAATAGATACTTAGTTAAGTTCAGCTTTTCAATATCAAACAGTTTCAACATAATTTACTCTTCCCTTCTACTTAAGTGTATCGATTTATTCTAATGAACCTAATTATTAGCAGCATCCACCTTTACATCCACAGCTTTTAGCAGGCTTTTTTATGCTAGCTTTCTTTATATTAAGCTTTAAAGTATCTGTTGGTATATCTAATAAAATACAAAATTCTTCGTTAGTTGGATAACTACCTTCCTTAACTACTACTCCATCTACCATAGTTACAGGTAAAGCTTCAATTCCTTTGGTGTTTAAAATTTCATTTATCACTTTATTATCTACAAATATTTGAGGATTACTTGTTAAATTGTGTCTTTCCACTACTATACCTTTGTTTTTTAAAGTATTAAGTGCAGTTGAAACTCTCAATAATTCTTTATCTACAGATGGCCCGCAAACACCTGTTGAACAACACATAGCTGGATCAAAAATAATCATTTTTTTCATTTTTATTAACTCCTTTACAATATGATTTTTTATATTTAAATTTCATTTATAGATACATTTAATTTTTTCTTCTTATTTGCAAGTACACTTAGATTTATCCTTACAAATACAGTCTTTTGTTTCTGTTACGAGGTTCATCATAAATAAAGTAAGTTTATTGCAATTATTAAGATTTAATCGGTAGTAATTCCAAAGACCTTCTTTTCTAACTTCTATAAGACTACAGTCACTTAATACCTTCATATGATGCGAAAGGGTTGGCTGAGTAAAATCAAAGTATTCTAGTATATCGCATGCACATCTTTCACCACAAGATAATATATCAATTATTTTCAACCTGCTTGGATCAGATAATGCTTTAAAAATTTTTGAATTTTCTTCATAGCTCATTCTCATTCACGCCTTTCTTATATAGACATCTATCTATATATAATATAGAACATCGTCTATTTATTGTCAATCCAAAGTATATATCTTAAGTTTATTTTAACACTAAATATATAACAATCTATATAGTCACTTTATTCAGTAATTAAATTATTGTTACAAAATCGTATACTTTTTTCACTAGATTTATAAAATATTAAAACTTTCAAAAATAGATAATCCCATAAGTCGCTATAAAGCTACCTATGGGATCTATAATATATACGTTATAATCAATGCTATTCATTTTTTATAAAATCATTTATTTCTTATTACATTATAGTTTAATGTTGATTCTGCTAAGTTTAATTTTCAGAGTATATATATGTTGCAATTCACAATTCACAATCACGGCTAAAATTCTTGTAATATTTTTAGAATTATTAAAACATTTAGGACCAAGTAGGAACTGCTTTCTTAAGTTGTCCTCCACAACGTGATAATTCTCCCATAACCTTATCAATTCCACTCTCAGTTTTGAACCAATTTTCTTTAGTTATTCCGTCTACATCTATTGGACATACAAAGAATTTTGTCTTTGGATATGCATAACTATAAAACATGAGACATCTCTTGGCATGAAATGATTTGCAACATATTATAGCCTTTTTTATATCTAAATTATAGTTATCAGTAACTTCCTTTGACTTAAAGGCATTCTCCTTTGTCCAAGTTGCATTATCTTCTTTTAATATTGCATCACCATTGACTCCATTTGATATGGCTATATCTCTCATAAACTCCCATTCAGTGTTATATTCTCCATTATATATTTCAGCCTTAGTTATTGGTCCTGGAAAATATCCTTTTGACATGCTATATTTTCCTGATGGAAGTATATATGGTGCATATCCCTCTAACCAAAGTTTTGAAGCTTTTTCTGCTGGCTCTGGCCATGCACTACCAGGTATAAAAATAATATCACAGTATTCTGGCTTATCTTCCACAAAGATAAAAGATGTAATTTCTTTAATAAAATTAATACCTTCTAATGACATACCTCACTCCTCAATATAGTTTTACTGCTGCTATCCGAAATTTATTCTTTATCAAAATCTCTTCCAACATCACTTGCTGTGTGAGAATCTGATCCGTATACTTTTTTAACCCCGTACTCATCTATCAACTGCTTAAAAATATCTGATACATATATTTCACCACAATATGGCTTTCTAAGGCCTGCTGTATTTACATCTACTTCATAATTCCTTGATTTAATTTCTCTTACTATTTCTTCTAAAAGTTCTTTGTTTTTATATTCTAATGGATATAATTTATTGAAAATCCTAATTAAATTTGGATGCCCTACACGATGAGGCTTATACTCCCCTAAGTCTGATTTTATTGCTTTAAGCAAAGTCTCATAATACTTATCATAAACTTTTTCAGTGGTACCATAAAACTCTAAAGCTCTTTCAAAGCCTTCTTTTCCATCAATAGCCACATATTCATCGCCCATTTTTATAAAATGTACAGAAATTAGCCCATCTTCTAATTTTGGACCATATGAATTAAGTAGTCTTTTAGTTCCTTCTTCATATCCATCAACAAAATCAACTTCTAGTCCTATATTTATTTTGATTTTGTCTTTATATTTTAATTTTATTTCTTCAACATCCTTAAAATACTTCTCTATTACTTCTTCATTTGGAGCACATTCATCTTGAAATTCTTTGTCATCTATAAAATAACATGGAAAAGGCATGTGTTCAGTAAATGTTATTTCCTCTAATCCCTCTATTAATGCTTTATCAACATACATTTCAAAACTATCTTTAGTTCCATGAGGACAATATGGCGAGTGCATATGTCCATCTCTTACTATCTTTTTATTATTCATAATATTATTAAAAGAGAGGATTTAATACGCTCTCCTTTAATTCTCACTTCCCTTCTATTGTAAAATATGATTTATATATGTTGCAATTAGTTTCTACATTTTGCCTTAATAGGGCACTTAGCATACTAGAAGTTTAAATGTAAATTTATTATTGCAACATATATAGATATCCAACTCTAAAACTAAATTTAGGTGGTAACTTACCGAAATCATAAATATTTTGATTCCGAAAAGCTATGAAAATATCGCTGAAGGTTCTAAGCAGCATGTTGTATCCACTTTAGCATGCTCCAACTTTCAGTTTGACAAGCCAAAATGGAACAACCGTTAGCGGAAACTCGACTCACGTTCGTTCACTGAGTAAGCGATTCTCACCAAATCAAAGATTTGGGTTCTCTGCTTAAGAACCTTTAACAGCTCATTTTCAAATGTTTTCTCTACAAATATATTTATGATTTCTAGTGAAAATATGAACTTAAAGTTTTAGCAACTTTGTTAATATGTTCATCTATATATGAACAAAACTTATAGAGGCTGTCTTTAATGAAAATTGCAGCTTTCTGCTAGCTTAGATCATAGGCAGCAATATTATCACTTCTAATTATTTTTCATATTCATACATATTATAATTACATTCGCTCATCCCAAGTGATTCATATGTTGCTTTAGCATTTATATTTTCTTTTTCTACATACAATCTTATGCCAGCTATTCCATCATTATTATCACATATATTCTTAACATTATGATACAACTTCTTATAAATACCTTTTTTTCTATACTCAGAATCTACATATACACTTTGTACCCAAAGAAACATACCATTTCTCCAATCACTCCATTCATATGTAAACATAATTTGTCCAACTACTCTGCCATTTATTTCATAAACATAGTATTGTCCTTTTGATGAATCTTCAATCATCGCTCTAACACCATTGCTTAAAATTTCTAAATTAAGTTCTTTATCCTCTGTTTCTTTTGCTAAATTGTAATTAAATTTTACTATGGTTTCCAAATCTTCAATTCTTGCTTTTCTTATGTTTCCTAAATTAGTATCATTATTAATATTACTCATTTCTTTCCTCCATATATCCAGACACATTCAAAAAAATATCAAATCTATATCTGATAGTGTATTTTATTTTTATATTTTATTCTTTACTTATATTTTAGCATTTAAATATTATGTTACATAGTATTTTTATTGTTTTGTCTAAACAATAGAGTAAATCACATACAAAATTCCATTAAACATTTACTATACTTAAATGCATATAAAAACAAAGAAATTCCATATATGATTGTAACCTCAATGTCATAATATGGAGCAGTCATTAGAAAATAAGCTGATGAAAATAATTAATGTAGGGTTGTTCCAAGTTTACTTGTCCTAATAAAATTAGGAGCATGCACATATGGATACAACCCTACATTAACTGCCTTTCAGCAAAATTTTTATAGTTCTATGGGACAAACATATATAGAATTTCGGTTAGTCACCACATTACTATAACTTTCACTGTGGTTATCTATTTACTACTTTTTATTCATAAAACTCAGGGGCAAGTTTTATTGTTTTAAAGAATTCTTCATCATGAGCAAAAAATACTTTTGCGTCATATTTTTTCTCTAATGCTCTTACTTTCTCAATTGATTTAAAGAAAGAAAGACTATCATAAAGTAATCCTGATGCCTTAGCTGGTGGTCCATAAATTTCTGAACTATATACACAATCTTGTGGGAAAATTAATGTACCTTCATTTTCTAAATGAACTACTATTCCAAGTAATCCTGGTGTATGACCTGGTAAATTTACTATTTCTATACCCTTTGCAAATTCAAAATCCTCTTCAACTAAATGATATTGCTTTACTGAAACATCCATATCAGCTTTAATATAGCCTCCATGTGTTAACGGATTTTCATTTAACCTTACTTGAGTTTGAGCTTGCATAAAGTCTGCCTTTGGTACATATACATCTGCATGTTTAAACATATCTAAATTTCCTGCATGATCTAAATGCATATGAGAAATTATTACTTTCTTTATTTCTTCTGGCTTTGTACCACATAAAGCCAATTGATTTTCTAGTCTTTGTTCTTTTGTTTGATATAATGGATAAACTTCTTGAAGGTTTTTTGGCCAATAACCATTCATAGCTTCTGGATTGCTTCCTACATCATATAATATTTTTCCATCTGGATGATCAATTAAAATAGACATTACAGGTAGCTTAATCCATTCATTTTGTACATGTGGCTGGCTATATGTTCCCATAGTAGCTCCACCCACTACATTATTTTTATCAGTTTCTAAATATCCCGTGTCTAAAACATACACTTTCATAAATTATTTCCTCCCATATTTTCATTTATTTTAATTTAAAATTTCACTTTAAATCTCTTTTCCCACTCTTTAATAAGGGTATCTCTAAAATCAGGATGTGCGACATTTATTAATGCTTTAGCTCTTTCTTTTAAAGTTTTTCCTTTGAGCTCTGCTATTCCAAACTCAGTTACAACATAATGAATATCGTTTCTAGATGTTGTAACAGTTGCACCCTCATCTAAAATTGGAACTATTCTTGAAAGTTTTCCTTTACTTGCAGTTGATGGCATTGCAATTATTGATTTACCGCCTTTAGCCATTGCTGCTCCTCTTACAAAATCAACTTGACCGCCTACGCCACTGAACTGTTTAATTCCAATTGTATCAGCTGCTACTTGCCCCATAAGATCTACCTGAATACATGAATTTATAGAAACCATTTTATAATTTTCTGCTATAACACATGGATTATTTACATAATCTACAGGATACATTTCTACACTAGGATTTCCATTAACATAATCATAAAGCCTCTTAGTGCCCATTAAAAATGTAACTACAGATTTTCCATGATGTAAAGTTTTTGCTTTATTTGTTATTACACCTGCTTCTATTAATTCAACTACTCCATCAGATATCATTTCCGAATGAATTCCAAGATCCTTTTTTTCCTTTAAGAATAATAGTACTGCATCTGGAATTGCACCAATTCCTAATTGAAGTGTAGAACCATCTTCAATGAGCTTTGCACAGTTTTCACCAATAGCCTTTTCAACTTCTCCTATTTTAGGTGGCTTAAGCTCAATAATATCATTTGAAGTTTCAACTATATAATCAATATCAGAAACATGTATAAATGAATCTCCTAAAGTTCTTGGCATTTTGTCATTTAATTCAGCAATAACAATTTTAGCGGCCTCTGCAGCAGGTTTTGTGTAGTCATTTGAAACTCCGAAACTACAATAACCATGTTCATCAGGAACACTTAATTGAACAAGTGCTACATCTACTGGTAAAGTACCTTCCTTAAACATTTTTGGTACTTCCGAGAAAAAGCACGGTGTAAAGTCTGCTCTTCCGTCAAGAATAGCTTCCCTTGTTGTTCCACCTGCGAATATAGAATTGTGGCGAAAATTAACAGCCATTTCAGGCTTGCAATATTCACTTTTACCCATTGATACCATATGAACAATTTCTACGTTTTCATATAAATCTTTATTTATAACCATAGCATCTATAATTTCTTTTGGCTCTCCGCAAGCATGTCCAGTTACTACTCTATCATTCGATTTAATTTTTCTTACAGCTTCGTCAGCTGTAACTACCTTACTCTTGTATAAATCTTTCCAGCTAATATTAGACACCTCCTAAATATAACCGGATTACAATTTTTTCAAGTCATATACTAATTTATCATAATCCCCTATATTTTTAATAAAAATTTTACTATATTTTAATATATATTTTTCATGGCTTACACAGCAATTTGAACATCCACAGACTAAAATTAAATAGTCATATTCCTTATTTTCCTTTGCAATCTCGAAATTATGAGTTTTTCCAAGATCGTTAATTAAATTTGTAATAAACGTTTTTCTATCATAACCGGCATTACAGCTACCACAGTATCTAATACCTATTTCCAAAATTTCACCTGGCCTTTATTTTCTAAGCAGCTGTCTAGCAAAATCAAGCATTTCTCTGCTAATTGGATCAACAAGTTGTACATCTTTTACTTCCGGTATCTCTTTTAATACGCAGGAAATTAATTCTTCCATAGTAAACCTTGCAGAAGGGCAGCCACTGCATGCGCCTAAAAGTTTTACGTAAGCTACACCATTGTTAACTTCTACAAGCTCAATATCTCCATTATGCTCGGCAAGTAATGGTTTTATTCTAGTATTGATAGCATTATTAATTTCATCTACCATGATTTTGCTCATATTATTCTTCAATTCTAGCTATTTTCTTAGCTATTTTCTTTTTAGCTGCTAAATTTCCTTGTCTAGCTATCATAATTCTTTGAGCTTGTGGTGATCCAGCTCCATGCATTGATTCTGTTCTATATCCGACAGCTGCAGTCCCTAAACAAATATTTTCTATTAATCTTAATATTCTCATTCTATTTTCTGTTGAAACTGAGTTTACACCTCTCAAATATTTATCTATATATGGACCTATCTTTTCATCTTTAAAATCTGCTTCTGATGGCATAGTAACCATGATTCCTCCAGCAATATCTTCTGCAAGTCTACATATTTCATAAGGGAATCTTGTAACATTTTGCTTACATACATTTGCTAGCAGATTATCAATATAATAATTTCCAGCTTCTGTTTTAGAGCCCATTGCTGAACATGCAATACCACAAGAGAATAAAGTTTCATTTAAGTGAGTCATTTCTATTAATTTATCTTTAACATGAGATGCTTTGTGAGCTCCGTTATAATCAGCAGCTACTGCAGCAGCTCCAATTAGAACATCTCCAACTCCAACTTTGCATCCACCATAACTTTGTCTATGATATCCTGCAAATCTTTCAACTATCATTCCAGCGAAATCAGTTTCTCCATTTAAGAAAATTCTTTCATTTGGTACGAACACATTATCAAAGATAGTTAATGTTTCTTGTCCACCAAATTCAGCATTTCCAAGATCAATATCTGCACCTGGTTCTAGTTTTCTTGTATCACAAGATTGCCTTCCATATATATGAATTATTCCTTCAGCATCTGTAGGCACTGCGAAAGATATTGCCCAATCCTTATCATTTGGAGTTAAAGCTATTGTAGGCATTACTACTACCTCATGAGAATTTAACATTCCAGTTTGGTGACATTTTGCTCCTCTAACAACTACCCCATCTTCTCTTCTTTCAACTACCCTTAAGTATAAATCTCCATCAGCTTGTTTACTTGGCGATAATCCTCTGTCCCCCTTAGGATCAGTCATTGCACCATCAACGGTTAAGTCGTTTTCTTGAACATATTTTAAAAACTTATTAAAGTTTTCATGATAATTTGTTCCACACGCTTTATCTATTTCGTATGTTGAACTGTATAGTGCATTAAAAGCATCCATACCAACGCATCTTTGGAAACATGATGCGGTTTTTTGACCAAGTAATCTTTGCATCTTTACTTTTTTAATAAGATCATCTGTGCTTTGATGTAAATGAGCAAATCTATTTACTTTTTCTCCTGTTAAATTTGAAGTAGCTGTCATTAAATCTTCATACTCTGGCATTTGTGCTAATTCATACGTCATAGCAACTGAATTAAGAGATGGTCTTATAATTGGATGATCAACAACATTGTCTATCGCTTTTCCAAACATGTACACTTTTAGGTTTAGCTTTCTAAGACTTTCAATATATTGTTCCTTTGTTTTTAATGGCATATTATCGCTTCCTTCACTAATTTTTATTTTCTAATAATTATATAAGCAATAAGTGTGCCAAAATAAAAAATTACTATACTGCCTTGAATTTTCCATAATAATCTTATAATTTTTTCAATATCACCTCTAATTTCTGGAACAATATAAATATTTGTTGCAAAAACGCAACTAAAATCTCAATTAAATTTCATAATAACCTCAGAATACGTTTACAGTAGTTATAATTTGAAAATATTTTATTACGTTGCACTTCTGCATCTTGTTGCATTTTTGCACCACTGGCTATCCAATATTTAGCATGTTTATAGTATGATACATGAATTTAAATAGATTATATATTTATTCGCCATACTCAACAAAGAAATTGGATACATATTTGCACAGCAGGCATTTTAAAATAAGCTGCCGTAGCTAATGAATAAATATGTATCCAATTTCTATTTAAATACGTCATATTATTAAATTTCTTCTTTTATATATTTCTGCCTCTTCCTTACAAAGGTTGATGCATCTATTCCTAGTGATTTTGCTGCAGCTCTGACATTACCATACTTGTCATATGCCTTCTTAATTAATTTCTTTTCTATGGCATCTAAGGTTTCTCTTAAATTTATACCTTCTTCAAAAGTATTTAAAGTTACAATCATGCCATTTGAGCCAATAATATTTTTAGGAAGATCTGACCTCTTTACCTTATCATCCTCACTCATTATTACAGCTCTCTCAACAATATTTTTTAGCTCCCTAACATTCCCAGGCCAATTATATTCATACATACAATTTAAAGCATCTGAAGCAAATACCTTATTGAAATTGTACTTTTTATTAAGCTGTGTGAGAAAAAAATTAATTAATGGCAAAATATCATGCTTTCTTTCTCTAAGGGGTGGAATATATAGCGGTATGACATTGAGCCTATAATACAAATCCTCTCTAAATTGTTTTTTCTTTATCATATCTTCCAGATCTCTATTGGTTGCGGCTAGTACTCTAACATCAATTTTTATGGGCTTTGTTCCTCCAATTCGTACTACTTCCATTTCCTGCAATACTCTTAGAAGCTTAACCTGCATATCCATTGGAAGTTCTCCAACTTCATCGAGGAAAATAGTCCCTCCAGAAGCCATTTCAAATAAACCTATTTTTCCTTCTTTATTTGCGCCAGTAAAAGCACCTTTTTCATAGCCGAAAAATTCAGATTCTATTAAACTTGCAGGCACTGCACCACAATTAACTTTAATAAATTGTTTTTTACTTCGCTTGCTTACTTTGTGTATATGCTTTGCTATTTGATCCTTTCCTGCTCCAGTTTCTCCGAGCATAAGAATTGTAGTGTCCACTTTGGCAATTCTATTGGCAAGCTGGATAATTTCAATAGTTTTATGATCTTCTGCAACAATTTCTGAAGTATTTAATAATTGAGTTCTCATTTCTTCGATTTCAGAAACATATTTAAGAGTAATTTCTTTATTCTTTTGAAGTTGCTCTTTTAACTCATAAAGTTGTGTTACATCTCGTACGTTTGTAACCACCATGATTATTTTTCCATTCTTATCAAAGATGGGATTACTGCTCACAAGAACCTTTACTCCTGTTTTGAATTCCTGTTGAATTGTAGTGGTTTTTCTATTCTTTAGCACTAAAAGAGTAGCCGACTGAGATATAACACCTTCTTTCTCCAGGTCTTTCATATTTCTTCCTAAAACCTCTGATCTTTTAAGTCCTGTAATACTCTCATAGGCATTATTTATCTTTATAGTATTAGCTTCCCCATCTGTTATATAAATTCCATCATAAGAGCACTCAATAATAGAGTCTAACTCAGTTAACCCTAACTTTGTATTTTTCATATCTCTACATTTTTTTGAAATTTTTTCAACCAAATCATTAATAAAATCTGTATGAGTAATTATCCCTATAATCTTATTGTTTTTATCTATAACTGGAAGACGACCAACATTATATTTCAATACATCTTCTATATTCATTTCACTATTAATTGTTATTACTTTTTTAAGATCTAAAGTTTCTAGCTTCGTATTCATTTCTAATTTATTAAAAATAGCTTTCATTAAATCTGTTTTTGTTACAATGCTAATTAACTTTCCATCTTTATCTACAACGGGTGCTCCATCTATGCCATTTTCAATAAAAAGCTTTGCTGCCTCTTCAAATGTATTATTAGGTTTTAACACCAATACCTTTTTTGTCATCAATTCTTTTACTTTCACATTCTCCACACCCTATATCTTATTTATACAAAATTTATAATTCACCAGTAACATAAATACCGTTTATAAAACAAATCTAAAGATTTATCCATTATTAAGTATTTCTCTTTTTTAATTTAGATTTAAAATTGTCCATTTAACTATTTCACTCATAAAAAGTATTCCATCCCAAGGTGAATCATATAAATTCATGAGACCAACTTTAACTAACCTATCAACACCATGCGGGCTGACTTTATTTGCAAAATTCATAATCCTGCTATTATCTTCAGAAGCTATTCCAATAGTTTGTATTCTTGGAGTTATTAGCTTGCAAATCTCCAATATATCTTCAACCTCTTTTAAAAATATAGTTATATGCTGCACAGGTTCTTCTAACATTATTTCTTTATCTATTAAAATTGTATATTTAAGGTCTTTACTGCATATTATATCTTTTTCTAAAGATAAAATATATTCCCCTCTTTTATTAATTATATTTGCAGCTGCTCCTTGATTAATTTCAAGCTTGGGATATCGTTTTAAAACCTTTTCTAATGATTGTGAAAGCATTTGTGCTGCTTCATTAATACCTACAGTAGATTTCTCAATAAATAACACTTGAGGAGAAGAGCATGCCCTTTGATCAAAGCTTATTATATCCTTTGCAAAATTATCGAAGGTTTTAGTTATCTTAAGACTTTCCATGGCAGATTTTTCAAATACAGCAAAGGAATATTTAGGGCCAAATATAACATCCTTACATGTGGTCTTCTTAGGAAGAACTGACAATGTGTTCACGGCTTCTTCACCGCCGCATATTACTCTTACATCCGCTACCTGTGACATTTCAGTATTTAATTTTAAATCATTACTCGAAAAATTTATAATTGAAATACTCTTTAATAAGGTGCTTCCATAATATTTTTCTCCTCTAAAATTAATTACAATATCTTTTAAAGGTTTTAGAAGTTCAATTACAATATTTATACTACCAATAGGTATCCTGCATAAATTAACATTTCTACAAATAATGGCTTGAACTAAATAATATATTGGAAGAGTAGGAACATTGCCAGCCATGAAATGACACACTATCCCTCTAGGTTGAGCCTTCATAAATTTATTATCTGCTGTTTCTATAAAATCATCTAGGAATTCTTGTTTTCTTAGATCTTGGTGTAAGAGCTTCTTAATATTGTCTTTCTTTAGCCATAATATCAAAAAAGGCACACCTTCATAACTTAAAAACTTTCTATCACTACATAATATTTTACTATATTCATTAATTATTTCAATCATAGCTTCGCATGGATATGAATAAATTGTTTCTCTATTTTTATTAAGCTCTTCTATAATTTTATCTAAACTTTGAAGATTCTTAGGTTCCTCATAAAATTTATCTCCTAACATAAAGCAGCTTATCATTTCTTGTCCCTCTTTTCTGCAAAAGTATCTCCACATCCTCTTGTTTCAGATTTTTCTACTCTATCTTTAAACTTAAAGTATTTTCCCTTTCTTCCACATTTACAATCATCTATACCTGCAAATTCACCTATATCTTCAGTTAATATAGCCTGGCCCGGATAACTTGAAGTAATGGCGCTCATGACTTCAATAAATCCACATTGGCCTATTTCTACCTCTTTAAGCGTTAAGAAATCTCGTATAATAATTTCTCCAAAGTCAGGAACATGTTTATATCCGAATTCACAGTCAAGAAAAACTACGCCTAACTGTTCGACCATTCCATAAAAGTCAATTATGTTTTCAGGATCAGTTCCAAATACTTCAGCTACAGATCTATTAAACTCTTTCTTTTCAACTTTTTGGGCATTTAATTTTTTCCAGCCTCCGCTATGAAGTATTTTAATTTTCGGCATGTTTAATTTTATATTTTTTTCTTTTAGTACGTTAACAAACCTAGTCCAGATAATATAAGTAAATCCATATACTAATATATCTGTATCTTTGTACTTTTCTTCAAATTCTTTAAGTCGTTCTATATTAAGTATAATGTTATCATCTACCAAATCCATAACATAAGTTAAACTTTTTCCAAAACCGCTTACTCCTCTTATTGCCGCGCCTCTTGCCGTTAAATATTCGCTTTTTTTATTAATTTCTTTGCTATCAATTATTAGCATTGGTCTTCTATATGATCCTAAAAAACTTGTTAGAGTTGATATTAATCCTTGAGATTGTCTTATAGATGTTTCCTTATCAATAAATATCTTGCTAGGAATGTTTCCAGTCGTGGAACTTGAGTTTAATATTCTAACTACACTTTCTTCACTACAAGTCCTAAGCTCAAAATGCTTAAACATATTTACAGGAATAAATGGAATCTCTTCAAGAGAATTTATATCATTTATATTAACTCCTAGTTTTTTATACATAATGCTTAAATTTTCATTTATTCTACTTTTCTCTATTTGTGGCTTTATAATGCTCAAAAGCTTTTTTTCTTTATCCTTTTGCAGACACTTAAATTGCTCATTATTTATAATTTCATCTATCATTTCAGATCCCCCATCATTACTTTACCAGAAGAATTTTTTGGAATTCCATCTAAAAACACCACATATTTAGGTAATTTGTAGGACGGCAATTTATCTTTGCAATATTCAATTATATACTTTTCATCAACTTTTAAAACTTCATCATTTAGTACTACAAATGCTTTTACCGCTTCCCCTAATATATCGTCTTGAACTCCAATTACTGCTGATTCTATAACGCTTGGAATTTGAATTATGATATTTTCAATTTCTTTAGGACTTATTCTATTTCCACCACTTTTTATGATTTGTTTTTCCCTTGCCACAATATAAATATAACCATCTTCATCTACTGTGGCCAAGTCACCGGTATATAAATAACCATTTCTAATGACCTTTCTCGTTTCTTCTTCATCGTTAAAGTAACCCTTCATTATATTTTCACCAAAAGCCACTACTTCACCTATTTCATCCACTTTTACTTCATTTCCTTCTTTATCAATTACTTTAAGCAAAGTTCCAGGAATGCCTTTACCTATTGAACCCATTTTTTCATCAAGCATATTAGGTGGAAGATACGAAAGTCTTGCAGTTGCTTCAGTTTGTCCATACATTATGAATATTTGTGCATTGTTCTTAAGAGCTTGTTTTAGTTCTTTAATAAAACTATCAGGGAGTCTTCCTCCTGCTTGAGCCACGTATCTTAGACTTTTCAAATTTCTATCTTTAATACTAGATTTTCTAAGTAAAATTTGATAATTACTTGGAACTCCAGCAAAACCTGTACATTCATATTTTTCAATATCATCTAGAACTGTTTCTGGGAACATGAATTTATTATTTATTACTAAGCTACCGCCAACTCTTAAATGTGTATGGAGCAACGATGTCCCAAAGCAATAGTAAAATGGTAAGACAACTTCTATCCTATCCTCGCTATTTAATTTTAAATATTCTATTATGGAATTAGTATTATGACAGAGATTATGATGCGTAAGCATTACTCCTTTTGGTCTTGCTGTTGAACCAGATGTAAATAATATTACAGCCACACTATTTTTAAAATCAATCTCTTTTTCTTCTCTATTATTACTAGCACATTCTTTATCTAATAGAAGATTATTTAATTTTTCTTCAGTAACTATCTTAATATCTTTATTAATCAAACTTCGCATATTATCTAAGAAACGTTTTTCAATAAAAATCGCTTTAGGATTGCAACTATTAATTATATACTCAATATCATTCTTACTTAGAGTAGGATTTAGGGGTACACAAGTGCACCCACTTTTTATTATTCCAAAGTAACTTTCTATAAAAAAAGGTGAATTCTCACTTATTAATAGAATCTTATCTTCCTTTACTATATTAATTTTCTTTATATTATGAGATATCATCAGTACCTTACAGTACAAATCACTATAGCTGATATTTTTCTTATCAATTATTGCAGTTTTGTTAAGCCCTGAGGAGAATTCAAAAACATAGTCAGTAAAGGTCATATTTCAACCCCATATTTTCTCAATGTATTTTTGATATCTCCTATAGTATATAGCCTTGAAATATCTTGAACTGCCATAGATATTTCAAATTCTTCCTCAAGGGCTACTACTAGTTCAATATGGCTAAGTGAATCCCATGCCTCAATTTCGTCTGGGCCAAAACCGTCTTCAATTTCATCTAAATTTTCAATACTCCAAACAGATTTTATTATTTTGTTGAAAGTTCCTAAATTACTCATTTCTAATTCCTCCAATATTTTTTATTCTTCAAGCATATTTAAAGCAAGAATTATGCCAATAATTCCAGGTAACTACTTTTTGTTTTAGTATGAGTAATTTAATTTATTTTTTAATGTGTACATAAATATCCAATTCAACTTATTAGATAGATGTATTTACAAAGTTGCTAAAATTTTAACTTTATATCTTCACTAGAAATACTAAATATATTTGTGAAGAAAACATTTGAAAATGAGCTGTTAAAAGTTCTTAGCTGTAGGTTGTTCCATTTTAGCCTGTCAAACTAAAAGTTGGAGCATGCTAAAGTGGATACAACCTGCTGCTTAGAACTTTCAGCGATATTTTCATAGCTTTTCGGAATCAAAATATTTATTATTTCGGTAAGTTATCACATAAATGTAGTTTTAAAGTTGTATATCTATATGTTGCAATTCACAATTACGTGTAAAATTCTTGCAATATTTTTAGAATTATAAAAATCCACTTTCTTGTATAAAATAAAGGATAGTATACAATATTACTATCGTCTACTATCCTTAAAATATTATAATTTACATTACTTCACTATCTAAATTTGCTCCAGAGAATTGGCTGTTGTAAAGATCTGCATAGAAACCTTTCTTTGCAAGAAGTTCATTATGGTTACCCATTTCTATGATACTTCCCTTATTCATAACTAGAATTAATTCTGCATCCCTAATTGTAGAAAGCCTATGTGCAATAACAAAACTTGTTCTGCCTTTCATAAGTTCTGTCATAGCTTTTTGTATATAAACTTCTGTTCTTGAGTCAACACTACTTGTAGCCTCATCAAGAATCATTATAGTAGGATTTGCTAGAATTGCTCTAGCTATTGTAAGAAGCTGCTTCTGGCCTTGAGATATATTAGAAGCCTCTTCGTTTAATATTGTATTATATCCATCTGGAAGAGTTTTAATAAAGTGATGAGCATGTGCTGCTTTTGCTGCCTGGATAACTTCTTCCTCAGTAGCACCTTCTCTGCCATAAGCTATGTTATCCATTATAGTTCCGTTAAATAACCATGTATCTTGAAGAACCATACCAAACATATTATGAAGTGCACCTCTTTTTATATCTCTGATATCTACACCATCGATCATTATCTTACCAGAATTTATTTCATAGAAACGCATAAGTAAGTTAACGAGTGTAGTTTTACCTGCTCCAGTCGGTCCTACAATTGCAATTGTATGACCTTGTTTAACATCAAGGTTCATGTTTTCAATAAGTGGTTCTTCTGGTTTATAGCTAAAATCAACATTATCAAATTTAACTTCACCTTTAGGGAATTCTATAATCTTAGCATCAGCAGTATCTGAAATCTCCTCAACTTCATCTAAAAGTTCAAAAACCCTTTCTGCAGATGCAACTGTTGATTGAATTATATTAGCAATATTAGCAGTTTGAACTATTGGTTGAGTAAACTGATTTGAATATTGAATGAAAGCTTGAATATCACCAATACTAATTTTTCCGAGTGTTGCTAAATATCCACCTACAACACAAACTATTACATAACCTATATTACTAACAAATCTCATCATTGGCATTATTATACCTGATATAAATTGTGCTTTCCATCCAGCCTTATAAAGTCTATCATTAATATTTTCAAACTCTTTTATTGAATCTTTTTCATGTCCAAAAACCTTAACTATTTTATGTCCTGTATACATTTCCTCTACATGACCATTAAGTTCTCCTACTTCTTTTTGTTGAGCAGCAAAAAACTTTTGAGAATGCTTAGCAACAAGTGTTGTTATTACAATATAAAGTGGTAATGTTAATATTACTACTAATGTCATTATTGGACTTATAGTTAACATCATGATAATAACACCAACAATAGTTACTATAGATGTAATAAGCTGAGTCAAACTTTGTTGAAGTGTTGTTGAAATATTATCAACATCATTTGTTACACGGCTTAAAATTTCACCATGAGTTCTTGAATCAAAGAATTTAAGTGGTAAACGTGAAATTTTATCTTCAACTTCTTTTCTTAGGTTGTATACTGTTTTTTGAGCAACCCCTGCCATAATATATTGTTGAAGGAAGCCAAAAAGTGTACTGATTACATATAAGCCAAGTAGTAATAAAAGAATATCTCCTATATATTGAAAATCAATCCCCGGTACTGGTATATTACCTGGTTTTCCTGCTTTAAGTAATGCAGCATTTTGAGACATTACAGTAAATTTTCCTACTAATCCTTCAACTAATCTAGTTATAGCTTTACCTGAAATTTTAGGTCCTACTATATTAAATATAGTACTCGCTATAGCAAATATAAAAACTAAAATGAAATTCATTCTTTGTGGTTTCAAATAATTTAAAAGTCTTTTTAATGTCCCTTTAAAATCCTTAGCTTTTACTTTTGGGCCAGCAAAAGATCCCATTGGACCACCGCCAAAACCGCCACCTGATCTTTTATTTACTCTATTACGATTTTCACTCATGATAATTCCTCCTCTGAAAGTTGTGATGATACAATCTCAGAATATACCTTACAACTGTTTAATAGCTCTTTATGAGTTCCAATACCTGCAATTTGTCCTTCATCTAAAACTATAATTCTATCTGCATCCATAACAGTTGCAACTCTTTGAGCTACAAGAATTACAGTTGATTTTACTGTTTCCTTTTTTAATGCTGCACGAAGTCTTGCATCTGTTTTAAAATCAAGGGCTGAAAAACTATCATCAAAGATGTATATCTCTGGTTTTCTAACAAGAGCACGTGCTATTGATAAACGTTGCTTTTGTCCTCCTGATACGTTAGTTCCTCCTTGAGCAATTAAATGCTCATATCCATCATCCATTCCATTTATGAAATCTGTTGCTTGAGCTACTTCTGCTGCATGTTTAATTTCTTCCATACTAGCATCGTCTTTACCATATTTTATATTTTCAGCAATAGTTCCAGAGAAAAGCACAGTTTTTTGAGGTACAAAACCTATTTTAGCTCTTATACTTTCCTGACTCATTTCCCTTACATCAATACCATCGACAAGCACTGAACCACTCGTAACATCGTAAAAACGTGGTATCATATTAATTAATGTCGATTTTCCTGAACCAGTACCACCAATTATAGCTGTTACTTCTCCAGGTTTCGCACTAAATGATATATTGCTAATAGCTTCTTGCTCTGCACCTTGATAGCTAAAACTTACATCTTTAAATTCAACATAACCGCCTTCATTTTCATTTAATAATGGCTTTTTAGGATCTACAATTTCAGATTCCATATCTAGTACTTCATTTATTCTAACTGCTGAAGCTTGAGCTCTTGGAATCATTATAAATACCATACCAAGCATTAAGAAACCAAATAAAATCTGCATTCCATATTGCATAAAGGCTATTAAAGATCCAACTTCCATATTCCCTGAATCTATTCTTATACTTCCAAACCAAATTACTGCTACAGTTGTAGCATTCATGATAAACATCATTATTGGCATTAAAATTGCCATAATTTTATTTACTTTTATAGCATTATTCATTAAATCTTTATTTGCATCGTCAAATCTAACCTTTTCAGTATTTATACGATTGAAAGCACGAACTACTCTTATTCCTGTAAGACCTTCACGTAATACCAAGTTTAATTTATCTATTTTAACCTGCATTAATTTAAATAAAGGCATTGCAAATTTTAAAGTTAGGGCTATTATAACTGCAAGTAGTGGGATTACTACTGCAAAGATCCATGTTAGAGTTACATTCTCTCTTAAAGCCATAACAACTCCGCCTAAAGCTGTTAATGGTGCGAAAAGTGCAATTGAAAACATCATTATTGTAACTGATTGAACCTGTGTAACGTCATTTGTAGTTCTTGTTATTAAAGTGGCTGTTCCAAATTTATCAAATTCATTTAAGGAAAAACTTTCAACTTTTGCGAATAACTTATTACGAATTATTTTAGCAAAGCCTATTGCAGTTCTTGAAGATAAAAATGATGCAATAATTGCACAAATTGCACCTCCAAGAGATACAAGCAGCATTAATCCTCCTATTCTTAGAATATAATCAACTCCACTATACTCACCGTTATAACCTAAAAATGATATAGTCTGAACCACATCTTTTTGAACAATTCCTTTATCAACTATATCAGCCATTAATGTAGGCAGATATAAGTTTGCAATTACTTGTGTAAAAACTAATAAAACAATTATTATTATATTAACTGTATACTGTTTTAAAAATCTAAACAATTTAATCATTAGCGCACTCTCCTTAATTAGCGTTATTTTCACTTAAAAGTCTTTTGAATATTATTAGTCCCTCAGAAATTTTATTAAGCTCTTCTTGTGTTCCTTGATTTAGTATACTCTCAATATTATGTTCAATTTGTTTATTAAAATTCTTATGAATTTCAATGAATTTTGGAGATATACTTACATAGACAACTCTCTTATCATCTTCACTTCTTTCTCTTATAACAGCCTCTTGTTCTTCAAGCTTATCGATAATACCTGATACTGTACTATTGGGTAAATGCAGCTGCTTACTTAATTCAGTCACTTTCATTTTCTTATTTTTATATAAAAGTCCAATAACCATCCCCTGTGGAGCTGTCATTCCAGTCCGCTCAATTATTTTTTTCATATTTAATCTAAATAAACTCATTACTTCTTGAAATAATCTTGATACTTCTATACTTTCATTAATAATCTCCATATAATTCCCACCCCTTTTATATTTCGCTTTCAAACATTTCGTGTACGAATATTTCGCTTTCGAAATAAATTATATATCTCTAAATATATTTTGTCAATTAATTAAAATAAAAAACTCCAAAAACCAGAAATTTCTCACTGATAATCTCTAAATTCAATTAGTTTATAAAGTATAATTTTAAATAAAATAAAAAAAGATACCGAATTACAATAAATTCAGTATCTTTTTTAAAATAATTTCTCAGTTTTTATCTAAATATGGATAAATAACTTAAGAATTAAACTTATTAGATGAACAGATTAACAAAGTTGCTAAAACTTTAAGTTCATATTTTCACTAGAAATCATAAATATATTTGTGGAGAAAACATTTGAAAATGAGCTGTTAAAGGTTCTTAGCTGTAGATTGTTCCATTTTAGCTTGTCAAACTGAAAGTTGGAGCATGCTAAAGTGGATACAACCTGCTGCTTAGAACCTTCAGCGATATTTTCATAGCTTTTCGGAATCAAAATATTTATGATTTCGGTGAGCTATACGCATAAGTATAAATTATTGAAACACATCTTTACTATCTACATCAGCTTGAAGTAAATTCTTATCTTTTAGCCATTTAATGTTGTTATTCCAATTCTCTTTATCTTGACTTAAGAATTTACCACTTTCATTTTCCATAAGAGGTAAAAGTATCTCTAAGCTCTTCTTTTCTGTCTCTTCATCTAATGGGAAACTTTCATTTTGAGCCTTCAATATTAAATCTAAAGCCTTATCAGGATTCTTTTGAGTATATTCAAATCCTTTTTTAGCAGCTCCTAAGAACGCTTGTATTGTATCATTATTATTCTTAATTGCGTCATCGCTTGCAACAAATGCTAATTCGTAGTTATTTGGCACGCCAAAATCTGATGGCGCAAAAGTTTCTAATTCAATACCTTTTTTCTCTAATAATATTTTTTCATGGTTTATATATCCACCTATAATTGCATCAACTTGTTTTGTTTCGATTCCAGGCATTAAGTCATATCCAACATCTACAAATTCAACCTTTGATGGATCTCCACCAGCTTGTGCTACCATTGCTTTAACAGTTTCTTTATCAATATCAAAAGATGCATATCCAACTTTCTTTCCTTCTAGATCCTTTAATGTTTTAACTCCTGAATCTTTACGAACCATTAGTTGATTTAATGAACTTCTAACTATCGCTCCAACGGATTTAATAGGAATATTTTCGCCTCTTGCTAAGATAATTTGTTTAGGATAGCTTATTGCTAAATCAGCTTTTCCTGCTGCTACTAATTTAATTCCATCATCTGTACCTGCAGGTGTAATTAAGTTAACCTTTAATCCTGCTTCTTTAAAGTATCCTTGCTCTTCTGCTGCATATAAGAATGAATGTACTGCATTTGGATACCAGTCTAAAAGAACATTAACTTCTTTAAGTTCTTTGGTAGCACTCTTGTCTTCCTTATTATTGGAAGCACTAGAGCACCCGCTAAATACTAAACTAACTAACATAATAAATAGTAAAAATATACTAAGCTTTTTTAATTTCATGATTGTCCTCCTTCAATCCTCTTCTGTATTTTAATAAAATCTTTTCTAGCAAGAATCCTACGGAAAATAGAATTAATCCTAGAAATGATAAAACTAACACTCCTGCGAAAACAGAATCTGCCTGAAGCATTCCTGCTGCTCTCTTAATATATATACCTAATCCCTTTTCAGCACCTAGCCATTCTCCAATGGTAGCCCCTGAAATACTATAGGTTGCAGCTATTTTAAAACTGCTTAAAAAATTTGGTAATACTGAATTCATATGGAGTTTAAAAAATATTTGAAATCTATTTCCTCCAAGAGCTTTTAAAACATCCTCTAAATCTCTATCTACACTATTTAATCCATCTAATGTACTTATAACTATAGGGAAAAAACAAAATAATATTACTACTGCTACCTTTGACCATATGGTATATCCAAACCACATAACCATAATTGGAGATAAAGCTATAGTCGGAATTGTTTGAGAAAAAATTATAATTGGATATAAAGTTTTCGAAACATTTCTCCAAAGGTATATGGAAAGTGCACAAGATATACCTATAATTACGGACGCAATAAGCCCTAATAGTGCTTCACCTAGTGTGATAAGAGAATGTTTATATATTAAATCTTTTTGATCTACTAAAGCCTTTATGATTTCAGAAAATCTAGGCAAAATAAAATTCGGCACCTTAAAATATGGTATTATAAATTCCCATGTCAAAATTATAATTACCAAAAATATTAAAGGAAATATATAGTCTTTAATTTTTTTCATTCTATATCCCCCCTTTATTTTCTTCTAAGGAGTCAAGAACATTTAAAATATCTCTTTTTAGCTCAATAAACTCACTAGAAAGTGTGGTCTCATAATTCCTTGGTCTTTCAATATTTACATCTATAGATTTTAGATTTCTATATGGAAGCTCCGTACAAATAAGAATTCTATCTGATAAAAGCAAAGCTTCCTCTATATCATGAGTTATCATAAACACAGTATTACTTTGTCTTTGACAAAGATCTAAAAGCCATGACTGCATCTTTCTTCTTGTTAACGCATCTAGAGAAGAAAATGGCTCATCTAATAAAATTATGGAAGGATTATTTACTATTGCTCTTAAAAATGAAGCTCTCTGCCTCATACCACCTGATAATTCATGTGGATAATATTTTTCAGTTCCTTTAAGTCCAAAATCCTCAAAGTATGTAGCTGCCACTTTTCTAGCTTCTTTCTTACTATAACCATTTAATTCAAGTCCAACTGCTGTATTGTCGAGAATATTTCTCCATGGCATTAAGGAATCTTTTTGAGGCATATATCCTATAATATTTTTATTGCCATCTTTTAATATATTTATATTGCCCTTTTGTGGCTTTAATAGTCCTAAAATTAATCGAAAAAGGGTACTTTTGCCTGTGCCACTAGGTGCAATAATAGTGACAAATTCATTTTTATTTATATCAAAAGATAAATCATCTACTATTAATTTTCCAGAATCCTTATATCCAAAGGATAAATTATTAATTTCCAATGCTTTCATCTAAATAACCCAACTTTCCTTTTTGTAGCACCCATCCCAAAACATATATTCATATTTTGAAGATATAATAAAAATTTCTTCTAATTTTTGAAGTTGTCTTTCTGGAAGCCCTTCTGCTAGTTTATCCATAAGTTTTACGCACCAATCATTTTCTTTGTTATATTCTTCTGTTGCATATGTAAGTATCCATTCACTATAAAGTGGATGCTCTAATGCCTTACTATTCTTTGCTAAGGTTTTTCCGATAAATGCATAGCTCCACATACATGGAAGTAATGCTGCTACTAGTTCTGCTAAAGATCCTTCTGATGATACCTGTAGCATAAACTTTGTGTACGACAAATTACTTGCATTTGGCTTTGTAGCCTCTAGTTCTTCCTTAGTTATTCCAAACTTCTTAGCATATTCAGTATGTGCATCCATTTCAATATTTACTATAGCATTTGCACATTTGGCAAAGGCTTGTATATCTTCTAATGAATCTGCTTTAACCATACCTAATGCGAAAAGCTTTATATAATCTATTAGATAAACATAATCCTGCTTAACATAAAAGCAAAACTTATCTTCTTTTAAAGTTCCCTCACTAAGTTCCTTAAGAAAAGGATGCTCCAAGCATGCTTCCCAAATAGGTTTACCTTTCAATAATAATCTTTGTGAAAATTGCATAAAAAAACTCCTCCCAAACAGTACTAAAATACCATTGAAAAGAGTTAATAATCTAATTAAATTGTAAATCTACTACCTTTAGATTTAGCTTTATATTATCTTATAACTTCCCTTCGCTGGCATTACCCAGTGCAGGTTCAAAGGGTCTGAAAAACTCATCTCAGCCATTACGGCTCCCCTAGTGCTCGTCTAAATTTTATACTCAAAGCTTAAAAATGTCAATAAAAATTTACCATCTTCTTTAGCTATATATATCTGAAAACTCAATATTAATATTTTCAACCTTAGATTGGTTTGCATAACCATTCTTGCTTTTCTTACCTTCATCTTCTGGTACGATCTTAACAGGAAGACATATAATAAACTCTGTACCTTCTCCATAAACGCTTTTTACTTCTATTGTTCCTTCATGCATCTCAACTAAGGCTTTAACTATGGATAACCCAATTCCACTACCTTCATGACTTCTATTTAATAATCTCTCTACCTGCTTAAATCGTTGGAAAAGCTGCGATACTTTTTCCTCTGGAATTCCTCTTCCTGTATCTTTTACAGAGATAACTATATGATCATCCATATCATATAAATTAACACTTATTTTATCTCCTGGTTCAGTGAATTTAGTAGCATTGGAAATCAGATTGAGCAAAATTCTTTCTAGCTTTTCCTCGTCAAAAGCCATAATTTTTTCTTCATTATCTGTATCAAATATTATTGTTCTAGACATATACTCTACATATTCAGCGGTTGATTGTGTTATATCCTCTACAACTTGTACTATATTGCCATTTTTCAATTCTAGTTTCATATAACCTGAATCAATCTTTGTTATATCTATAAGATTATTCACCAATCTTACCAACCTATAACAGTTTTGCTTTATACTATTTGTATAATTCTTCATTTTCTCAGTATTTAAATTCTCATCTCTATTTATAAGTACATTAAACAACTGCGCTGTTGAAAATATAATATTTAATGGTGTCCTTAATTCATGTGACATATTAGCGATAAATTCTGTTTTTAACTTTTCATACTGCACAGTTTCTTCTAATAATCTTTTATTTTCTGCAAGCATATTATTAAAACTATTTGCTAAAACTCCTATCTCATCTTTACTATCTATATTACATCGTATTGTCAAATCGCCTTTACTCGCTATCTCCATACAGGATTTTAACTTATTAATAGGCTTAACTAATGTATTAGCTAAAAATAATGCTATAATTCCGCTTAAAATAATAATTATTCCCCCAGTAGCTATTGTGGTAGTCAAAATTGATTTTGCTGAAGAGTTTAATTCCTCATAATCTGCTGTAGTAACTACATACCAATGCCAAGCTTCAAAATACTGATAATATCCTACCTTTTTAACTCCGTTATAAGTGTACTCAATCATTCCACTTTTTTCATTATGCATTTTTTGAACAAAATCATAATCACTTACATTTTTCCCACTATCAGATGGATGAAGAATTACATTTCCTTCAGAGTCTAGTATGTACGCATATCCAGTCTTTCCTAATTTTATATTGCTTAATGTCTTGTCCAAATAATCATTACTAATTTTATTTCCTAACCCTATTGCCCCTATTACTTTTTTATCTTTATCCAATATTGGCTTCATTCTTGTTAAATATCCAATTCCTTCTATTCTAATATCGCCAATATATTCTTCATTATTTAGTGTCTTTTTATAAGCTTCAGTATCGCTTGAAATATATGTACCTAATATTCTATTACCATTATTAAATACGGTAGTAGAAACCCTTATTAGTTTATCATCTTGTAATAAAAACATTGTTGCTATAGTACCTGTTGATTGTTTTAGTTTATCAACTATAGTATTATCTAAGGATATTCTTTGATTTCCTGAATATAAAACTGGTAAGTTAAAATCTCCAACTTTTACGATTTCATTGTAATCAACTCTCATATCAGCTAAATTGTTTAATACGTTATTTGCAAAATTTAAATCTCCATAAGATTTCTCAGTAAGCAAATCATTTCTTACACTCAAAGTTGTAATAATTGATTCTGTTAAACGTTGACTTTTTTCGTTAACCTCTTTAAAAACTGCTTTGTTAGATTTATTCCCAATTAACAACCCCAATACACTTACAGCAAATACAATTAAGATCAAATAGCTAATGATAAGCTTATATTTTATTCTCATTTCAAAACACTTCTCCCTAGTTAATTATATTTATTAACACTAAAATCAAATACGACCATAATATACATAGCTATTTGATTTATTGCATACCCGGATAATTATACCACAGGCGCAATGTTTTTTGAAATATTATTATCTCTCTAAAATATATTTATAAAAAAAATAAGAAGTACCCTTTTGATACTTCTTAACATAAACATTAATTAATCTATTGTTCTAGCCTTTTTAATGCTTCTATATCAATGTCTTCACTATAATTGACTCCATCAATTTCAAAACCATTTAACTGCATAAATTCCTTTTTATATCCGTCATAATCCGATAATATTTTAAAATTATCTGGAGTTATTTTTTCCCACAATTCATTAACTTCACTTTGTACATCTTCCCTAAGTTCCCAATCATCCATTCTTAATCTTCCACTATCATCAAATTCAAGTGGATTTTCTGCATATATTTTATCAGCAAACATTCTTTGCATCTGCATAATGCAGTTTTCATGTAAATTCTTTTCTTTCATTACTTTATATAATACCGCTGCATACAATGAGAAAGAAGGTATATATGCACTTGCCTTAGTTACAATTGCTTTATTTACAGAAACAAAAGCCTTTCCATTAATCTTCTTTTTCCACTCTTTATCTATTTGAATTGCAGTATTTTCAAGATGGCGTTTAGCCTCTCCTATTGTACCTTCCCTATAAATTTTATATGTTCTTGATGCTCCAATATATGAATACGAAATTGTTATAGCCTTCTCAGAGAGGCAATCATTTTCAAGAAGTAGCGTACACCACTCGCTCCAATCTTCACCTCCCATTACTTTTTTTGTTGCTTCTATCTCTTTATCAGTTGCTGAATTAACTTTAGTCGTAACTAATTCATCTTTCTCCATATCAATTGTCGGACCCTGAAATTCTCCAGATGTAGTTTTTAAAGTTGAATCGTATATATTACCTGTCTTAGGATCTTTTCTTCTTGGCGATGCTAAACTATAAATGAGTAAATCAATTTTTCCAAACTCATTCTTTATATATTTTATAACATTTTCTTTTACTTCATCTGAAAATGCATCTCCAATAAAGTTTTTTGCAATAAGTCCTTCTTTTTCTGCAAACTCTTTAAAAAATATATTATTATACCAACCTGCAGTCCCTGTTCTCCTATCTGTAATTCCTGTTTCAAATGAAACTCCAATTGTATCAGCTTTCGCTCCACCAAAGGCTAAAGAAATTCTTGTAGCAAGGCCAAAACCTGATGATGCTCCAATAATAAGCACTTTCTTAGGGCCATGAAATTGCTTTGCATTCTTACAGTATTCGATTTGGTTTAGTACTTCTTTTCTACATCCATATGGATGGCTTGTTTTCGCTATTCCCTTAATTAATTCAGGTTTAAATATCATTCTATATCCTCCATTTATAAAATCTTCTTTAGCTAGTCTTTGTAAATCTTCGATAATATACTCTCCAGCGAATCACTTAAATATTTTTGATATTTCTTATTAGTTATATGAATCTCTATTTCATTCTTCTTTAGTATATCCACTAAGATTTTGTTTTTGGCATTTAAATCTGCCACTGCGAGAACAAGGTTTGCGATAATGTTTTGCATATCCGCATTTTTACCCCTGTATTTCTCAATTATTTCTTTAACGCCCATATAATCACCCCCTGATACAATAAATTATAAAAATATCAGTGATTATATTCCAAATTTTATAAATATATATTTTGCAATTGACAATGCACAATTTTTAATTCACAATGCATATTTCACAATTCATTATAATTCTAAAATTATTGCAATATTTTTAGAATTATAATGAAGAATTATTTTTCCAATATATATTATTCCTATTAATGTATCTTTATAGCAATATTCTAATTATAACTATTTTACGCTTATTTTCTATAATAAACAGTAGTTAAGTATAAATTTCATTTATACAAAAATTTATCTAATTAAAAATCATCTTAATCTATAATATAATTTAAGAATTAAAACTTATATGATAATTGAACCATTAAAATCCATGTATATCTGTTTTCTTTATATCAAGTTCCTGAAACATGCTTGATATGATTCCTTTATATTCCTGTAAACTACTAGTCTTTCTTATCTTTTTAGCATATTTATCACTATTAGTAAAGATATGTATCATATAAAACCATAATTCTTTCATTTTAAATAAGACATTTTTATCACCTGAAAGAACTTCTTCATATCCTATGCAGACTTTATCATGAAATGCCTTTATTAACTCTTTATCCATAAGACGATTGGTCTTAATTTCTTCAATCAATCCCGGATTTGCAATAAGTCCTCTACCAAGCATTACTGCTTCAAGCTTTGGATGAGCTTCGGATAATTTCTTATAATCTTCTACATTAAAAATATCACCATTATAACAAATAGGATTTTTACTTAATGCCAATGCATCCTTAAACACTTTCATGTTAGGCTTATTTTTATAAAAGTCTGTCTGAATTCTTGGATGAATTATAAGCTCCTCTAAAGGATATTTATTAAAGATTTCAATTAACTCATAAAATTCATCTGGCGAATCCTTTCCAATTCTTGTCTTTATGGAAATTTTGCTTGACGCATTTGAAAATATATCCTCTAAAAATTCATCGAGCTGCTTTCTTTGTGCAAGAAATCCTGATCCCTTATGCTTTGCAACAACAGTGCCAGATGGGCATCCTAAATTTAAATTAACTTCATCATATCCAAATTTACTCAACTGATTTACAGTATCAATGAAATACTCAGAATTATTAGTAAGTATCTGAGGAATCACATTAATTCCTTCATTATGCTCAGGTAATACATCGTTTAGCTCTCTAGAAGTAAAGCTTTTATTTTTAGTTGGTGATATAAATGGCATAAAGTACTTATCAATTTGTCCAAAAAAAGTTTCATATGCATTCCTATATACATATCCAGTAACACCTTCTAATGGTGCAAAATAATATTTCATATCATGAATCTCCTCATTAAGTAAGTAATTTCACCTTTATTGTATCCAACAAATACATTTTTGTATATAGATATATCAGCTATAATCCATACTTATGTGTATAGCTCGCCGAAATCATAAATATTTTGATTCCGAAAAGCTATGAAAATATCGCTGAAGGTTCTAAGCAGCAGGTTGTATCCAATTTAGCATGCTCCAACTTTCAGTTTGACAAGCTAAAATGGAACAACCTACAGCAAAGAACCTTTAACAGCTCATTTTCAAATGTTTTCTTCACAAATATATTTATGATTTCTAGTGAAGATATGACTTTAAGTCTTAGCAACTTTGTAAAAATATTCATCTAATAAGTCTATTTTATTGAATATATATCTGTTCTATATGACTATGAAAATTTCACAAATATTTATCAAATTTCTCTACCAGAGATATTTCAATTTTTCAATGAAGAACCTTATAGATAACCCAACTATAAGTTAGATCTACACCATGAAATATATCCAAACTAGAAATAAGAATTATGCTTTTGCGAAATGTTTCATTAGGAATTTGATGGTTTTGATTCTTAGATTAAAAGTTGTTCCAAGTATGCTAGTTCAAAGCTCGCCTTTGAGGCTAGCATCTTGGGCGCAACTTGTAATCTTAGAATTATCCATCATAATTTCCTTAGAAACTGGAGCAACAGCATAATCCTTATTTCGGCGAGTTGTATGCATAAGTTTAAGTCTCACTTAGGTTATCTATAGCCACAAAAAAGCTATAAATATATTGCTTCAATAAATGAGTATCCTAATTTTAAGCCATAGAATATAAGTACTAGTCCACAAACTATGTTAATCCATTTAATTATTTTATTAAATTTATTGCTAAACTTTCCTACAAAGCCTGCAAGACTACTAAACCATATGGCTGATGCCATGCAGACCCCCACTATAAAGTACTTTGACATTTCTGCTGGAAGTGAGGCATTAAATCCACCTAATAATAAAGATCCATCAATTATTGCCTGGGGATTAAGCCACGTAACAGCAAAGCAAGAAATAGTAATCTTAATAAATGAATTATCACTTAGCTTATTATCTTCTAATATTTGTGAAGATGTTCTTATTAATCCAGCTCCTATGTAAATTATAACGACAAATCCAAATAGAAGTATTGCCAATTTTAATATATGGTATTTTTGAATAAGCGCCCCTATTCCAAAAAAGCACGAAATCGCTAATGAAATATCAAATAAGATAGTTATAAGTGCAACTTTATATGTTTCAGCCTTACTTTTTTGCAGAGCAGTGTTTATTACATATAGGTTTTGTGTTCCTATTGGTGCTACATAAGCAAGTCCAAATAGAAGCCCTTGTAATAAGTATTTAATCATAATTTACCCCCTTTATTAGTTCTTTTCTTATTTTAACTAATAAAATATAAAAAGTCCCCAACCAAGATATTAGTTTATTACCCAACCAAAAGCAGCTATTGAAAAAAATCAATAGCTGCTTTTGGTTATATCATTAAAATAGCTCTTTTTTATCAATTCTGATAATATCTTTAAACCCTTTTCTAACTCTCCCAGTGAAGCATATGAATATGAAATTCTTAAATTTTGACTATTAGAAAAATCATAAATATTTCCCGGATTAATCAATATTCCTTTCTCATAAGATAATTCAAATAGTTTATTTAATGATAATGATTTCTTTAATTTTAGCCAAATATAAAATCCACCCTGTGGTTTGCTCCACGTTGCTATACCATCAAAATACCTCTTTAAAATATCTAGTGTCACATCTCTTCGAATTTTTAGCTGATTTCTTAGCTGTAATAAATATTCATCATATAAGCCATTATCAATCAATTCAGCTAAGACTTCCTGAGATAAAGAACTTGTTCCATAATCCATCTGCATCTTAAGATCACTTAAATGTTCAATTACATTTTCTGGTCCAACTAGCCAACCAACTCTAAGGCCTGCCGCTATAGATTTTGAAGCCGTGCCTAAATACATCACATTTCCATTTTTGTCTTTTGATTTTAACGGTAGCGGCGGCTCTTTATCTAACCATAGTTCTCTATATGCGTCATCTTCAATAATAGGAATTCTTTCCTTTGAGCATATTTCTAAAATTTCATTTCTTCTCTCTTCGGTCATTACAATTCCTGTAGGATTTTGAAAAGTGGGTATAGTATATAATAAAGTTGAATTATCATTTTTCTTATTTTTTATAATTTCATTTGGCTTGATTCCAAAGTTATCCATTGAAACACTATTTAAATTCATTCCATATGATTGAAATAAATTAAGTGAACTCAAATATGAAGGCTTTTCAACAAGTATTGTAGATCCACTCTTTAAAATTCCCATAGAAATTAACTGCAGTGCTTGCAATGATCCGGATACAATTAATATTTTTGATGGGGAAACATTTATGTTATGCTTTTTCAGATACTTGCTTATTGTTTCTCTTAAATGTAGTGATCCTTTTGGTTCCTCATAACCTAAATCTTTTACATTTTCTGAAACTTTGTTTAAAATCACTTTCATCATATCATAAGGATATAAATCACGCGAAAGCTCTCCAGTTCCTAATCGTATCATTCCATCCTTAAATTCTAATTGATTTATTTTTTGAATTGTAGGTAAATTGGGCTTTTGTATGCCACTTAAAATATAATTTTGCCATTTTAATGGTGAAATAGATGTAATTAGAGACCAAGTATTATTAACTATAACAGTTCCTACACCACTTTTACCTTCAATTAGTCCTTCTGCTTTTAATTCATCTAAAGCCTCCACAACAGTACTTCTATTTACTTCAAATATTTTTGACAGCTCTCTTTGTGTTGGCAGTTTACTACCTACATCCCATTCCCCCGTTGATATCATCGTCTTAATATAATTAACTATTTGCTGATATAATGGAATAGATGACATTTTATTTGGTTTCCAATTAACATTTAACATATAACTCCTATAATATATAGATAACCCAACTAAGACCTGAACTTATGCATATAACTCGCCGAAATGAATAATATACTTTTGTTCCAGTTTCTAGGTAATTCTGATGGGTGATTCTAAGGCTATAAAGTTGCACCAAAATGCTAGCCCCACAGAACAAGCTTTGAACTAGCACATTTGGAACAACTTATAGCCAAAGAATCACATCCATCAAAATTACCAATGAAACATTCCACAAAAGTATATTACCCATTTCTAGTTGGGATATATTTCATAGTATAAATCCAACTTATAATTGGCTTATCTATCTAAATATCCAACTTTAAAACTATATTCATGTGGTAACTTACCGAAATCATAAATATTTTGATTCCGAAAAGATATGAAAATATTTATAATTTCTAGTGATGATATGTACTTGAAATTTTAGTAACTTTGTAAATATATTCATCTAATAAGTCCAAGTCATATATTGTTTATCTATAACAACTATGCTATTTATTTTAAATAAATTAATGATGGTATGCAAATTTGAGATTTAAATTATTTGTAATATTCAATCCTTATTTCAACATTTTACAATAGTATCTCTAGATACTCCATAACTTAAATAACAATTATCAGGATTGATCTTTCTAAGTATATCCTCTATAAACTCATCAGTACTCTTTAATAGAAGACTATTATCTTTATAATACTCCGCCTTATTATTATCTATCTGGTCTAGGCATGTTATTGCAATAGATTTACTTACATTGATTTTTTTATTTTTGCTCTTGAAGCTAATCTTATTATAATCATTTTCTATATTCTCTGATAATAAATCTATGTCTAGTGGTGCGAATCTTAAAACACCTTGAAATTCATTTTGAATATTAGTTAAATCTGTAATATTCTTGTATGGCTTCTCTTTTATTTCATTTGGCAATGGTCCTGCCCCATGTCTTGTTAAATAGCTCCTTGTTACATAGATTACTTCTATATCCAGTTCACAGAACTTTGCTTTTTCTAACAAATCTATCGCATTGCTTAAACCTGTTTTAGAATGGGTCACATAAGGAAAATATTTATAGTCCTCCGATAGCATTAATCCTTGTGCGCCTTCGAATATAGGAGTTTGATAATTTTCTAAAATACTTTCTATATTAGATAGCTCTATCTTTGATTTAAAATTATTATCAACATCATAAATAAAATGTTCTATTATATTTGCATCAAATAGTATATTTATTAAATTATCATTGGAAGACTTTAAGTTTAACTGTTCAATCCTCTTATCTATATATTCTTTTTTTATAAGCTCCAGCTTATCTTTATAATTTCCGCTAAAAATATCACCGCAGGTTATTTTATATCTATCCATACTATTTCTTACAATTGACTCATTATACCCTAGTCCGCAACTTCCATGTTTATTATTTCCTCTATGTCTTTCTAATATCTGATTTAATATCATGTCTTGTGGTATAACTACAGGGCAATTTGAATCTATCATTGTATATGGAATAATTCCTATTTTATTAAGTTCATCATATTCTTTTATAAATAATAAAGGATTGACTGAAAAATAACTGGTTAAAAAAGTTGGAATACCTTGTAAGCTTCCTGCTCCAAAATGTCCAAATACATGTCTTTCACTATCTGGTGTAACTACAGTATGACCTGCTTGAGCAGATGAATTGAACCGAATCACAACCGGGTTTTCATTTATAGAACACATGTAATCTGTCATTAGTCCTTTTCCTTCATCACCAAAATTAGAACCTATTATCACTTTTATAGATTTCATGCCAAGCTCTCCTTTCATAATATTAAACATGGAGCTGTTCCATTAAGAAAATCGGCCACAGTATGTTGTATTAGAATTTTTAAATTTAATACAGTATATTGTAGTTTTTATTCTTTGTGGCACAGCTCCAATAACATTAAAACTTTACAAGTCCATTATCATCTTTTGCATTTGGAACTAATTCTTTTATAGCATTTCTTATTATTAAGCTTGTACTTCCATCCCAACTATCAGAAACATTATCCTTGTCTTCTCCAGTTAATACTTGTAGTGTTGATACTATAAGTTCAGGCAATTTTGTATAATCTGACAATCTCAAAACTCTTTGACCTAAAATATCATTCCATGACTTTATTACTTCATCTGGCTGATAACGCATATGACTTCCTTCTTCAATAATAATATGAAATACTTCATATTGCTTAGATACAAGCCTTAATAAATCGTGTGCTGACATACTATCAGTTTGTATTGCATCTCCAAAGACTTTTTTTATTTCATTTTTAAGAACAGTCTTAGGACACTCCTCATCTCCTATAGTAAATAGATATCCCTTTTTTCCTCTTTTTATAAAATTATCACATTTTGTATGCATTCCAGCAAACCACCAAGGTAAAGTATAACTTTCAGAGTTATTTCCTCCACCTCCATGTTCCACATAAATTTTAGTTAACTCTTTTGCAATTCTTATATCAGCTTCAAATTGAGTCACCTGTAAAGGGGCTGAATCATATTTAACATCACCAATTCCAATAAACATGATATGTGGGTCAGAAACAGGCTTTCTACTATATACTTCAGTAGCTAATTTTTCTAAGCCTTCCCTTGCAATGCTATCTGCAATTATGCCCATTGAACCAGTTACATCAAGTCCAATAATAATTGGTGTTGAGTTTGGGTTGTCACTGCTGTCACAACTTTCTCTAAAACTTACTTTATACGGATTTAAACTTGGATCAAGTTTCCTCGCTGCAAAGACATCATCTACTGTTTTCTTTCCTTTTATAGTTGCACTTGCGTAACTATCCCAAGCTTTTGAATCCCATCTTCCTGTTCCCATTTTAATACCTCCTAAATACTCATATATTGCAATTCACAATGCACATTTCACAATGAACACTGCATAATTACGACTAAAATTCTTGCAATATTTTTTGGAATTATGATGAAAAATTATTTTTGAAATATATATTACGTATTAATTTTACTAGGGTATAATTTATTTATATCAATATCCATATTTACGAATTTTCTTTCTCCATAACTTTGTTTAATTACACTTTCCCAAAGCTTATACTCTTCCATTGGATTGTTTACTGAAACTCCTCTGACCCAATCAATAAGCGGCTTAGGTATATCAGAATCTTCAATAAAACTTATTCCATTCTTATCGCCAAGCAAGGTTCTTCCAATTAGCCGTATGGATTCTAAATCTAGTAGAAATGTGCCTGTTTTAGATGACTTCATTTCTGGAGACATGATGCTATAAATTTCGCTAGGTATTCCAAGCATTTTCCCATCTATAGGGACTGTATACCACCATCCACCCAACAAAAATCCACTATTATATGATGGAGATATAAAATAATTATCAATATTTATTCCATTATGTGATAGATTATTATAATATAGAAAACAAGTTATATTATATAAACTGCTTAGAATCCACATTACATGTCTTGGTGGAACTTTGCTGCTATAATAACTTAATATATCTTTAAGAGAATAGGCATCTTCCGGCTTTTCTATAAGCAATCCTATCTTCTTATCCATAGTTTCAAATCTTTTTAACACTTTTGGAAAATACTTTTCGAATTCAGATTTCATGTTGTTATTCTCGTATTTTAAATTCTTGATTCTATCCAATGCATTTTCTACAAAATCCTTATGCTTTTTATCAATTAAATATAAAATTGATCTATTACCAATGAAATAGCTTCCTAATTCAAATGAATATTCTACATTATATTTCATTGAATATTTTTCGCCATCAGAACTTGTTATTTTAATTAATCCATCTTCAATCCAGTTTCCATTGTCTAATAATTTAACAGTTTCAGAATATAATTCGTTTATTTTACTTGTAACCTCTTTGTATTTCTCTGAATCCCTATGCAAATCTGGATGAAATATTTTAAGAAGATCAATGTGTTCTTTTTTAGCTGTTTCTTTATTACCTGTAAAAAGCTCATATGGGTATTTCATTTCAAGAATCTCTTCAATAGTGTACAAAATTCTCATTCCCTTCTTAAAAATACAATAAATATCTTACTTTTCTAATCCCTCAAAGGCTTTTATGCAGTTTTGGTTTTTGGAGTTATCTAAAACAGCAAATATTATATTATCAAAGTAACTAATAAAATTTTCGTTAATTAGAAGTTCTCGCCAGTATTCTGCTATTAATTTAGGGTCATTTCTAAATACACCACACCCATATGCACCTAATATTAGATTTTTATTTCCTGCATTTACGAAAAGAGCTAAAACTTTTCTCATCCTTATTTTCATTACCTTTTTAGCTAGTGTTTCATTTTCTCCCTTTAACAAAACTTGTCCATAATTTACTGCCGGTGCTGTAATAATATTTGCTGTTACCCATTGTTCTAATAGATTTAATTCATCATCTCTTATAAATACCACTTCTGGTGAATAAATCATGTAATCCGTATACATCATAGTCTTACAATTTCTATTTTCTAAATAATATTTCTCATTTTCTAGCTGAGTATCATATAATCCTGTTCCTATAGCAATGCTTTCTTCTTGAGCTAAAGCTCCATTTAAGAAACCTCCCCCTGGATTTTTAGCACTTGCAAAATTTAATACTCCTATTTCTTTTAAATTTTCACTTACTAAGTCTAACACAGCTTTTACTGTAGATATATTTTTAACTTTAATATTTGCTTTCTTATTTACTTTCGAGTCTTTATACTTTTCTACTAAAGCATCCCCTTCTTCTGGAGAAATTAAAATGCTTTCTTTAACAGACTTTTTATGAACATCTGCAATATCTAATCTTTTATCCTTTACTATATAATAACCATTTTTTATATATTTCAATGTATTTTGAGCTGCTTCTATTCTTAAATTCTTATTCATATGTTAACTCACCTCCATTATTTTTCCTAATAGCAATAAAAACAAGATAATTTATCAAAACTCTCCATGTAACTTATCTCTAATTTCTTTTAATGAATAATCTTTAATCAAGTTTCCATCCTTAAAAACAACTTCTAATAAATTGTCTTTATACTCCTCCTGCTCTTTTAAAGTAAGCTCGTCCTTATAAAGGATATCCTCTCCCTCCTTGTATACATAGCACATTCCTTTTTGAGATTTTTTAAAGTTTCCTGTGTCAGTTTTAGGATCTTTAAATATGAATTTTTCTTCTCCATTTATTACTGCATGAGTTGCTTTAAGAGCAAATCCAAAGGTATCACGAGTATTATATTGATAGGTGTAAGAGCCAATTCCAAAAGTACAATTGCTTACTGCAAATCCTTTTTGTGCAAGGCATCTGCAGATTTCTTCGCACCTTTCAACTGTGATGCTATCACCATAAATTGTTCCTATATGTGAATCTAAAACTTTATATCCTTTTGAATTAATTTCCCCACCAAATATATCCCACAAAAGTTCAACAGTTCCTTTATATGCTGGACTATTATGTGGTGCTTCACTATCACCACAGATTATTTTAACTGGATCTCCACTATCTCCTCTGATTACTACCTTTCCATCTCTATTTAATATATCCTCTTTTAATATTGGAAGGATATTAGTAATGAGGTTCCAATAATCGTAGGTATCTGAAACTATACTTATAACACCGCTTGGAAATACTTCATTAATTAATCTCTTATAAGCTTTAAGTTCATCAGTTCCATAAGTGCACATTACACTATGCTCAGTTGATGGGGTTCCAAGTCCAACTATTTCATTGTCAATATTACAGTTATAATAATTTTCTAGATAAAGTATTGATGATATTGTTGCAGTTAAGTCAAATGAAAGTAAATGCCCTGCACTGCTAACCTGTGCACTTTCAATTGAGCTAAATCCTCTCATGCTAAAGTCACCGCAAGCTTTTTTTACATCACCATTTTCAACAGTTAGATCAAAATACTTTAAAGCAATTTCTCTATATCTATATGCTATTGTTGCACTTGTCATAGGCTGCCATATATTACAGCTCATGAAAGTCTCCAAATAATTCACAAGCCAAGCAAATTCATCGTGAGTATTAGTGATTTCAATCATAGGTGTTTTTATATTTACTCTTGTTCCTTCTTGGACTGCTTTTATTTGTATAGGCAAATAACCTAAATCATGCAATTTTTCTATGTGAGCTGTATCTGCTGCGATGCTTCCCATTGTTCTAGATATCACTCTCTTATATTCACTAATAATTTCATCCTTAGGAATGGCGAAAAAATTTTCATCAAAATATTCTATTAAATATTTTTTTATAAAAGATTGAAGCCCAAACATAACTACTTTATCCATGTTTTCTTTTCTAGACATTCTTGGAGTCCAATAGCTTACAAGCTTTGTCATTCCTTCTGCATAGCACATATGATGTATTGTCTTATAAAAATCAGTTAATAATAATGGATCTATCATCTATATCCCTCCTATCTTGTAACTTTAACCCCTAGTGATTCAATTACATCTAATGCTTTGTCATGAAGACTATCATCAAAACTTGCACATAAGGTTCCATCTACACTTAAGTCTGCATTTATATACTGAGATTGAAATGTGACCACATTACTTATTACACAAATGTTCGTTACAACTCCAACTAACTCTATTTCATCTATATCATCACCAACATCCTTTGATATCTTTAACATGTCTGCTGGCGCTATTCCAAAAGAGTTTTTATCATAATGAAAAGTATTCTCTACGCCCACAAATTCTTTTAACTTTCCATAAAGCTCATGACCTTCAGTATTTATATAACAATGAGGTACAGGCAGACTCTTTCCTTCCCTTGTTTCTAAATAATTCTCAAAATGAGTATCATAAGTGAATAAAACCTTATCGCCATTTTTCAAATATTTTTTTGCTTTATCATAAATGCCTTGTTCTAAAGTTTCTGCTTTCTTAAATCCTAAAGCTCCATCAACAAAATCTTTTTGATAATCTATAACCACTAATAATTTATTCATAATCGTCTCCCCAGTCTCTATAATTTAATTTTAAAAATAATCTGATTATTTTTATGTTGCAATTCACAATTCACAATTACGGCTAAAATTCTTGCAACATTTTTAGAATTATCCTGAAGAATTATTTTTGCAATATATATCACACTGAAAACACCGCAAATTGTTAACTTTTTATATTTTTTTCTTTAAAAATATTTTCACTTTTAACTCCTTAAGCTTTTTCATTGTTAAAAATGTAAATTCTTAAATTCTTATATTCCTTTATTCTTAAGTTCTTAAGTTCTTACATTCTTATATTCTTTCATTTTTAACTTTATTTTAGATAAAGAACTTAAGAATTTTATTTATACTTTGCACTAAATATCATAATAGAAAGTAGAAACATTTTCATAGTCCTGTGAAATAACAATGTTTCTCCTTTCGGTGGATTATTGTATAAGTCTAAGTTATACAATAGAGGATATTTCAAGCTTCTCATGCTCTTTAGATAAAATGCTGTTAGTAGTAAATACCTTAGTAATTAAATCAGTCTTTAAAATTTCTCCATTAAAAATTGTATCTTCACAATGTGTTACTACCAAATAAATCTCAGAAGCCCCCATTTCTTTAAGCTTTTTAGCTGTTAAAATAAATGTTCCACCCTTAGAGCATAGATCATCTACAATAATAGCTTTAAATTTTTTACTTTCTACAGTTCCGTTTATTTCAAGCTTATTTATAAACCCTGTTTTAAAATCTCTTTCTTTGTTTGCAGTTAATATTTTTTCATATTGAATTTGTTTACCATATCTTTTAGCTGCACCTGCATCTGGATAAACTAAGTAAACTGAATCTTTCTTATCATCTACTTTTTCTAATAAATTTTTTGCTAATATTGCGGACATATTTATAACTTTAACTCTATCGAGCAATGCCACACATACATCTGAATGTGGTTCATAAATTGATACTTCTTCAAAATTTAAATTATTAATAAGTCTGCATAAATGCTTTAGGGTAAATACAGTAAACCCTTCTGTTCTATCCATTCTGCTATAAGGCATATAAGGAATTATAAGATTACATTTAATATTTAATTCATCCAAATGATCCTTTAAAAATATCAAATGAGTTATATCATTATCACTTTCAAATTTGAGTTTAATGTTATTTACCCATTCTTTAATGTTTAACTCTTGGCTGTTTATTAAACTTTCCCCATTAGGAAACTTTTTAACCTCTATTTCTTTGTCATTTAAAAAAATCATTTAATTATCCCCTCTCATATAAAATCTCAATTCTCTATCATTAAATTTTATTAATAACTTACATTTAGTCTAAAAATTGTGCTCCCAGTTTTCATTAAACTTAAATACTTTAGCCGGTCTAAAAGGTTTCCCCTCTATTTTTTCATCAGTTTCTATAATCATATCTTCCATTTTTCTTCTAAAATTCAAGATTTCTCTTCCCATTATTGCTTCATATACATTTTGAAGTTCCTTAACTGTAAATAATCTAGGCAAAAGATTTAGTGCAATTGGCGTATATTCTATTTTATTTCTAATTCTGTCTACTGCATAATCTATTATTTTATAATGATCAAAAGCTAATTCATTATTACTTTCATTTAACGTCTTATAACTATTTTCCTTTTTCCTAAAAATAGTTCTTTCTATTTTTTCTATTATTTCATAATTAAATTTTATTTCTTCATCTTCACTTTCAAATTTTAGAATATATTTATTTATGGTATGCGTCTCATCTTTTTTAGAATCAACTAAATTTTTTTCTACCCAAAACCACTTTGATTCTTTCCTATCTTTATAATCACCAAATCTAATATCTTCTTTCGATATTAATGCTATATTTCCTATACTTATTACTCTCGTTCTTGGATCTCTATTAACTTCTCCAAAAGTGTATAATTGCTCAGTATATACATTATCAATTCCTGTTTCTTCCTTTAGTTTCCTTAACGCCCCCTCTTCCAAACTTTCATCATTTTTAACAAAGCCTCCTGGAATTGCCCACTTTCCTTTATAAGGATAATCATCTCTTTTAATTAATAAAACTTGCATTCCCTTCTTTGGTACTTTTCTTGAATTCTCTTCTATCTTATCACCAGTTGTAAATATAATAATATCATTTGTAACACTTGGCCTGTCATAAATATTTACATCATATTCACTTAAAAATTCTCTTTCATTTTTATCTAATAGTTCTTTATTCAACTTACCCACCTCTATATATTAGAAAATTTATTTTACTTACTATTTATCATTTAGATAATATCAATTTGATTCTATGTATTAATATTAACTCCATTAACTTTATTTGTAAATACCTTTTTGAAAAATAATTATGGATAAACAATGTATAACTTAGACTTATGCAATAATCCGCCGAAAGTAGAAACTTTGTTATTTCACAGGACTATGAAAATTTCGCTGAAAGTACTAAATTGCAGGTTGCACCACTAATGCTTGCTCCCAATTTCATTGTGACAAGCATTAGTTGAACAACCTACAATTAAGAGCTTTTAACAGCTCATTTTCAATGCCTGTTGCATAAAAATATTTCTACTTTCTAGTATGGTATTTATTGCAAAGTATAGATCAAATTCTTAAGTTGTTTATCTATATAGATACCCCAACTTGGACCCGAACTTATGCATATAAATTACCAAAATCATAAATATTTTGATTCCGAAAAGCAATGTAGCACACTCGTATATCAAAATAAAAGACTTAAAAATAGAGAGCAGATGTATGTATTCTTGAGTGATATTTTGTAACTTATGTTATAATAAGTGCTATTAAAAAACTATAGTCTAACAAATAATAGTAATCTACTATTACGTCATTATTACATAAAATGAAAGAAAAATTAGCATCATAGTATTAATTGATAATAACTTTTAAATCTTTAAAGCAATTTCACTAAATAAAATCATAGTGCTTTATTAAGTATAAGGAGGTGCATATTATGGCAAAAGCAGCAGGTAAAACAGGTTCAGGCCCAATATCAATTGTAGCTATAGAACAATATTTTCCACAAGAGGAACGCATTATCGTGGATAACTTGGCACATCGATTAATACCTTCTGGCGGAGTCTTTTTAAAGATAATGCGTATTAATTCAGTCAGGAATTGGATGGTTAGAATAACCGAAAAAACATTCCCAGGTCTCTGGAGTTGCATGATGTGTAGAAAGAAATATATAGATGAAAAATTAATAGATTCAGTTAATGATATCGAAGCGGTAGTGAATTTAGGCGCTGGATTTGATACTCGATCATTTAGATTACAAGAACTGTCACACGTTCCTGTTTGGGAACTAGACCAGCCTAAAAACATTGAAACTAAGAAAACCCAGCTTGATAAGATATTCGCAAGCATTCCGTCAAATATAAAACTCGTATCAATAGACTTCGACCATGAAGATATAAGTACCATATTGTCTTCTTATGGATACTCAATATATAAGAAGACATTTTTTATATGGGAAGGTGTTACGCAATATTTAACTGAAGATGGAATTAGAGCAACTTTTGACTTTCTTGCTAAATCTGCACCAGGTAGCCGTCTTGCTTTCACTTATGTTCTTAAAGATTTTATAGAAGGCCGCAATATGTATGGATGGGATAAGATGTATAAAGATTATGTAACAAATAATATCTGGCTTTTTGGCATGGAGCCAGAAACATGGCCAAATTTTCTTAAAGAGTATGGTTGGCAAGTAATTGAGGATATAAGTTACGAGGAAATAGCTCAGAAATATGTTAAACCTACTGGCCGTAAGCTTGCTTCAACTCCAGTAGAGAGAATGATTTATGTAGAAAAGTTATAATGGTTTTCTACTAAATTTAGCCACTAAACTTTTGATGATTTTTAAGGCTATATCTCAACATTATATTGAAATATAGCCTTATAGGTAATTCAACTTATTAGATGAATATATTTACAAAGTTACTAAGACTTAAAGTCGTATCTTCACTAGAAATCATAAATATATTTGTGGAGAAAACATTTGAAAGTGAGCTGTTAAAGGTTCTTAGCTTTTCGGAATCAAAATATTTATGATTTCGGTAAGTTACCACATAAGTCTAGTGTTAAAGTTGGATATCCATATTTAAGAAATAAAAATGAAAAAAACTTTTTTACAAGTTTTATTATACTTACAATACCTTAACATTAGCTTAATGAAATTCCAAAAATATTATCATCATATAGGTTGCAAAAATAATTCTTAATCATAGTTCTAAAAATCTTGCAATAATTTTAACCATAATTGTGAATTGTGAAATGTGCATTGCTACAGATACTTTCTAATTATGTAGTTAATTTACTTATCACAGAATAATAAATAAATGTATAAATTAAACCCGTAAGGGCAATAAATCCTAAAAAGTACTTTATTAATTTCAATACTTTTGACATAAATCTAATCCTTTCACTTTGTTATTATTTTAGTGATACACAAAATATCGTTTTACTATTATTTTAATGATACATCAAAATACCGTTAGTTTCAGAAAATGTTAAACTTTATTTATAAATTTATTCAAACATTTTTTATAGCATTCTAATTTTATCTAAGTCAATATAGCACTATATGAAAACTTAATTTAATTAAATCAACTCGAACTGTTTAACTGATATATTTTCAACATTTCTTGTTATTGGTAGCTTCATAAAAAATGTTGTTCCCTTACCTAGCTCTGTGTCAAACCATATTTTACCCTTATGAATATTAGTAATTGTATGATAGACCATAAACAAGCCAAGTCCTGTTCCTCCACTTCTTCTAAAAGAAAAAGGTTCAAATAAAGTCTCATTTATTTCCTCTGGAATTCCCCCAGCTGTATCTTTAATTATAATGAGTATGGAATTTTTATATTTTTCAGTTGTAACTTCAATTGACCCACCAATATCCATTGCTTGAATTGCATTGTTTATAAGATTCTCTATTGCCCTCTTTAAAAGCTTCTTTGATATGTTCGCATATTCATCTACATTATCTACCAATGATAACTTTATATTTTTATGATTGCAAATAGGCTGAAAAGAGTTTAAAACATCTTTTATTAGAGGAGTTACCTTCTGTGGTGTGAGCTCTTCTGGTTTAAATATACTTAAAAGTTCCATTACCATATCATTCATTTCGTCAACTTGATTAATTATTCTATTAAAATAATTGTCCATCCTAGCTTTATCTGAAGTTGCTATGCCAAGCTGACCTAATCCTCTAACTACAGATAGTGGATTTTTAAGATCGTGAACAGCTGTTGCAATTAATTCACTTGTTGCAGCTAAATTGATTCCAGTTGATGTGTTACTAAATTTATCATTAATATATTTCATGGCTGTCTCAATTGAATTTATACAAGCTATAAAAGAGTGTAATTTTACCGGATTCATATGTTCAACTGGAACACTTATTCCAATTGCCCCTATGACATTTTCATTATTTATAATTGGCACGCCTATACATCCACACTTACAATCAGGCATACCATAGTGTTCTGCCCCATAAACCAAAATTGGCTGACCCATTGCCAATGCAGTGCCTATTCCATTATTCCCAATATTTTCTTCTGACCAATTTACCCCAAGAGAAAAACCTTCTATTATTCCACCCAGTTCTTCAGTCTTTTCTCTAAACTCAATGATCCATCCATCATTATCTGATAAAGCAATTATGTGTGGAATATTTGCTAAACTCATAGATAGTGAATCCATATACAAGTTTGATATTTCTGTTAATTTAGAGTTTTCCTTTTTCTTTTTTTCAACATCTCTACTTGATAAAAACTCAAATTTCACTTCCTTAGGATTCATTCCTAACTTCTCGCATCTTTTCCATGACTCTAATGTAATTTGTCTCGCTGTTGGATTTTCATTTATAGTCGATATAAAATCATCCCAAGATGAGAAATCATTGCTTATTTCTACTAGACATTTCATTCGGACTTTCACCCCATATATTTATTGTTTGACTATAAGTCAAATCTATTATTATTTATTATTCGCTAATCAGATTTAAATTCCTCTTTTTCAACAAAATAATACATTATAAGATAAATAATTTCCTAGAGTTATGATTTGTTTATCTATATCATAACTATTTATTGAGATTTTTACCACCCTTTATTATACCTTCTTTTTCTTAACATAACCTTAATTACAAAAAATCTTTTGATTTAATATATATTCCAAAAATATTTAAAGACTCTTAGTCTTAATCGTGAATTATACATTTTAAATTGCAGCATATATATTATAAGTCTCTTTAATGAATAAATTTATATTAAGTTAAGATAATAATAAAAAGGAGAAATTTAGTATATGAAAATTCGTAAAAAATTGCTTGTTCTTGTTATGTTATTAATGATTATTATTCAATTAATATTTTGTGGCGCTAATATACCGAATAATGAAGTATCAAAAGATAGATTAGAAATAATAAAAGAAAAAGGTGTACTGGTTGTTGCATCTTCAAATGATATTCCATTTGCCTTCATAGATCCAAGAACTAAAGAATTTACTGGAATTGATGCAGAAATAATAAGAGAAGCTGCTAAAAGGCTTGGAATAAACAAAGTAGAAATGAAGCAAATTCCATTTAACGATTTATTAAAACAATTAAATGCAGATGATAGCATAGATATAGTAGCCGATGGAATGTATGTTACAGATGAACGAAAAAACGAAGCATTGTTTACAAACATATTGTATAAAGAATCTGAAGCAATAATCACCCCTAAAGTATCAAAAATTGTCTTTAAGGAAGATTTTAAAAATGTTGTAATAGGTGCACAAGTAGGAACAGCTTTTTTAGATCTAGCCAATAAATGGAAGGTAGAAGGTGTTGTCAAAGATGTAGTTTCATTTAAAAATCAAAATGATCTATTATCAGCAGTAAGTACTAAAAAAATAGATGCCGCAATAACTGATTCTATTTTTGCTTCATATATGATCTCTCAAAATAATTTATATTTGAAAGTATTACCTCCAACAGATTATACTCCTGAATCCCCTGGTAAGATAGCTGCCGCTGTTAGGAAAAATGATATTACTTTAGCAAAAGCAATAAATGAAAAAATAGATGAAATGAAATATGATAAAACAATTCCTGAAATACTCGAAAAATACGGTTTAAATAGCGATTACTTTGTTTCAATTAAAGATAGTCATATTTAACTAAAAGAAGAATAAGGCAGTGATTAGTTTTTTCTAACTATTGCCTTTATTTTTATACCATGATTCTTCATAAACATTTTAAGACAATAAGTATCAAAAATTCAAAATATATTTTATAAATTATCACATTATTTCATAATACGCATAAGATACTTATATAAATGAACAACAAATGAAGGAGTGTTAACCCTTATGTACAGACGCGACGATGATGACTGTATGTGTAAATCAAAAGAATACTCAAAAGAATATTCCAAAGAGTATTCAAAAAAATACGAATATGCACGCGCATATATATTACCTCAAAAATATGAAAATTTGTATTCTTGCAAAGAAGGGTTTGTAAAAGGAACAATATTTAAAGACCTTTACAGACCATATAAAAAACAACATGATCATAAAGCCTATGATTGTGACCATGATCATCATGAACATGAGCATGAACATGAAAATGAATATGAATTTGAATACAAGAAAATCAAATACGAGAGGTGATATAATATTATGAACCAACGAGACATGCTAAATAGTATAAGAGTTTATCAGTTTTGTGCTGTAGAGCTAAACCTATTCCTCGACAATTTTCCTGAAGATAAAAACGCTAAAGAAGATTACAACAAGGTATCTTGTAAGTTAACTGAACTAATTAGCGCATACGAAAAAAACTTTGGTCCATTAACAAACTTTGGATCTGCATATGTAGAAAATCCAAAAGCTTGGGTAAGTACACCATGGCCTTGGGAAAATTGTAGCAGGGAGGAGGAATAAGAGTTTATGTGGTATTATGTAAAAACATTAGAATATCCAGTAAATCTAAAATGCAAAGATCTTAATATGGCAAAATTATTGGTAACCCAATATGGTGGTCCTGATGGAGAATTAAGTGCTGCCTTGAGATATTTAGATCAACGCTATACTATGCCAACTGGAAAATCAAAAGGATTATTAACAGATATAGGAACAGATGCTCCTATTACCTAAATGCAAAAATATAAATCTTATCATTCCTAAAAGAAAAAAGATAAGTACATACTTAGCAAGATAATACATGTAAACAATGTTAACATAATTTCTCTATATATGTATATACGCGTATTAGGCATATATGTATATACGTATATATGCCTATTTATATAAATAATAATATATAATATAATTATGTTCACATTGTACACAACAACACTTTAATGATTGATATGACTTATCTTGAAGTGTGAACAAAGGAGTGAACAACTCAAAAAATTTTGTTTACATTGTTCACTCTCATATTAATGTGTTAAATGTTTTTCTGTTCACACTAAAAAAGCTAAATTTTATTTTTAAATTTTTTTTGATCTTAGTTCTTCATTATAAGTCCAATAATTGTTTCTTTCTGTACAATAGCGCATCTAATGCGGATCTTCATAAATTTTATCCTCTTTAGTTTTCATCCCTAATAGATAAAATAAACTTTCTAGAATGAAATCATCTTTCCCCACTTGTGTGGAAAACTTAATTCTTTGATAAATCCATTTATTCTATCTCACATTACGTATTTAATATGTTCTTTTCTTATTTCACATCTATACTTAGTATTTCATATTTCTCTCCACCATTATAAAATTTTATTCCTACTGCCCATGTTTTTCTAACCATAGCTCCCATATAATTTTGAGAATCAACATAACCTCCTACTACCCAAGTCGTTCCCTCTTCATCTTCACTATATAATTCTGATTTGATATCTTCTGAGTTAAATATAAAACTTGGAAACTTTGCAGTAGATGGTGAACTCAAATATTTTTCAACTTCTTTTTCCGAATACTTTATGGCTTTCATCCTCGTTACCTCCATCATAATTTTGCCATAATTCATAAAAATAGAACCTAAAATACCTATGCAAAATATGAATACTAAAACAATATTTCTGATACTTTTATACTTTTTCTTCTTATTTGTTTTTACTTTTGTTGACTTTCTCCAATCTTCTTTTGACATCATTTCTATTTGATTTCCCATAGCATTACTACCCCCTGCCCTTTTTATATAATAATTGTATATTATTTGGTATCTTTGTCAAATATAATAAGAAATAAATTATGAGGTGTAGTATGAAAGAAAGTTGTATTCGAATGGATTTAGCAGTAATTTTAATGTTATTATTCATTAGCTTTAATATATATTTTTTAATGTTGTCCAAATAATATGATTGCTCAAACCTAGAAATTATACACACAAAAAGAGATAGCACTCTCATTATTTTTGCTATCTCTTTTTATATTTATTTTTACTCTTGAATTAAACATTCCTTATAGGTATAATAAAATTGCAAAATGGACTGGTGGTGACTTAGGTCGCTGCCTTTTTTATGTTCTATAACTCTTTTCTTCTTTCTTCTATTAAATTTTCTAATTCCTCAATATCTTCTAACGTTGCTTGCTTTTTGATAAAGCTTCTAGCCGTAGATCTATTCCTTAGATACCTAGCTTTCTCTCTATTTTCTTCTTGCCAACGTTTATTCGCTTCTGTTTGTGGGTTCTTCTTTTCTTCCAATTATAAATACCTCCTTATTTATATAATAATATTATCAACGTTACTAAACTTATTCCTATACTTATAATGCTTAATGCTAGAGTCAACTTTTGAATTTTATTCATATTCTCTACCTCCTTAATATTATTTATGCTATAATTATTAAGAAGAAACTTTGGGAGCGGAAGGGCTTTACCCTTCCTAGTGTTTACTTGTGTAATGCAATTACTAGATTTATTATAGCTATCACTAAGTTTGTCAAGACTGTTATTAGCTGTATTAAATCTTTTGCATCTAGTCCCTTAGGTTTCTTCTTTTTTCTTGCCATTTCCTCACCCCTTTCTATACTTTTATTATACTATCGATAGTATAATAAGTCAACGTATTTTTGTATTTTTTTCATAAATTTAGGAAATAAATTTGTAAAAAAATAAAAGATAGACCAAGTATCTTTACCTAATCTACCTTTATTGGTGTTTTCTAATAATATAATGGATATAATTATAATAACATGCCATTATAGAATAATCCATATTAATTGCATTTTTCCTCCTATTGTATATAAAGGTAAAACATTGTAAAATTTAAGTAAGTTAATAATTTTATAGGGGGATTTAAATTGAAAAAGTTAATTATTAAAAGCTTAATTTCTATTTTTATTACAACGAGTATAATAGGTATGTTACAAACTTCTGCAAGCGCTGCTTGGAAACAAGATAATACCGGATGGTGGTATACTACATTTACCACACCTTACTATGCTTTAGGTTGGAAACAAATTGATAATAAATGGTACCATTTTGATTCTAATGGTTATATGGCTCACGATACTATAGTTGATGGATATCCAATTGACAGTACTGGTGCTAGACAGGCAAAAACTTCTGGAATTTGTTATTGGGGCGCTGATTTGTTACATATGGATTTCCATTCTAATCTATCAGGATCATATCGATATTCTGACCCAATATTTAATATTGTTAATCCTCAGTACTTTCCAGATACAGTACTTGACAACTTGAATAATGAATATACTAATTTTCTAACTTTGTACGCTACTACAAATGATTCATATTCTTATATTGAGTTTCCTTTAAATGGTCAATACAAAAAATTTAATGCTAAATTAGGTCTTACTAAAGATTATCAAAGTAATTTGGAAGATGGTTTAGTTAAAATATCTGTTGATGATAAGGACATTTATAAAACAGATATTTCATCTGGAGATATGTTAAAAGATGTGTCAATAGATCTTACTGGTAAGCAAAAAATCAGATTTTACTTCCAGTTAAATAAAGTCCACATTTATGGAGCTCAAATTGGATTCTTTAATGGTCAATTTATAAAATAATCAAAAAAAATAAGTAGTAGTTGGATTTCTCCTGCTACTACTACTTTTCTATTTCATTTATTTTATTTTTAAAATGTTTAAATAAATTATTTCCAATTAAGAATTCCAACTGCATATATTGTCTGTAATATAGTGAATCAATTTTGTAGATATCTACATCTATACTAAATTTCACTATTTTAATTAATAACGTTTTAATCTTTAGTATCAACTTTTTCAGGTTTTTTTCATTCATTTCATCAGATTCAAGTATATCTTTATAAAATAAATATACCGATACATTAGATCTCAAATTGCTATGCACATAATCACATGCAATTGAATACTCTCCTTTTATATAGGCAATAAACTCTTTATTATTATTGTTAATGTTATATTTATCTTCAAACAGTTTAAATATAGCATTAACTCCAGTTTCATCGTTATCTTGCAAATCTAGCATTGCTCTAATATAATTCTCTATAAAAGAACGGTATAATTGATAAAAATTAATTACTGAATTATTCGTTAAAGAATGAATAATCATCAATAAATCATATATCATATGATTTTTATAATACATATTAACTGAATCGCATTTGATAAAAAACTGTTTATTAAATAATATCAGTTTAATAATATAAATCAAATCATTTTCTAATGGCAATTGTTTCTTTGAATTTAAGAGTGATATATATTTTTTATATTCTTCTTTGATTTTATTTATTTCATCATATTCATTTAACATATATCTACAATCCCTTTAACCAAATATTTAATTTATCATTTGCATTTTTCTTTTTATTTTTATTTGCTTGTCCAGAATCACTTATAATTGGCTTTAAATATTTAATTAAATTAATTCTCATCTCATTCGCTTGCTCATTGTCGAGTTTCAAAACATATTTAGCAATTTTGGCAGATAGTAAAGTTCTTGAATTTAATACATATTGTAGATATTTAAATCCAAACACTTCCTCTAAGAAAGGATTTATATCTCTATTGTAGTGGAAAATTTCTTTTGAATGAATAATACAATACACTATCCCAATAAATTCAGAATGCTCTAAGTTGCGACTCTCTAATTTAAGTAGTACTTCTTTTATGTTTAAAGGATTTACTATACTGTTCATTTTATCTCTATCCTTTCTAAAAATTCATCACATATAACTTCGATATCTTCTCTTGATTTTTTATATTTTGAAGCTATATTTCCTTGCAAACCAACCAATAAGTCTCTTACCCATGTTGTCTTTCCTCTGAAAAGACCAATATTGTTAACTATATCATTATCTTCAAATGCTTCTTTCAATAAAGTAGTCTTACGGCTTTCGTCACTAACCATCGTATACACAATTCCTAATGGCTTAATCCCCAAATCATTATCACTTTCTAGTCTATCAATTACTTGCTTTAAAAGCTTTATTCCTAACATAGAGTATCTATCTATTCTATTCGGTACTAAATAAAAGTCTGATGCTATAAGCGCTGAATCTGTATATAGAGATATTGTTGGTGGACAATCGATTAAAATAAAGTCATATTTTTCTCTTAATTTATTATCTTTAATAAATTTTTTTAACCTTCTTACTTTCCCACCATCTCTATTTGTATCTTCAAAAATAAGATTAATTGTTCCTGGTATTATGTCTATATTATCATCTAGTTTCACTATAACCTCTTCTGGTCCAGGTAACACTGGTTTTTCTGCAATTGTATTTGGAGTTTCAAAAATCTTTCTTACATTTTTTGTTTTATAATATTCATTTAAATATACCTCTCCCAGATTATATTCATCCATTAAAGATTGTGTTGTATTAAATTGAGGATCCATATCTATATATAATATTTTTTTATTATATTTCTCTTCATGAGCAAGATATTCTCCAATACCTAAGCATAATGTAGTTTTCGCAACTCCACCTTTCATATTTATAAAAGAGATTATTTTTCCTGATTTAGTACACATAATATTTAACTCCTTAGTATTATTTTATTAATTAAAATTAATTTTGAAAACAGATTTTCTCTATTAATTTCTTCTTATATAAATTATTAATTCTCTCCAAAAGCTATTTTTCCTTTATTTTAGACAAAAAATAAAGGGCATAGGATTACTCCCATGCCCTAAAAACTATTTTATATCAAAAAACCAACTTCCTAGTATATCTTTTAACTCCAAGCATTTGCTCATAGGTAAGTTTTGAGTTTCAATCCAAATTCCCTTTTCATTTGAATTTGCATAAATACGAATATCTTTAAAATATTCTTGCACATATTCCATATCTACACCGATAAAACTTCCATCCCCTCTATATCCGTTTGGAAGATAAGTAGTTCTTACATATCCAGTAGTTTTATTTAATATTCCTTCATTAAACTCATTCATATCGCAATCAGTACTTATTCCAATTACTGATCCTGTTTCAGAATATTGGTGCCCCACTCTATTAGTAAAGAAATTAGAATTTAATTTCCATGGAGTATTGTTATAGTTTGCTTCCCATAGTGGGTAGCCAGCGATTCTGTTATCTAAGTTATCCATAAAGCTAGTGTAAGTGTAGATGCCAATTTGCATATTAGACAACTCTTTGAATTTAGCAATAAATCTTAATACATAATCCATTAGTCCATCAAAATTAGTTTCTACATCTAGCATCGGAATGAGATCACTAGCTTTATCCTTTATAGCATTATAAAAACTGTTAGCCTGAGTTTCTGGCTCACTAGTTCCAACTAGAAAATGATAAAATCCTGTTTTTAATCCTGCATAATGTGCATTTGAATAATTAGTATCTAAATAACTATCTGTAAATGTTGTTCCTTCTGTAGCTTTAATATAAACAGCCTCTACTCCTGCTGCCTTTACTTGGTTAAAATTTATGTTTCCATTATGATTACTTACATCTATGCCTTTCATTCATATCTTCCTTTCTATAATAAAAAAATAAGCACAACCTCTAAAGGCCACTCTAAAAACTACGCTATTGTTTGTACTGCATCTGTACTTCCTGGTGTAACAACTAAAGCTTGTACTTTGCTTAATTGTTCTGTTAATACTGCTAATTCAGCTTTTAAATTCATGTTGTCATCTTGTAATTGCTTAATTAGTTCAGAATTATCTACAACTGCAGCTTTCCCTTGATTTATTTCACCTGCTATTGCTTGCCTAATTTCTGCTACATCATCTTGGCTTAGCTCTGGAAACTTAGCTAATAACAATTTATCAAATTCATCTGCCTTAGATAATACTTTTTCTTCTACAGTTTTGCTTATTCTAAAATTCTCATCTACTATGTTCCAAATAGCCTTACCTACAGTAATATAATTTTTATTCTTTAATATTACTTCTTCCACTCCACTTTTAACTAATTTACTCTCTAATACCTTAATAATTAACTTTAATGCTGTTCTTATCATTTTACATACCTCCAATTACTTATTAAATATTCCTGTTTGGACTGCGTAAAAAAAGAAGCTTATTAAGGCTCCTCCAATTGCAGTTATAAACCACTTCATCATACTGGTTAAGTTTTTAAGATTTTCACATAAGTTCTTAAGCTCTGTCTTTAGTTCTCTTCCATCCTGTTCAAGCTTATCAAGCCTATCTCCATGATTATTAAGCCTTTTGTCATGAGTTTCTATTTCATGCCTGATTAATTCTTCATTCATATTACACCTGCCTTATTTCAGAATTCTAATATAGGAAATGACAATAATTAAAGACTTTCAGTAAGTCTTTTTCATGATTATTTAATATCTCTAAATTTTATTTTTTTACCGAGTTTATTTTCAATTTGTTTCTTAAAATACAATTTTCCAGAAACGTCATTCCATACAATCATTAACAGCAAGGTTATTGCAATTGTTACAATCATTGTAATAAATATCTCTAACACTCAGTTACCTCCATAATAAAAAGCATTCTTATTGAAGAATGCCTCTAAAATTCTTTTATTAATTTTTTTATCTTTTTATTTCTGTGATTAATTCCCGTAAAGTAGGCTTTTTTTACGCCAACAAATTCATTAATAATTTCTCTATCAATATCTCCATCAACATTGAATTCAATTATTTGTTTTGGGGGAATATTAATAATTGTTATATCTTTAGTTGATGTATGAAATTGTGTACGTTCTGTTAATTCTGAATTATGCAAATTTAAACATATTACTTTACTTTCTAATTCAAATTCTATACTAACATCCCTTAATATCTTCATAATTTCTGAATTGTTATAAAGTTGCATTCTCATTTTAAAATTACCATATTCGGCTTTAGCCGCATCTTCTATAACCTCCATATCATATTCTTCTTGATTATACCTATGATATTTAATCTCATAATCATAAAAATAAAATTGGATTTTACCGAGATTTTTTATTAGCTGTGTTGTAATAAGAGTTGTAATTACACCAAATATAGAACCTAGTAATGTTCCAAATATTCCTTGAAATTTTGAAATAAAAGCAATTAAGTCATCCATATTCTTACCACCTCATTACCTTTATTTCGATATAAATTTCTGATACCCTTTTTAAGCAACCTAAAATAACCCTAAAATTCCTGCTTCCTGATCACATTTCAAATTTATTTACTACTTCCTATTTTCCTATGATGCAGTGCTTTCTGTAGTTGAATCTTCCATAGCTCCCATATCTACAAGAACTAATTTCACTTGTTCTTGTAGATTTAAAAGATTAGGAACATCCTTATATTCGTAAGTGCCACCTACTATTAATGTTACCCATACTTTTACGCATCCACTGTTTTTATTAAATTGCATTCTAAACACTCTCCCTAAAATTAAATTTATTGTACTAAGCATTAGTAGTTTCCATAGTTGCTACTATGCTTGTTAATTCTGCATTTGCTTGTATTAAACTTTCTATTTGTTCTTGTAATTTTTCTATGTCTGTTTTAGGAGCATCTTGAATTATTGCTACAGGTGGATTAGCACTAGTATCAAGACCTGATAGTGTTTTACCATCAGGCACTTCTACTACAAGACTATGTAGCTCACCTTCAGGTATTTTAAAATCAGTCCCAGTCATTTGTACAAATACATTATTTAAATTATCATAAATTATTAATCCTTTCATATTATCCCTCCTCATTAATAGATAGCAAAATAATAAACAGTCCCATTGCTAACGATAGTTTTAATTGTAAAACCAGTGGTAGTTGCATCTAAAAAATCACCATAATCCCCCCTAGCTCTTGTAATCCAACTGTCGTGTGCTACGCTTGGCGCAGATACTTCTCCACCCATATAGGCGTTTAAATTCGGCAATACAATTCTCATTTGTGCCATAGCACCCGATTGATTATTAGGTACAAACCATCCCACATAATAAAGTGGTTGATACCCTAAACTCACACTAATTTCAGAGCTTATAAAGCTAGTGTCTTTGCCAGATATATTTATAACGTAAGTTCCTACACTAAATTTGTAACCACCTAAACTTTGTATTGTTGCTTGTCCTACTAAATTAATTCCACTTGCACTACTAAATACTTTGCCTGACACGACATCATTAATTGTGGCATTTCCTGTTACTGGCGCTATAGTTTGGACTCCACTTAAGTATTGTCCACTTGCAATTGTTTGTGCAATTGTACTAGGATTATAGGTTTGTGCGGATTTTGTAGTTATGCTTTGTGTTATTTTTCCTCCAGTAGTATAACCTAACGGAATAGTAAAACTCCCATTTATAGGCATACTATAATTTATAGCTCCATTATTAGGCATTGTTCCGACTAATCCTGTATCATTATCATTACTGAATTTTTTAGTTGCTAGTACATGAGAAACATCAGCGTCACCCTCTGCACTAGCTTTGATAAAAAAACAATCACTTATCGAGTTATACCATACAGTATATGCTTTATCTTTAATAAAATTTGGTGGTGTAGTTGTTCCAGGTTTGTATACTGATTTTCCATTTATTTTAGTGGCAACTCCACCATTACTTCCACTTGCTATAAAAGTTATTGGATATCCATTTACTAGCGATCCTCTAATTGTAAGTGTTAGTGCTGTAGCCGTTCCACCTGCTATTTGATACACCATATCTGACAATTGTGTATTAATATCTGCTCTTAGTTGCTCAACTTCTGACTTCTTAGCAAATATTATTGTTGGATCTACTTTGAGACTAACAGTGCTAGTATTCGAAATTGCTAATACCAAGTTTAAAAGTAATTCCTTTGTTGAGCCATCTGCAATCACAGGTTTATAAGTTTCAGCACACTTACATATTCCTAACATATTTCCTTCTTCATCAAAGGCCCCATATTCCCGTATAGTAAATCCTCCGACTGTTGAAGGTATCATCACCTCAATATTTATCCAATTTGAGTTCTCCTCATCAATTTCAACATGATTTATATTACCTTGCCAAACAACATTTTTTAAATCTGTTTGATCTTCAGTAGGATCGTAGTATGAGCCTCCGCCATCACCTACCTTCATTATCGAAAAATTAATTTTTGTTCCAAGCCCAACACTATTAGCAATTTTTGCTTTTCCTATATTAGTCAGCAAGCTATAGAATTTCTCTGACATTAAATCGCCTCCTTAGGATATGTTTTTATTTTCTCTAAACTAGAAGGCTGGAATGTTGGAACATAATAGTCTAGTTTAGATTCTATGTCATTCGGTGTCCATGGATATGTTTTAATAATTTCTCCTGAAAATCCAGCTAATGCAATATACATATTAGATTGAGTTACGGCCATCAAATTATATGCTACTCCTAAATGAGCTGGTTTTAATTCTTCAATAATCTCCATAAGATCCTGTAAATAATTATGAAATCCACTATAACTTTTTAACAATAAGTCAAAATAGTACTGTGGACCATATTCTGTAATTGTTGTTTTATCAACAAAGCTATTACATATACCTCTAATTACTTCTTTTGTTGTTGTTCTTGTGCCTCGTTTCTTAGCTCTAATTCTATTTCTTCTATTTTCATAAGTATCGTCTATTACTGTTTTAAGTCCGTATTCCTCTTCCCATATTGATAAGCTCCATGTGGCAGTATCTATAAAGCATTGATTTATTAAATCTTGTATATCATTATTTATGCCATCAACTTTTTCTTGTTGTGTTGAATATATTCTGCTAAATATTTTTTCATTACACAAAACTGGTGGTACATATTCTCTAAGTAACATTAAACATCACCTCACCTAATACAGGTAACTGATTATCAGCTATAGGAATATTTACAGTTGAAGAATTTATGGATACACTTGTACAATCATCTACTCCAGTAGCACTTAGAATTAATGCTCCTATCTTCATTATACTTATCTCTTTTAATTTCTTAGGTGACGACACAACGTTCTTTAAATAATCAGATACTATACTTGATATATTATTTTTTAAAGTATTAGAATCATAAGTAGACGAATCAAACTCGATTTTCGCACAAATATTTAATATAAGCTCCTCTGCTGAAACTACAGTTACTATCGGACCTATAGGTCTTTCTTCTTCAATATGATCATATACAGCCTTTATCAAATCAGCACTTGCAGCTCTATAATTACTATTTGTAATAATCACTTTAACAGTACCATTACCATTTAATCCATTGCTTTTATCCCATAGTGGAATAACATCAGCACTGCCAACACCAGTTACCTCAAGAGCCCAATTTTTGTAGTGATATTTATTTCCACTGGTAGCTGGAGTTTGTACCTTAGTTAAATATCTCTGATATAATGCTTCATAGGTTTCATCATCATAACCATTATCAATTTTTGATTCATTAGTAACTCCATATATCCCTTCATATTTAACTGGTAATAAGCTAACATCTCCAACATTAGCATTATATTTGCTTCCCTTATCACTTGCTATAATTCCTGTATATCCTATGCCGTCAGAATTGATTATTACATCTGATTGAGTTAAATATGTTATTCCGAGTGCTGTTGAAACTAATACTCCACTTGGAAGTCTTGAATTTATTTTCCCAGTAATTTTAATAGTTCCAGTAGCTGTAGTAGCAAGCTTTTGCTCTATCCCCATTTCTAAGCATCTATTTTTTAAATCATCATAATAACCATTTTCTAGCGCACTTTTAGCAAATACTCTTTTAGTAACTTCATCTAGCATTAAAGATTGATAAGATAATTCATAACATGCTGGCATAAGAGCTGCATATATAAGACTATGTTCCGATGTATCAACGTCTGTTATTGTACTCGTCATTTCTTTATAATAATCTTCTGCACTTTTATAGAAGGGCATTTTATCACCAACTTTCTTCCTTATTATAGGAACCATAGATAGAGTTTATTGTAAATTCTGTTGTAAATATATCTCCATTTTGTTCAACACTTATATTATTTATGGATGTTACATACATGCCATCAACTAATGCCTCATTTAATATTGATTGAATATTTTTATTTACGTAAGTAATATCTTTTCCCATTAAACTTTTAAGGTTATTGCCTTCATTAGGATAAATCAAATACCTTCCCTTTTGAATTTTTAATGCTAACCAGCACCTAACTTTTACAGCTTCAATTCCGTCAACTATATAGAACTTTCCTTTTTCATCAGTTAAAATTTCACCACTATCAAAATCAATCGCATATTCTTTTAACAAAGGTAGAGATTCTGATTTAGTTATTACATTTTTGCTTTTATTGCTTGCTTGATTATAATCACTTGGGAAAATACTCATTACATTCCTCCTATCTTACATAAAACTAAATATTTCTTTTTATTTAGTTTTACTAGTGCAACTAAATCATCTTGATTTAATTCCGTTTTTAAAAAAATAGAGCCATTAGAAATAGTAGTTGTACTACCTCCAATAGTTCCTGTTAAAACATGAAATTCTCTTGTATGATCTAATAAATTAGGATTTATGTATAAATTATCTTTGAACAAAGATAATTCTCCATTTATAATCTCTAACGGATTTACTGAAACAATTCTTCCTATCTCTATCTCTTTTACATCAATAGCATTTTGGGATGCTTTTTCAACATGTTTTATCCATTTTTCTTCCCATTTAACCACTTAACCATCTCCTTAATGTGTACTATCATATACTCCGTCAAAAAACATTCTAACTCTCGCAGCACATCTTTTTGTTAGCCCATCGGATACCGAACCATTTGCGTGATTCCAACTTAAAATATGGTTTGCAATAGTATTTTTATCTTCGCCATTAATGATGGAATTCCATGTATTGCCTCCTATCAAATCCCCTGTTCCATTGTTATATCCTATATCTAACAAACAATCAAATTGATTTTGTGGCAATGATACATTATCTTTATCCAGTGCATTTTTAATTGTTTTAGCACATTTATTCACTTCTTCAGTCAACCATTTAGTCGCTTCTTCTTCCGTACAAGTTCCTTGTGCAACGGCACCTGGATTAGCTTTCTGAGTAGTCCCATATCCTATAGTTAAGTTTCCATACCCATCATCTTCAGCTGGAGATACAAACTGTTCCCATCCCTTAATAAATTCAATAAGATTACTTGATGCAAGATCACTAGCCGCACCATCTGAACTTGATTCAGTCTTCCACGCACTATCTGGAACAACTCTTATTACTTTAGCAATTTTATTTCTATTCAAATCAGATATTTTTACAACATCCCCTGTTTGTGGAGAGTGTATAACCTTGCCATTACCTATATAGGCTTGAACGTGGCCTTTATGCGGAAATACGATATCACATGCTCTAAGATTATCAGGAAAATCACTAGTCACATCCTTTCCTTCGGTCATCATGATTTCTGTTTGTGGATATAAATTACCATCACCTGACTTTATTTCAAGCTCACTTGCAAATTGATTATAAACATAAGCTATATATCCAGAACAGTCCATACCACCATCAGCTGGAGATTTTCCCGCCCATTTATAAGCTAAACCTAAATGTCTCTTTAACTCAACAATAATTCTATTTACTAAATCACTTGATGTGCCAATATTATTGGAATTACTATCTTGTTTCTCTTCAATATCTGTCCACTCAGTTAAATTTTGATTTTTACTTGGTGATAGAGTTAATTTACTTATAAATTTAAATTCTTTATCAAATTTGCTATTCTTAGCCCAGCTCCATTCACTTGAAACTATATACATGAACTTATCATAATAATTAGTCCCTGGAATCTTTACCATTACTCCATAAGCTACTTGATATCCTATATCACCTATGCAAGTGACTTCAAGATCTTCTGATGGTTTACCTTGTACATTTAACTTTTGGTTCCCTTCCGCTTGTGCTTTTATTGCTTTTGTATCATCATCATCTACCTCAATATTTTCCTGAATGGTGCCAAATCTCTTGATATCGTCATCAGGTAAAGATATTGCTCCACCTTTCCCAATCTCACTGTATACTTCACCATTGGTCTTATGAAATTCAATAGTTGTAATCATGTTTTGCATTGATTCGCTTATTTCATAATCAATCAAATTACCATCTGCTGAATTCTTAGATGTTGGAGATTGTATTGTTAATCCACTATAATACTTATCTGCCTCAGTAATAGTAAGTGTTGATCCATCACCCTCTGTATGCATGTAATAATAAACACCAGATTTAGCCTTAGTAACTTCGCTATATATTGCATACAAAACCTTTGAAGCTGGTTTATTTTTAACCAAATGACTATCTATAATAATATTTCCATTATCACCAAGCTCACTATCGATTTGATAACTTGCTCCAAGAGACTTATAAATATCTATTAATGCATCCCTAACTGATATTTTACTAAAATTTCTAGTTATATTAGATTTACAAACCCACCATGTATAGTCATAGCAGTTTACTGATAATGTTTGAGCTTTACCTTTTAGATTTGTATCAATAACTTTTCCATTAAAGATTTGAGTTTCTTTATAAAATAAAGTTACTAAATCTCCCATCTCAATATTTAAAGCCAATAATGAGGCTGATAATGTTGCATATGGTACTTCAAAACTCAACTCTGCAGCAATTTGGCTAAAACTATTAGATAATTTTATTGACGTACAATAATCTTGTATATAATGATAATTCGCTGTATCATTCCACTTCCGTACTTGTAATTTTAGATCATTCATAATACAAACCTCACAATTTCAAACTTTGTCCAGCAGTTATATCTAATGGATTCTTAAGATTATTATTATTCATTAAATAACTCCACTTTGTACTATCCCCATATATCTTTGCAGCAATAGTTATTAAGGTATCTCCTTCAGCTACATAATAAGTATCACTTCCATAGCTAGCTGCAATTGCAGCACTATTAACAGAACCTTGGTATTCTACGTTTAATTCTTTATGTTCTCTAAAATACAATGTATAATAAACATTCTTACTTCCATTCCTTTCTTCATGATCAAAGCCTACTATTTTGCAGTAATATGCATTTAAAGTTTTGCTAGCAGTATAATATTGAAATTCAAGTACCTGCTCCTGTTTCATCCACCTAGACAAAACTTCAACATAATATTCTGGAGCATACTTTATATAAGAAACATCAAAACTATAATTATTATTTTCATATGGGAAAAAGCTCTCACATGTCCAAGTATCTAACTTAACATTTGATCCTGAATCTATTTCCCCAAATCCAAATAACTCTTGAACGTTAGTGGACATACTTTCTTTAAATTTAGGAAAAGGCGTGATAGGTAATACAATTTCTAGATTTTCAGCAAAACTTTTAATCCATACCCTTCTTAAATCACTCACATTCTCACACCTTTCTAATCATCTAAGTTATTTCTTATTTGTGAATGTTTATCTATTCTCTTTACTGCTTCCTCCATGAATTCATCAATATCGGCAGTTTTTTCAACTTTATTAATATTAAAATTAACCTCAGTTTTATTATTAGATTGATTACTAGCATTTGTTTTTGTTATAGCTCCACTTTTCATCAAATCACCTGCAGTAGCAAACTTGACATTCGAATTATCAGTTATTAATGTTTTACCATCCTTACCTCCATACCACTTCAAGGTGCTTGGATCAACATTTTCATCTTGCTTATTAAATATATCGTCTGGGCTTTTAATTCCTAGTATTAACTCCCAACCTTTTTTGGCCTCATTAAAGAATTCCGCTAAAGCATTTGAATTCTCATCCCAGCCTTTTTGCAATTCTTCTCCGAAAACAGGAATTTTACCTATTAACCAGCTAAGACCTCTGTTTAACATTCCATCTGGAGAAAGTAATGATTTTAGCACTAAAAATCCACCAGCCGTTGCTAAAACACATGGATTTATTCTAACTAGTAATGTTCCCAAAGATTCAAGTGCTCCATCTTTTCCAAATTCTTTAATTAAACTGCCAACATTACTTACTGTACCTGCTACTTTCCCTAATCCCCACATACCTATACTAAGTTTTATCAAACTCGATGCAATTTCCGGATGCTCCATTAAGTAACCAAATCCAGTTGAAATTGCTCCACCTATATCTCCAAGAGCATTTGAAATTTTATTAAAGTTTTCACTTCCAGCAAATGAATCCATTTTGCTAATAAAATTTTGCATTCCATTTATAAATTTCTCAAATAATGATCCACTCTTAACACTTCCATCCTCAGCAATACCAACTAATTCGGCTAAAGACTTCTTTAGATTTCCAGTCATAGTAGATAACTTTCCACTGGCAGTTTGACTTAACTTATCTGTCATTCCAGTATAATTTTTATCTTTCATATACTGTCCAAATACTTTTGCTAATGCATCCTTGTCTGTAATTTGTCCTTGCTTATTATCAAAAGCCTTCATACCATTATCTTTTGCAAACTTATCTAACGTTTCACGTTTAATTCCAAATTGGGTCATACGTTCCCATTGGCCATTTATCATATCTGCATAAGCCTCTGTGGCTGTATCCATGTTTTGCCCCATAGATTTAAATGTTGCTCCTAAATCTGACATCATAGTCATCATTTTTTTACTATCATCTAATCCATAAGCTTTCATTTTAACTAGAGATCCAACTGTTTCAGATTCTTCCCAAGGTGTTTCATTCGCAAAATCTGTTGCCATTTTAAACTTTTCTCCACCTTTAGCGGCACTCCCATACAATGTATCAAGAGTCATCCTGCTATCCTGAAATTCCATAGCAGTTTTAAAACCTTCACCTAATCCTTCTTTAGCAGCTTTTAAAGAAATAAGGCCTCCTGTTATTTTAGCCACCATTCCTAACGTGGAATTACTAAAAGCTTGCATTTTATTTCCTATCCCTGTGAATGCATCAACACCAACTTGTTTTATACGTCCAAAAGCATCAACCCACAAATTACCGCTCTTCGGAGCTTCTCTGGAAATTTCACTTGTAGCCTTTCTGAGTGCCTGCCCCATGGTATAACCTTCTTTAGTATAAGTCTGTGAAAGTTGAGCAATTTGGCTTTTCATATTTTGAGTAGCTAACCTATTTACTCTTTCACTTTGACCTATTGAACTAGTAAACATTTTAAATCCATTCGATGCTTTAGAAACAGAATTATCAAACTGATTAAATGTATTTGAAAAAGCATCTTTAATTAACAGGCTCCCTCCAAAGAAATCCTCCATAATTACTCACCTCACTTTTTCTTTATAAATGGATTCAATGATATTTTCTCATCTAAATCTTCTTCATGATTTAATTCCATACTTGCTATATAAAACAGTGTTTCATAATAAGAAAGACCAAGTAATTCTTTGATTTCATGTCCTCTATCTATGTAATAAGAAATCATTCTGAATTCTCGGTCTTTTTTTATTACTTTTTTATCTTTTCAATTACTTCACTTGCATCTCTACCAACACCACTTAATGCTGATATTTCATCTGAAACTGCTTTAACTTCACTTGGATCTAAAAAGTGGTTAACAATCCCATGAGGATTGGTTTTACATCCATATCCCTCATGCAATTTTTTATCTTTTAAATTTGGCTCAACTATACCTTTATAGCATGCAATTATACTCGATTTATACATATCGCCTTTTGCTTCCCTAATGGCGCTTTGTATTGTATCCATATCTAATGATTTAATTATTATTTTGCCATCTCCGATTCCGTTTTCCTTTAAAGACTTAATTGTTAATTCCTTCGTCTTTTCACTTATCTTCTCATCTAAAATACCTTTATTCTTAAGTAGGTCCTCTATTTTAATTGCCATATCAATATCATCCTTTCTATTCGTATGTTACTTTACATGGATCATAAGAAAAGTCATAGGTGCTCTCTAACATTTTAGTTATATCAGCATCTATGACTTTGAACTTGGTTAGTGTGCAATCCTCTATCATAACTCTTTCAACACCATCTTGGCTTGGATCATTTAATTCTGAAATTAAATCAAAATTAAACGGTAACCCCGCCTTAATTTTATCATTGATTCTACTTGGCAAATCGCTAAAGACTTTATGGAATGTTATTGTACCTGTTCCTTCTGCGCCAGTTACAACTGTCCCATTTCCCAACTGACCAGCTATAGGAATCTTTTCGGTTGTTAGTGATGATTCTGCTGAAGCTGCTTTTACTTCTGCATACATATCACCATCTAGCCATAATGAGAAAAACTTGCCATTAATGACGTCCTTAGCTTCAAACTTTTCCATCTAATCACTTCCTCTACTAATAATTTAAGATAAGATCTAAATCTTCCATAGCATCAACAACATAAACTCTTCCTTTAACAAATACTTTTTCATCTGTATCACATGCTAGTATTTCTTCATCTTTCATGTTTGAGCAATCATAACCCTTTTGATCTTCTAAATAATCCTTCTGTGCTTCCACATCTAGCCAAGTTTCAGACGTTTCACCATCATTTAGGGCCCCTTGCTTAACCATGGTCCTCATATATGAATTAAAAGCTGATACGAGTAGTCTTTTTTTGCTTAAAGAATTATTAACTTTACCTTGGTAACTCTTCTTGAAAGTTACTTTAAGATCATCTCTAATCATATCGAAAATATCAACTACTCTAATTTTTTTTAGTGAGTCCTTTTCATCAGCTCCAATAGTTACTTTAGAATTAACACCCTTAGACAAAACTACTGATTCTAAATCATTATCATAGAATAAGAATAGCTTTCCTTCATCAACTAAAGTATCTAAATCATCACCAACAACATCAACTGATTTAACTCCATCTACTACCATATTAGTAAGTGAACTATCTAAACCACAATTAGCAGCTAAACAAGCAATGTCAACTGTAAATTCTAATCCTGTATAAGTTGTTGTTCCATCTGACATATTTATTTTATTATTTATAAAATTAATAAGCCCCTCATAATCACCAGCGTAATCATGAAGGACCGCTTTTACTAATATATTATTATTCTTTCTTTGATCCTTAATAAACTGAGCAATTTTCAATTTATCATTATTATCCGATACTGTAGGACACGCCATGTAATTAAATTTAACATCATTTAATATTGTAAGTGCCTTTTCTATAGTCTCTGGAGTTTGAGCCGCTGAATTAAAGCATGCTACTTTTAGATTCTTAACACCTCTATCACTAAAACACCTAGTAATTATAGCTTTATTATCTGCTGAGTATTCTTCCTTTACATTTCGTAATCTTGTGTAAGTATGCAATCCAGTTACCTTAGGATCATCTAATATTAAACACACAATCCCTCTTTTACTTCTACTGGATCCACTTTCAGCAAGTGCTTTAAGCAAAATCAGAATTTTTTGCATCGCCATCTATTTATCACCCTCCCTGTATATTAATTCTTCCATTAATTTAGTGTACTTTTCTTGATCCGGAATAGTAGTTTTGTCATCTAAGTAATTTAACGTCAATATTAATGTGACAAACTCATCAGCTTTATTAAATTTCTTCTTACCAAATACCAGTTTTCTACTTCCTATGTCCAAGTATATATCAAATAATTCGTTTAATTGGTCCTGCATATCAAGCAATTGCTCCTCGGTAACTACTTTGTCAGTAAAAGTTATAGAGATATTAACAAGTTTCTCATTATATCTTAAATAAGGATCAGTTGTTAAAGGTGTTACCGATACAAAAAATGTAGGGATCTTTACTTCCTGTTCATTCTTTTTAATTGAAATTTTATACCCAAAAGTTTTTTTAAGTAAAACAGTTGTATTATATAAAAGCTCAACATATTTAATCATTTAAACACCTCATTTCTAATTCTATCTTTAATACTTTTCTGAAGCTCTCTTTGATAAATTTCTATACTATCACCAATCATATGTCTCCCAGGTACAAAGCTTTTTACTAATTTTTTGCCAATAGCAGGAACATACCTTCCTACTTCTTGAAAATGCCCTTCTTCAACTGCTTGAGCATACGGAAGAGCACTCCCTATTCTAATTTTATAAGTCTTAAATTTAACTATTTCTACCTTGCCATGACTCATTGATCTTCTTAAATTACCACTTTTTACAGGTGTTCTACTTTGAATCTCACCGATACACATGGTTGACTTTTCTTCCATTTCTTCAATAATTATTCCGCTGACTCTACTAAACTTTGTCATCATTTTTTTCTTAAAGTCATTAAAACTCAACATTACTGCTCACCATTTTCTACAATTATCACATCTTTTTTCTCTAGCAGCATAACATCCAAGTAATCATCATCCCAAGGGATCCCAGTAATTTCATAAAATTTATCCTGATACTTTATAATGCAATCTTCCGTAATCTCTGGCATAATGTCACAAAACATTCTTCTTGTACACTCAATATCATATCCATAATCTTTCTTAGCTTTTTCAGTACTATAAGGCTGTATATCTACCATAATTGGATCCTGCGTTATTAATAATTTATAACCTGTCCTGCTTATTCCATGTTCATCATCATGATCTCCATAAATATAAATTTGAATTTCTTTATCATAGAGCATAACGCCACCTGCTTAATAATACAATTTTACATATGGAATAGGTAACAAGGCTTTAATATCGTCATTTATGCAAAAAGCTTTATCTTCACCATACGTTACACTTCTAGCCCCTTGCGTAATTGATTTTACATTTCCACCGTTTCCATTCTTTTTACACTCATATGCATTTGTTACTATTAAAGTTATTGCAGTACTATAGTTATCCTTTATATATTGATCATCTAACAAATCATTGTTTAAATAATTTTTAATAAGAGTTATAGCCATGCTAATGTATATATTCAACTTAGAATCTTCTTTATCTGTAGTTAATCCAATTAATGTTTTGATATCTTCTAACATTACTTTTTGCCCTTATCATCTATTTTTTCCTCTAATATTTTAAATCCATTAGCAATTAGCTTATCTTTTTCATTTTCGGCTTCAACAACTTTAACCACATTTAATTTTTTTAATTTATACAAAACAATCATCCTTCCTTAAAGAAAAAGCCAGGAATAAAATTTCCTAGCTTAATGCTTCCTTAATATTTATTCTGCAAAGTTTTAGAGCTTCATCCATTATCCATAAATCATGATACTTTCTATAATCCAATTTCCATGCATCCGCATCTTGATTTGTATCAGGATCAAAAATTCTAACCTTATCGGTCTTATTTACTGCAATTGGTGCTGTTAACGGGGTTATCATCCAGTTAATATTTTTAGCAGTAGCAGAAACTTTAAATCCACCTGCAGTTTGACCAGATGTCTTACCATCATAAAACTCATATGCTGTTTTTAATCTCGCACTTGGAACTTTTATTATTGGAATATTATCAATAGATTGAACTTTAGTTTGAATATCTCCCTTTTGGAAATCGCAAGAACAAATGTATTTGTTAAACTTATCGCTTTGATCTAAAATTGATGAAATTAAAGCAGACATAGATATAACTAAAGGAACATCTCCACCAACAATATCTTGAATAGCAGCAATATCAGCTTTTAGCAACTCAAGTACATTTGATGTAGTTATTGTATTTCCGCCAGTTGCTAATACACTTGTAGAACCTTCAGCAACTGTCGCTTCAATAGCCAAACTTGCAATCTTAGAGTATCTGAAAGAATCAATTTCCGGAACAACCTTAGTTGCTTGAAATTGTCCCATTACATTAGTAGCATTAGCAACAAAGTTAGATTCATTGACATCCATACTATCTAACATAAATGTTCTGCCTCTATCCATTGTCATAGTCTTAGTTTCATATTCTAAAACTATTGCACCATCTGCAAAACCTTTTGATCTGTCGTAATCTCCTAATCCATCCATAGATATCTTAGGAATTTTTACTTCTTTACCACCATTGTAAATTACCTGACCTGCATTAGCATCCATCCATCCTGATGTTAATTTAGCTACTGCTTGTTTATCTAATGCTTCTTGAAATAAAGTTGCATATGCAATTGTGTTAACTGCCATAAAATATCACTCTCCAATTTTTATAATTTATTATTTTTACATCATCATTTTTACTAAATCATCTGCGGTTAATTCACCAGCACCATTTTCACCTGGTGGAGTATAATTGCCATCAGCTATTGCCTTTTTTACACCACTGCTAACCATTTCATCAATTATACTTTTAAAGTTTCCAATGCTAGCTTCAACATTTTCCACGTTGCTAGTATTAAAGAACTCGATAGTCTTTGTAGGGTCAAAACCAGACTGTGTTAACAAATCTTTAATTTTAGATTGATTTGCTAAATTCTGTGCTTCAACTTCTTTCTCATTAAATTTTCTTTCCAGCTCTTCAATCTTAATTTGTTCTGGAGTCTTTTTCTTGCCAGTAGCCTTAAGAACTTCATCGTTAATAAGTGTTGGTAAATTGTTAGTCTTCCAAGTTTCTAGTGCTTTATTAGCATGTGTATCTTTTTCTGAATCAATAAAAGATTTAAAAGCTTTATCGCTTTCTAACTTGGCCTTAAAGGCATCTAAAGTCGGCTCAACTTTAAAAGTTGATTCGATATCAGTCCCCTTTAATAGATCATTAATATCATCTTCATCTTTTGATGCTTCAACTTTCTTTAATAACTCTGCTTTTTTCATGTTATATTCCTCCTATCCCCTAGACCATGTGAGACACGCCCTAGAACATAAATATTTTCTAATTTTGTATATATTTATTATTTGAAATTTTCAGCCTTTTCTCGCCATGCTAAGGGCAAAATAAAAAGCCTTATTTCTAAGACTTAATTACTTTTCATTTTTACCAAGAACATTTCTTTCTATCCTGTCTTCAACTCTTCTATTCATCCACATTAAAGCCTCTTCAATATGAGTTAATGCACATGCATTTTCTCTACTTTCAAATGGTCCAGCTTGAAATGACTTTAATCTGTCTCTTACTATTTCTAATAGGTCAGTGTCAATTACACCATGAGTCGAATCTTCTTCTTTTCTTGGTCCTTTTTGAAATTGTATCTTTGAAATAATATGAGTCTCTTTAGATTTTCCAACGGGAAACAATTCATATTGAATTCTATATTCATGATGCGCACCTCCTGGGCCTTCTCCATCTGCTGCAAAAACTTGATTTAACTTTTCCCTCTTTTGGATTGTACTTAATTCTTTCATATTCTTAGTTCCTCCTAAAATTTAATCTTATTTATTTAATATTTCATACGCTTCTTGTAATAATGCTTGCTGTTTTTCGGAACGTGTTTTATTATCTCCAGATAAAAGATTTTTGTCTTCATATTCCAATAGAGCAATGCCATAAAGGCTTCTAATTATTGATTTTACTTTTTCTAAATCATCATTTTTCACTTTAAATTCCTCCTAAAATAAAACTTATTCATTCATGTATTTTATAAATTTTTCATTATCGGCTAATATACACATATAAATATTCCAAATAACAATAATTAAATTTACTACTGGTATGAAACTTGCAACAATTAACCTTACGTAAATAAACCATTTTTCTTTACTTTCTTTAGAATTTATCTGTTTCTTATTAGCTAATACTCTAAGCATGAATACCATCAAAGAAAAACAATATAACCCTATTGATAAAAAATAGTAATTAATCATTTCAACATCTCCTAAAATAAAAATAAGCCTTAACGCTGGCTTTGCGAGATATTTGATCACCACCTTAATTTTAGGCATAAAAATAGCACCTACCTATTCAACTTAAGTAAGTGCTTCTAAATTAATTTGTATTTTGGTATGACAGAATCAACATCATCAACATTTATTACTTGTTTCAATGTATCATCTATTTTTACCCTGCTAATATGTTCAATAGATTTGCATTCATTGCACCAAACATCCAAATAACCCATATTATTAACTTCATCTACTAATACATATGCATAATCTGTATTTCTACTATTACATTTTGGGCATTTCCCTGATTTTCCTGTATCATGTATTGATTTTATACATTCCATCCATTTCACATACATCACCCCTTCTTCTTATATTCATTATACCATTCTTCTTCAATTTTATAAGCCTCTTCTTCAAATTTATTTCTATTTTCCATTACATATTGACCACCATATTTTTTGTACTGTTCAACATGTACTTTTTCATGCACTATAGTTCTTAACAATTCATCTCTATTTTTAAAAGCACCAGGGAATAAATCTATTCTACCAACATCTTTAGGATCTGCTGAAGCAAAAAAAGGTAAGTCAATTAAACTCTTATCTCTTTGTATTTTTATCTTTATTCCTTCTAAATCAATTTTAGCTTCTTTGCAGACTGATCTAATATGTTTTAATTGCATTGGCTCTTCAAGTTTTGCAAATTCGCCAATATTGCTAGTCCTTCTTTTCATCTTTAAATGTTCAGCACCTGGACCATTAGCCCATTCTTGATAACTTTGCCAATTAATATTTTGCTTAGTTTCATTATCAAGTCGCATTTTAGGATGCCAATCTTTATCCAGTAATGATATATAAACACATCTACAAAATGGATGCTGCGGTATTTGTACAGGCTTTTTATCAATATCGAATACTTTAGTATCATACTGAGCACACTTTGAGCAGACTTTACCATCAAGAGTAGCCATATACATAACTTTCTTTATTCCATGCTCATGTTGCCATACATCATTAGCACCCTCTTGAACTCTACATATATTATCTTGAACTAATCTCTTTGTTTCATATGCATTCTCATTATATTTTTTCTTTATTTTATTTTCTATTTCATTTACATTAGTTTCACCATTAAGAAATTTTTTAATTTCATTTCTTAATAACTTACTCATATCATTTTTATTATTATATAACCTATTTGACCAAAGTTTATCCTCAACTTTAGTATTAATAATATTTTCTAACACTTTATCGTCAATTTGGGTGAGTTTAAAATCAGTACCGAGGCTATAAAGATAATTATTTGTACTATATTTACTTTTACCAACGTCGTATAATATATTCTTAGTTAAATTAGTTTCAAAATCTAATTCTGATTTGAATTTATCAATAATTAAGTTGCTTAACTCTGAATACAAATTCTTCTTTTCTTCTGGGCCTAATTTCATTATATTATCCAAAATATTATACGATAATAGTATCTTCGCTATTTTATTTAAAAGATCATCTCTATTTCCCTTCTGTACCTTATATGCTTCATTGATTTTGTTATCATTTTGATCGTATAGCTCTTTAGCAAACTCCAATGTTTTATCATTAAAAAATTCTTGCTCTGGAGTGAGCTCTTTCTTATCCATTATTGTTAATTACCTTATCCAAATCTACTTCATGATTCAGTTCCTTTTGCTTTTCTGCATCAATAAGCTTTTGCTCTCTTTCAGAATTGAATATAAAACTAAACAATGTTCTCATTGTAGCTTTTGATAAAACACCATCTGGAATTTGGGATATAATTTGAGCTATTGTTAAATCATCCTGAGGAATATTTAATGTAAATTTGGTTTCTATATCTCTATAATCATAATTTAAATTTTCAAGTTTATTAAACAATTTAAACATAAAATATAGTCTGCCCTTAATTATATTCTTCATTGACCCTTCAGAGTTCTTTATTCTTTGTTCAAGTCCTATAAGTCTATTTCTAAGAGCAGAACCACTGAGATTTGATTGCATTTTTTCATTTGTATCAATATGATTAGATAATTCATACATTGTTTTCTTCAATGTATTTAGAGTATTTTGAACAGCTGTATCATTAATTTCTTTAGTTACAAATGACACTTTTCCATTTGCATCAACAGAAATTGCCCCTTTTTCTTTTAGGTAATCAAGTTGTGTTTTTCCATCTTCGTCTTTACTTTTCACATCTATTTGACAACCAGAAAAGAGTAAATAAGCTAACCTATAGTCGGATATTTCATTTACAATATCACTTAAATTCGTACAAAAAGCATCCTGTAAATCCTTTAACTCATTAAATAAAGTATCCTGTTCTTTATATTTACTCACTACACCAACTCTTACAGGAACCTCTCCAAATCTATTAGGAGTAGGTTCATCAATCTTATTAAAACTTTCATCAACATGATAAATATAATCTGGTGTGTAAATATCTATATATTGCGTTGTATCAAATTTCTTTTTATAAAATCTTAAGAACATTGATATATTCCCGAAATCATCTTCAAGAATATAGCCATCACGAGGACTTATTACTTTTGCATTGAAAAAGAGTTCATTATTTTTTTCAGTTGTATAATATAATTCGTAGACACTGCCAAATGATAACATATCCCTAAGAACGTTCTCTTCATGATTCTCATCCCAATGAGCCGTCTTATGTTCAATGTAATCAATTATATCTTTATTATCACTTTTGCTACCATAAGTGATTTTGTTACTAACTAAATAAGCGACTTCTTCCATAATAAACTTTTTGATGAAGTTAACTTTAATTTTTAAATTACTTCTTTTTGGATTTCGCTTATACTTTTTATATGCATCTGTTTCTCCCACTATGCAATAATCATACATCTTATCGTATAGTATTTTTCTACTTCGAAAATCACTCAGGACATGACTTAATAATTCTGAGTTGTCCTGTATATATCCCACATTAACACCTCCTCCTAAAATAATGAATTTCTATCGAATATTTCAACTTTACTAACTACTTTTATTTCTTTTAAAGCATTTTCACCCTCTGAAATCATATCTATAAAATCATCATGAGGAGTATATTTTTGACCTTGGAACTCTAATACTTGTTTAACTGCTGCTGAACTATCCTCACAATCAGAATTTATAACTATCTGTCCATTATTTACCGGATCCATAACAGTACTTATTTTTTCATCCTTGTTTGTTTTCTGCATTTTATTAATAAATTCAAGGCGCCTACTCTTTAATTTAGGTTCTTTATCAATTAATTCTTGTATTTTAAGAACATCAGCACCCATGAATGTATTTTTCTCAATAACAATATGAGTAATATCTTCATGTCTTCTAATAAAATCAACGGCCTTTTCGCAATAGTCATTATATCCAAGTCTTTTCATTAGCAAATCACGAACATAAGTAAAGTCATTAGTTGCTTTACTCATCACTCCCATAGCAGTATAGTCATTTTTCTTACTTGTGCTTGCTGCCGGATCTATAACTAAAGCTGTTTTGATAAATTTGTGGTTTTCTATCTCCTCACTAGTTCTAGTAGCAATAGATTTAAACCACTTTTCGCCTATAGCTGTAGCATCGTTCATAAGCTCAGACATAAATGCAGCTCTATCTTCCCAGTATTTAATCGCTAAATCATTAAAGCAATCCCATTTTTCGGGCCACCAGGTTTCAAATTGCATTTCTTCCTTGTGATCCTCATAGAATTGCTTAGCTTTTTCTTTTCTTTCTTCTTTATTTAGTTTTTCATCGAAGTATATATCATGACATTGTAGCCACAAATCATTTTCGAAAATATCTTCAACAGTCTGGTCAGTTTCAAGAATTATTGCACGCCTTAAAATAGTATAATAATCACCATTTCTGCTTAGCTTAGACATTAGGCAATCAATATGTAATACTGTTCCAATAGCAATTATCTTAGTCGCGGCTTTTATTTTTTTACCATTTCTATAAACTGCTTTGTCTCCAACTTCTTCAACTTCTTTTGTCCATTTACTATATTGTTTTTCTCTTGCTGCATCTGTTAAAATATTCTTTTCATCTTGAAAGTCATCGCCTATAAATACAGTAGGTCTAATTCCTCCCCAGTTCGAACCTCTAACAGATGTTCCAGAACCAACGGTCCTAATATAAGTTCCATTAGTAAACTCAACTTCATTGGCATTAACTGTATATCTTTCCCCATTTGCTTTTACAGCCTTAATGTCAATCAGTTTACCAAAATTTTCAATAATCTTCTGATTCTCATTAAATACTTTCTTAATCGAATCCAAGAATTGAGTTGCATCTGTATCAGTTTTGGCTCCAAGTAGAGTAAAGAGAGATTTTTTGTAGCAATGTAAATATACACTAACAGCCATATCAAAAATTGTAGTTTTTGCGTATCCTCTTGGTTCTATGATTGCTGCTTTATCTCTTTTATCTTCTACAAATATTTCATTTGCAATATCCCACAACTCATAATGACCTTTAGAAAGTTGTCTAGCTACATTTGGTATATGATCCACTGGATAACTTCCATCATCATTCATTCCTTTAGGTACAAAAGTATCACTCATGAAATACAAACAGAAAAATTCGATGTCTTTGTCACTTAGTGCCTTTGCGAGTCTATCTAAATCCCTGCTATTAGTCTTTAAAAGCTTATCCGCAGTACCTGAATCATAATGTTTGGTGAGGTATTTATTTAACAGATATACCTCGTATTTAAGTTCTGTATCAAATTTTAAGTTGTCAAAGTATATCATGCTATTCCTCCTTTTTGTGAATAATAAAAGAACCCTATTTTTAGGGTTCTTGAAATTTTTTAAAGTTCAGTTATATCAACTTTTTCATTTTCATATATCTCAAAGCTACTATATCCTTGTAATTTTATAACTTTTAAATAGTGCTCATACTTTCTTTTCCTATACACATCTACATACTCTATTATAATTGGAATATATGTATCTTTGTTTAATTCCTTTGCTATATTTTGTATTTCACCAATTCTTATTATAAAATTAGTGTTTTCATTTGCCCCCAAATCAAACATATTTATTACTTTTCCTCTGTTTGTTACATAATTATTATTAAATTTTATCTTTATATCTCTGGCTGTTCCTACACCTATATTTTTAATTTTCAACTTTACATCTTCTTTTATATTACCAAACTCCGTTATATTATCAGCATCTAACACAAAGTCGTATTGTTGACTATTTAAATCCTTGCATATTTTTAATATAGGCATTACAGCATTTAATTTAGTATCTTCATAGTCTTTTTTGCTATTAATTATTGTTATATATAAAATAACCAATGAAGTCATAGACCCTAAAATTGCACCTCCAAAAGATGCAGTATACCCTAAGAAATCATTAATTTTCAATTGTTCACCATAAGCTCCAAATCGAAAACATAATGCTATAACTATAGCAATTAAGCTTAGCGCTCCAACAAACTGTAAAAGCATATTAGTAAATTTTTTATCCATTTTATTAACCACCTTCCATATAATGAATTATACGAAAATTGGCATATTCCTGCTAAAAATTACAATTCGCAACCATATTTTTCTTTTAATTCAGCCTTAGTTTCCTTAATTTCTTTTAATAGACCTTCCATTTTGTCATTATTTCTTTCGAGTTTAAAAATTATAGAGAAATTTTATGGAGCTTGTCGACCCACTTTTCTCATTTTCAAAAATAGAAGGTACCCCACCCATAGATTTATGCTATAATATCAATACACTTACGCCATGAATATCGGGAAATAATTATTAATATTTATTCGATAATAAATGCATATTTCATAGTTTATACACTTATTATTCACTTGTTTTATGCATTTCCTTATACATAATTACTGTACCCTATCTAAAACAAGTATTTAAGCCATTCCTTAATATTTCACTTTCTTTAATTATTTCGCTAAACTGCAACTTTGCGAAATAATTTCAAGTCTTTATATATTTTCTTATTTTTTAATTTGGGAAATATCTTCTATATCATTATCCTCTTTTATTTCATTAAGCATATCATCTATGTTAACATCAACCTTAGTATTATCTTTGCTAATCTCAATTTTATCTTTGAACATTCCTAGATGTCTTCCAATAAGTTCTAAAGCTTTTAATCTATCATGAAGCTTAACTTCTATTCCATTAGCTCCTTGCTTTATACTTGCTATAGCTCCAATCTTATCTTCTGGAATATCCTTGGTTGACACGATATTAACCCTCTTATATTGGCCCATATCTTCAATTTCAAAGAAATCCGTTGGCTTTGCAAGTGCTATCTTTCTTAGTTCCTCTAATACCACATCTTGAGTTATCTCGGTACGTCTTTCCCTATCCTTCATTCGTTTATCTATATGCTCTTTTATCTCAGGCTTTTCCAATAATAAAAAAGCCTTTTTATTTGCATATGAATTACTGTATCCTGCCCTTATAGCTGCTTGTGTGACATTAAGGTCTATTAAATATTCATCACAAAACAGTTTTTGCTTCTCTGTTAACTTGGCCATTAATGCCACCTCTCTTTCTATATAGTCATTGATAATCTTTTTAAAACTTTTTTATATTTTACATCATACAATTTGCATATAAAATCAACATGTTTCACTATTTCGTTATTCTTTTTTCTTATCATTTCCACTCTCAATTCACCTATAGATTTATTATTCAGAGCGGCAGTCATTGAATAATCACTAAAATCTCTCGTTTTAATACTATTTAGTTCTTGTTCTAACTCCAAATAAGCTTTGTATGAATTAATTATTGCATCAAAGCCCAGCCCAATGTTTTCATACATCTCATCCTTTAACATTGGTCTTAATTGAGCTAAATCTTTTATATAATTTGGATCTATAAATATCTTCCTTGGCCCACACGCATCAACCTCAAGTGAAACTTCCTGGAAATCTCCATATCCTAAATTACTTCTTTGAGCTTCTTTATATTTTTCAAATGCTCTTTCTAATTGTACATATAAATTGAGCATTGCTTTCTTGTTTTCATCTTTATCTTTTTGGTACTTCTGCTTTTCTTGTAATATTATAGTTGCTGATATAGTAGCTACAACACCTAAAAAGCTTCCAACAAATTGCAAGTATCCGTATGCATTTTCTCTCGTATGGAAAGTTTTTAATGCAAATGTTTTAACACAATCAATCTGCAAAAAGATAATAGGAAGTACAATTGACAAAAGACTCAACCCTATTGTCAAATATAAAAATCTATTTAGTTTATTCATTACTTACACACCTTCTCTCATATAATTAACATTATACAAAAGTTGGCATATTCCTTCTAAATGCTCCAATAAAATAAACCAGTAGATACTATATATTCTCAAGCCATGGAGGGATTCCACTTCCTTTCGAAATATATTTTTTGTTTCTACTGATTTATTTATAATCATGTAATTAGGAGGGCTTAAATTCCTCTTTCGTTTTATTATCGTTATAACTCAATTATATCATATACCTTGTCAAATTCTAGGACATAAAACGGACATTTAAGTCTATGCTCCTATAACCTTGATACCAAATACCTCAATAGCAAATGCTCTTAGAGCTTCTTGCTTTAACCGCCTTATGTGTCTATCCGAATAGTTAAAGTCTTTCATCAATTGCTCTTCTGTATATTGATCAATGAAATATCCTTTTAATACTTTGTGATAAGTTTTATTATTATTCTCAAAATTATTAAGCACTTTATCTATTCTGTTTACTGTCTTAAGTGTTGATTTATATTCACTCTCAGCTCTACCTAATCTAAACATTTTATTAACTAATTCATCATCAGCATTAATGCAACTACTTCCTTTTGGCATATCTGAATATGGGATTGCTTTTATAGATTTTATATCAACCTTAAGCTCTAATATCTCATCCTTTAGATTATCTAATGCTGATTTTAATTTGTCATAGTTCTTTAAATATTCGACTGCCTCTCTTTTATAATCCATATATACACCTACTCCTTTACATCAATTTCGATTCCTGTTTCTATGGTCCACTGTCTTTCACTTATTAGTTTGTCTTTATGTTCAATGTTAATATCTTTAATCAATAAAGGTTCATCAATATTCAAAGCTTTTCTATGGCAACGCCATAAAATCAAAATGCACATCTGAATTAAATCAAAGGTTTCTCTTATGATCTCTTTTAGGTTAACTTGTGTTTTATTAGTTTCATAATTTTCTAAAGCTTCAATAACCTCGCTATACTCCTCAGTCAATTTAGCTGCTATTTGATTAAGTGACAATGCTGTATTATCTATTTTCAATCTATCGTTTTTCCTCAAAACATGCATCAATAATTTCATTCCTACATTTCCCCACCTTCACATTCATTTTTTTCATTCCAAGCCTATCTGCTTTTTAAGATGTGTACAATGTTAACACATTTTCTCTATATATACGTATACGCGTATTAGGCGTACGCGCGCGTATACATATATGCCTATTTATATAAATAATAATATATAATATATTTATGTTCACATTGTACACAGTAGCTTTCAAACCATTATGGTTATGACGTTTATTGCGTGAACAAAGTATGTGAACAAAGCAAAGAATTCAGTTCACGTTGTACACATTGGTATAAACTGTAAAAATTAATCTTGTACACACCTTTTCAGCCTAATTGCATTAATTTCAAAAGCTTAATTATTTTTGTTCACATTGTACACTTGTTATTTTTAATCGTGCTTTTACTGCTTCTAAAAGTACATTTTGATTAATTTCTTTACTACTTAATGCTTTTATTACATCTTCATCTACTGTATTTTTAGCTATAATATGATGAATAATAACTGTCTCCTTTTGACCTTGTCTGTGCAATCTGGCGTTGGCTTGTTGATAAAGCTCTAAGCTCCAAGGAAGTCCAAACCACACAACAATATTTCCACCATACTGAAGATTAAGACCATGACCAGCTGATGCAGGATGTAATAAAAGAATTGATATTTCTCCATTATTCCATTTCTTAATATCCTCTTGACCTTCTAATGCTTGACCTTTGAGTTTACTATCCTTCAATGTTTTCATAATCCTAGATAAGTCATGTTTAAATGAGTAGAATACTAAAACTGGTTTACCATTTGCTGCTTCAATAATATCTAGTAATGCATTTAGCTTTTGTTCATGAATCTCTACTACTTCATGATCTTCTGAATAAATTGCGCCATTAGCTATTTGAAGCAATTTACCTGTTAATACTGCAGCATTAGTTGCTGTTATATCTTCACCATCCAGTTGAATTATTAAGTCTTTTTCAAGCTCTTTATATTTCGCCTTAGCACTCTTAGGTAAATCTACATAAATCTTATTATCAATTCTTTCAGGTAAATCTAAATAATCCTTAGCCATCATTGAAATACATATATCAGATATTTTATTATGGATTGCATCTTCCGCACCTTCTTTAAGATTCCAGTTATAAACTATGTGCTGATTTCTATCACCTGGAACAAAGTATTGCTCTCTATAACCCGTAATTGTTCTGCCTAACCTTTGTCCACCATCAAGTAAATATAGTTGCGGCCATAAATCTATTAATGAATTTGGTGCAGGTGTTCCAGTAAGTCCTATAATCCTTTTAAAATATGGCCTCACTTTCTTTAAGGCTCTAAATCTCTTAGCCTTACTTGATTTAAAAGAACTTAATTCATCTATTATGCATGTGTCCCACTTCCAAGTTTTAAAATAATTATCAACTAACCAAACTACATTGTCTCTACTGGTAAAATAAATATCCGCATCTTTTCTAACTGCCTCATCCCTTTGTTTTGGAGTTCCCAAGATAATTGATATTCTTAAATTTTTTAAGTGGTCCCACTTTTCCACTTCTGTTGACCATGTATCTTCTGCAACTCTTTTTGGAGCTATAACAAGAACTTTATTTGTATCACCTAAGAATAATAAATTATCTATTGCAGTTAATGAGCTGACAGTCTTCCCCATACCCATGTCTAGAAATAAGCCTGCAGCATTATGATCTATTACATGGTTGATTGCATATTTTTGATAATCCCAAGGTTTAAATTTCATTTTATATTCACCTTTTTTCTACATTCAATTGTATATATTTTCATTCTATTCTATAATTAACATATCAGTTATTAACTGAACCAAAAAACTTAAGGGGGGAAATATACGTGGATGATATTTCATTAAAAAAAGCTACTATTAGCAGTTATTGTTCAATGCCTTCTACTGAAATTTTCGCTGACAATTCAATAATTGTAGTTACTGCCTATGGAATTATTACTGGTAAACCGTTATCTGATAACGAATCTGACATTAAAGCTAAAGCTATGAAAGGCCTCAACGACGGCATCTTGAATGCTTACAGAAAAAAAATAGATATTGCTGACGATAAACCAATACCTGGTAATGATGGATTTTTCACACTGAAAGATGCTTCAATAATATCTGGTTCTATAACAAGCAATATTGATCTTATTAATATATTTTATGATCAGGTAATTGCTGTCACACTAGGAAACATAGGCTAGTAATTTATACAAATTTTTTTTATAAGCAAATCGACTTTTTCAACTGCATCCAAGCATTCAACTTGAAAGCCTAAATTTTTAAGTTGTCTGGCTCTATACTCTTGAATTTTTCTAGCTCTTTTACCTGGTGCTTTAAGTTCTACAAATATTACTTTTCCACCAGGTAAGAGCACCATTCTATCTGGTACTCCTATTACTCCAGTTGGATTCCACTTATAAGCCTTACCGCCTACTTTTTCTACTTGCTTTTTTAGATAATTTTCAATTCTGCTTTCTTCCATCTTTATTCCCTCACAAAAGCTCTTTGGGTTCCATAAGTCTTCCCAAATCTTAATCGACCATCATAAGACTTCCACCCATCAATGCCTTTTAATATATCATTTATTTCTCTTGATGTAATTGGTGTAAGCATCTTAGGATCCCCATTGAATAGTTCACACCATATTTCCATTACACAAGTTTTAGTTCTAGTAATTGTACCTTCTTGGGCTTCTCCAAAATCTCCACCATGTATATAATTTCTCTTCTCTGCTATACCTAGGTTATACCAGTTCTCTGTAATAGGCTTATTTAAATATTCTTCAATAAGACCTGCTTTTGCACTTTCTTCTGAATGAGCTTCCTGCTGCTTTTTAGCTTCTTTTTCTTCTTCATAATTAAGGTACAAAGTTTCTCCATTATTGAATAGCTCTAAAGCTTCAGCCCATATTTGACCAATCTCATATTCTGTTAGATCTTCAAATACATTTCTATTAGGTTTATTTATAGCAATATCAACTGGCCAAAATCTTCTATTACCTGTTTTATCCCTTAAAAACTCACGTTCATTACTAGTCCCAATAAATATACATTGTCGTGGAAATCTGCTTGTACGTCTTCCATAAGCAACTCTATATATATCCTCAGTCTTACTTAAGAAATGTTTTGTTGCTTCGATATCGGCCTTTTTAGTTGCCATCATTTCAGCCATTTCTAGAATCCAAACTCCTTGTAATTGTTCATAAGCCTCTTTACCATTTACGGTTGTTAAACTATCGCTGTACCAATCCTGACCTAATTTTTTAATAATAGTACTTTTACCTACTCCCTGTTTACCACTTAAAATAAGCATATTATCAAACTTAATACCTGGTTTAAATACTCTTGCAACTGCTGCAGTTAATACTTTTCTTGTTACTATTCTTACATAATTGTTATCTTCAGCCCCGAGATAATCTATAAATAACTTGTCAATTCTCTTTTCACCATCCCATATAAGACCATTTAAATAATCTTTGATAGGATGGAATGAATGTTTTTCAAAACTTAAAGCTAATGCATCAGCACATTTTGCAGTACTTGAAATATGATAATATTTTTCTACAAACTCCCTAAGTCCAGAATCATCAGTGTCATTCCAATCTTCATTATTATTTTTATTTCTCCATGGGAGTTTACCTACAACTACAGCTCTATTTGAAAATTCATTGTAAGCAATCTTTCCTTTAAGTAACGGTTCATTCTCAATTATTAAAGAAAAATTGCTTATTGTGCTTGCAAGTTTACCATTTAAAGTATAAGTAAGGCTATCAAGCCATTCTGTACTCATTTCTTCATCAGGCACAATAACATCAAAGTCCTCTTGTGCCTTTTCCATACGTTCTCTGCCTATAGTTTCCTTAACCTTTTTATCATTAGCTGCAAACTCTGTCATTTTAGTAAATGAAGGTAATCTATTTGCTGGGGTATCTTCCTTTGCGTTATCATCTAATTCGCCAAACCTATGGATCCTTATTAGATCAAATGCATTACACAAAATACCTGAGGTTGGATCTGTACCATGATGTGAAAAGCTAAATTTATCATCATAAACTACAACTCCACCAGTTGTTGAACCTTCTAAATATGTGTATCTTGTATCATCTGCACCTGCAGCATAAACATCACTTAAAAATTCTTCTATTGCTTCACTAATACTGTAGGTCCTACAAAACGCACCTATAACACCTTTCTTTTCTAATGGATCCTCTTGTTTCTTAATAGCTGAATTTAATTTTGCTCTAGATCTTGAACTCTCTGGCCAATAACTTACATCCTTCCAGCCAAATGTATATCTTTCTAAGATTTCATCTGGATTAAGCCAAGGTAAGTCTTGTACTTTAAATACATATTCCCCATCACTTGAAGTTGATGGCCAATACATTAATCTACATGGTTCATATGTTGTATCATCAAACTGATCTATTCCTAAATCATCTGCAATCATTCTAGCTATAGCTTGATATTCATCTGGTAGAACTGGCCTACTTAAAGGGATCACAAGTCTTAATCTTTGGTTATCAGATGCATGAGTATGAGTTGAATACATGACCACTGAAAAATCCCATAGTAGCTCTACGCTTGACCATACATCACCATTAACATAATCTAAATCTAGTGTTAATAGAGTTCTATTAGCAACGTTCTCAGCTTTTCTACGGCCATTTTTTAATGAGCCTCCAACGAAACCTCCAACGTCTTTGATTCTATCTCTATCAGTCTTTGGCATCTTCTTATATTCTGCATAAGTTTCAGGTGTTCTAGTTGTATGGCTTAACTTTTCAACTAAGGCTGAGTAAAGCATATTTTTATTTTTCCATTGCTTTGATGTTTTATTTCTTCCAGTAGCCAATGTTATTTGGTCATCATATTTTATTTTTACTATTGGATTATCACTCAATATAGACTCCAAAGTATAATCCTCCTTTCTTGCATCTGTTATTGGTAGTATGAATTAAACTATTTGAACACTTATTTTTAAACCGCTTATAAATTAATTTTTAATTCTTCTTTTCCATCTGCTATTAATAATGGATTAAGTCTTTTAATTTGCTTTTTATAGATCCTATGGCTTCTTGCATGTATACCTATAATTAATAATTTGCAAACTAATCGTTTATTTTTATAATTCATCTATATTCCTCCAATTGCTTAATTACTTAGTATTGTTCTGCATTTTAGGTGGTAATAACTTTCTTGAAATTTTTCAGTTCTTCTAACTTTTTAATTACTGCCATAAGTCCATCACTTACAATCAAATTAATTTCTCTGTCTACAATGCTTTTAAATGCTAATTCCAAGTTAGGATGATAACTTATTGTTTTCCACTGAGGTTCTACTATTTCACCATCTTCTTTAGGCTTTGGAGTATATTTCTCTTTAACTACAACATTTAAAACATCTGCAGTTTCTATCCTATATTTATCATTAATTGGTATCCCAACTGGTTCCTCATTTAATCCTAAAAACTCTAGATCATCCATTTTTTATCCCTCACTTTCTAAATAGCCTACTGTCATTGAATATAAACTTTTGTCTTGGTCTACCTTTAAAATATAATTCTGGATTTCTAACTTTTAACATGTTTGATTCTTTTACTTGAAGAATAGCTATATACTCTCTTTTATAAGTTATATATGTGGACTTTCTTATACCTAATTTCTTATAATGTTGAATACTTTCCCTCTGCCATACTACATCCGGATTATCTCTAAAATATTGAAAGGTTAATTCCTTTTTAGTAATATTCATTTTAATCCTTCATGTAATAGCTGCATTCATAACCATCTGCTCTAAGTGGTAAGCCTTTTGCCCATTCAATTGATTCTCCGAATATATTGCATATTTCTTCAACACTACCTTTGTCTTTAGGTACATCCATAATAATTTCATCGTGTACATGCATTACAATGTCATATCCTGATGAAGTAACCTTAAACATTGCTTCAGCCAAACAATCTCTTGCAACAGCTTGAACAATATTTTCTACAAGTTTTGGTCCGTAAGTATCTAACCTTGTCCATTGCTTACTTGTTTGTTCCATACCTTCATATGTTATCTTGTCTCCACTAAAAGTCTCATGTGGTTCAATCTTTGGCCTTATATAGCTTAGCTTTCTTCCTGATGGTAATTGTATAAATAAGACTCCTGGATCATATATAAATTTAATCCCATGATGCAGTGTTACTGTTGTTTTTTCTCTAATGGCCTTTTTAGCTGCTTTATCACAATCCCACCAAAACTTAGTTATATTAGGGTTTGCATTTCTCCAATGTTGTACTAGTTCTGGAAGTTCTTCTTCTGGAATACTTTTAGCTTTATCCATTGACGCAAGAGCTCCAACACTTCCTCCATAACCAAGTGCAAGCTCTGCTATCTTTCCTTTTTGTCTTAAGTCAGAACCCTTTTTAATGCTCTCTATCGGCACATGAAACATTTGACTTGCTGAAGCTTCATATATCTTTCCATGTGTTTTAAAGACTTCTAACCTCCATTCTTCTCCTGCAATCCATGCAATAACTCTTGCTTCAATAGCACTAAAATCTGCAACTATAAACCTATTTCCTTCCCTTGGAATAAACGCTGTTCTTATGAGCTGACTTAATGTATCTGAAACGCTATCATATAAAAATTCAATTTGTTCAAAGTCACCGTTTATTAATAGCTTTCTAGCATCATCTAAGTCAGGTAAATGGTTTTGTGGAAGGTTTTGAACTTGTACTAATCTTCCCGCCCATCTTCCTGTTCTATTAGCTCCATAAAACTGTAATAATCCTCTTACTCTACCATCCTTGCATCTAGCTACTTGCATCGTCTGATATTTCTTAATTGAGGTTTTACCCATAAGCTGCCTTAGTTCTAATATTCTTTTTACTTCATCTTTTCCTTGAGTCTCTGCATCTTGTATCAATGTTGGCATAATATCCTTATTTATGCTGCCAACTGCATATCCTATTCTTTTACTTATCCATTCTTTTAATTGAGCTGGACTATTTGGATTAGATAGTCCTGTTAACTCTCTAGCTTCACTAATTAATCTTTCCTGGTATTGTTCATCACACTTAATAGCTTTTTTAATAAGTTCTATATCTACACCAACACCTCTATCATTAATGTGTTGGTCCAGTTCCCATAATTGCTGTTCTTTATCTAAAGTTTTATATTTACTTAACTTATTTCTTATATCTCTTTCAACTTCAACGTCTTGTTTACAATATAATTTAAAGGTTTCCCATTTATCTGGTGCATGTTCTGGTAAATTTCTAGTTCTTTGACCATTAGTTTTAGTAGGCTTACATGGCTTACAAAAGTACTTAATTAAGTCTTTACCTTCCTTCATTTTTTGCTTATCTTCTGCAAAATGAAGTGCCTTACCAACCATATCAAGTGATCCAGGTAATCCCATTGTTAAAGCTTTAATCATACTACACTGCCATTCCTCTGGTGGACACCACGTTTGCATAAAAAAATTTGATATTGCATTTCTTTCAAAATTAGCGTTGAATGCTGACTTAATAACATTAGGATCATCAAGAGCATCTATAACTCTAAAAGGTATATTTTCACGGTTTTTAAAATCTACAATTTCTACTGTTTCATCATTGAAAGCATATGCAAATAGCAATATTTCAAATGATGGGTGCTCACAATATTTATAAGCACCCACATCCTTAATATCTAAGTCACAATATGTTTCAACATCTATGCTTAGAATATCCATAATCTTAACCTAAGAAATCATCTTCTGCAGAACCTACTGCAGTAAAATCATCTTCTGCTCTTGTAAATCCTCCAAGTGGTTCACCATCTTCAAGCTTTTGAACATTACCAAGACCTGCAGCTACACCTTTATTTCCATTGGCATTGTAAGCATAAAAGTTAAGAGTTAATCTACCATAACAACCTGAATAAACTTCTGTTGCATCTAATACTGGTTGTACATTCTTATCCACTACACCAGGTTTATTCTTTGAATTTGCATTTAAGAAATAGCATCCTGCATAAGCTTCATCATCTGGCCTTTCTGCATCACCATCTCTTAAAGGTGTCTTTAGTGTTGGTGGTACTTTTCCTCCCCACTTACTAGCTCCATCCTTTTTCGCTTGTTCTGTAGCTTCCTTAATTGCTTTCAGTGTTTCAGTGTCAGTCTTTGGAATTATTACTGATACACTGTATTTAGGTTCATTTCCTTCTATTGCATGTGGCTCAAAAAGATGTGCATAACTTAATCTAACCTTTCCTGTAGTTACCTTTGTTCCTGTTCTTGTTGCTTTAACATTCATAATTTCATTCTCCTTTTTCTTTAATATATTTTTATTACTTTCATGTGTATTGTTTATTTTTCTTACTTCAAATCTCCACTTGTAAGCATCTTTGCCTATTTTCTTAAATAGCTTCTTTCGTGCTTTGTTCTTTGTTTCTTCGCAGATTCCAAATTGAAAAGCTTTAGCATAAGTATTATAGATACCATACATATAAATTCTTACCCCATAAAGTCTGCTTTAGCAGGGTTGTATGGCTCTCTTTTATCTGTTATAGGTGCTAGAGTTGGTTTGCCTGGTGGTTTCTCAATATATTCACCAAGTAATCTATTAACTTCTTTCTTACCTATTGCTGTCTCCATATTTGCAATACCTGTAAGCTTTTTAGTGTATATAATATTTTCTAAAAATCCTTGTTCCAGTAATATTTCTCCAACCTTCTTTTCATCTATCCACTTTCTATTACTCCTACCTTCAACAACTTTAAATCCCTCAAGGTTATCACCTTTTAATGCTTGTTCTAAAGCAAAGTTTTTTACATCTGTTACCCATTCAATAACTTTATCTGCAATAGTCAAAATATCTGATATCTCTGAATCACTTAAAAAATTAACATTAGTAAATTCATATTTAGCTATTTCTAAATTTTTATCAGCTCTAGCTTTACATACTGCTTTAGCTTTACAAAATTTACAGTGATCTCCTGCACAAAATTCTCCTTCGCCTTTTATTGCGAGTTCTGCTCTTGGCTTCACATATTCATCCGCCCATTTGATTAAATCTCCAACTGTCATTTCATCGGTACTTATCGAATCAAGTCTTGGTTGAATAATTGTCATTTTTACATTTTGAATGTCATATAGAAAACTAAATTCTGTTATTGCTCCTAATGCGTATAGTCTCATTTGTGAATTATCTATAGCTGATACTTGAACACCCTTGCCATACTTTAAATCACATATTTCCATAGTTCCATCTGCAATTATTACAAAGTCACCTGTTCCAAACCCGTCTGGAACCCATTGACTAAAATCTAACTTTTGCTCTACTATAGCTATTGCATCAGGAGTTGTTGCTTTTGCTACAGCAACTTTCTCAATACAGATATCTGTATAAATCTCAACATAATCTGGCATATCATTTGTGTATAACTCATTATTGGATATAAGCTTTTTCACCTTGCTATCATAAGTTCTTTTAGTTATTTCTCTGAGTTGATACCTTAGACTTAATTCACCAAGTTCATGTGCTAATGTTCCTTCTTCTGCAAATATACTTGTCTTATTTCCAAATCCTTTTTCTAGTTCAACACTAGGTGGACAGTTAAGCCACCTATGCGAAGAACTTGCGCTTAATATTGCATGTTTAGCCATTATAGCAACGCCTCCACATCCTTATATACATCTGCATAACATTCTTCTTTTAAATCAGGAATTTTAGCAGCACCATAATTGCTAACTATGTTTTTAACTTCTGCTGACTTACCTGCTTTTATAGCCTTTTGACATAATGCCCTTACCATTTCCTTAGTAATCTTAGCTTCTGGTTCATTATTATCTTCTGTTACTTCTGCATCTTTGGTTGCTTCTTTAGATTCTGTGTCAACTCTAGTAACCTCTGCCTCAACTTTAGGTGCCTCATCCTTTTTAATTTCTTCCTTCGGTGGTTCCTCTTTTTTAGTTTCAGCTTTATTCTTTTTAGTCTTTTCAGTTACAGGCTTAACATCTTCCTTAGGTTCTTCGACTGGCACCACTTGTCCTTGGCTAGCCACAATCTCTTTAGCAGCTCCAAACATTCCCACAAAACTTAATAATTCTTCTCTCGATTCAAATTCCACATTCATCTTCATAATATAATTCCTCCAAATTTAATTAATTTTTTAATTCTTATGTCATTCTCCTAAGAAATCATCTACATCAAATTTTTCTTCTTTAGGTTCTTGCTTCTCTTTTAATTTAGGATCTAACTTTTCAGTAGTACCAAAATATTTAAGCCTTAATTCAATTTTTAATTTTTCTATCCCATTGTTCCAGTCATGAAATATTTCTTTTGATGAATCCCCAACTGGTGAATACTTGTCACAAGGCTTATTGCAACTTCTTGTATGGTAAGGACAAATACCATCCGTACCGCCATATAGGAACGAGCAATTATTCATTTCCATTTTTATCTTTGTGCCATAACCCATTAATCAAAACCTCCTAAGAACATCTTTTCTTCAAAGGCTTTAATATCTGGATTAATATTTTTAACAATCCATTTCTCAGCTTTCTCCATATGAATTTTACTTTTAGAATACCTGCTAAATATACCTATACTGTAGGAGTTGCTAGTCGGAACAACTAATATGTCACCTTCAACTAAATCGTCCATATCGGTAAAGTACGAATATTCCTGGTCAAAGCTTCCTCTTGGAAATTTAATTAATGCTATATTTTTAATTGTAATCACCTCATTTTGTGATATAATAAACTTGATTATTTTGTTATGCCATTTGGACTACTTTGGTCGGTGTCCTTTGGCTTTTTTCTTTGTCTATTTTTAAAATTAGGTTTGCACAGCTTGTACATATATCAATAAATTTCTTAGGTCCTGTAGTCTTACCAAATCCAATTCTATTGAATTTAATATCTTGAACTGTTGCTGCTAATATATCCTTGAACTGTTCTTCTGTAACATTTGCTTTAAGCCATCTTAAAAATTTATAAACCATATCTTAGTCCTCCTACACTCCATATTTAATTGCAAGTTCTTTTACTATAGCTAGGAAACATTCTAAAATCTTTTTCTCTTCGCCTATGATGTCTAACTTATTTAGCTTGTCTCTCTTTGATTTACAAATACCTTCCTCTGCCATTCTTCTACGCTTATTAGTGAGTCTTATTTCTAATTGACAACTGGCTCTTCTCTCCAAGTCAGTGTAAATTTCCTTGTACACATCCTGTATAAATTGATTACCACCAAGTCTATGTGCTATTTTCACTATTAAGTTTTTAGAGTCATTTTTCCAATCTGTAGAATTAAGAGCAACTACTTCTTTAATTCCTTTTAACTTTTCCTTTGTTTCTTCAATATCTTCTTTCATTTTCTTTTGTTCTAACTCACTATTGGCTAATGCTTGAAACATTTTATTAAACATTTGAAGTTCTGGTGATAATTCGGAAGTATTTAACGTCTGTTTAGGATTAAAATAATTTTCTTCTAAAGCTTCATAAACTTCCCACGCTTCATCTGTATCAAGAATTTTTGCATGTCTTGCTGCCCCTCTATCTGTCCAAAGATATAGGCAATTTATTCTTAACATTGACGGTTCATCATTCAGATGATTCGTTTTAAAATCCTTTAGCACTGCACCCTCTAGCTTGTAATAATGTTTTCCCTCAATAAATCTGTCTATATTTCTATTGAAGTTGTTGCTGATTATTTTATCTTCGGTTCCAAATTCTTCAGCTAAAATCTTAGTCATAATAATCCTTTGATTTTTAAATTCTAATGGCATTAATTTATTCACATTTTTTACCTCCAACTAATACATGATTTTGATATTGTACCAAAGCTCTCATTAATTCAGCTGCTACAGCTTCATTAATGTCTTTTTCCTCTGGATTTGCTTCCGTATCACTTCTATACAATTGAATTTGATCTAATAGGTATACTGTATAATTATCCATATTTAAACCTCCTTAAATTTATTTTTCTGTTCCAATCCCTCACCATTAGCCTTTAACTAGTGTGGTTTGTTAAGACTCAACTATTAAATATTTATGTAATGACATATTACATAAGGCTATCTACTAGCCTACTATTCATTTGTTATTTACCTAATTTTATTTTTAATTCTTCCATAACTAATGCTAATCCATCTTCTCCTAATTGTTTTTCAGATATATCCAGCATTACCGCTCCTAGACTTTTAATATAGGCCTCTCTATCTTCTATTGGGCACATGATTACATTAATGGGTTCTTTATTCCTCTTACCAATTCTTTTATTCATAGCTTCACCTTTTATGAAATTATACAATTCATAATATTCAATAGCTCTAAATTTTGCTAATGAACTCATTCATTATTTATGTCTGTATTTACGACATTTTTAATTAAATTAAAATTGATATTTAATTTGTTAAAAATATTAATCAAAGTTCCTACACTCGGAGAATATCTCCCACTTTCTATGTCAGAAATATAAGTTCTAGACAAATAGCATTCATCAGCCAAATTCTGTTGTGTTTTATTTTTATTGATCCGAGCTTCTTTTATTATATTGCCTATCTTTTTTTTAGAACTCTCATTCATCATTAATTCCTCCTCTCTATTTACCATGCCCTTATTGTATTGTATTAACGACAATTAGTAAAGAATTAAATAACAGTATTTACGACCTTTATGGAGTAAAATACATGTTTTTTCTCTCATTTGCTAAATGTCGCTCCTTTTTACTTGTATTTACGACTTTGTTAGTATTGCCTTTACGTCACCATTGTTATATACTGTAAATATTAATAGTCGGAAATTACGACATGGAGGTATTTGAAATGGATGTAGGAACCAAAATAAAAGAACTAAGAAAGATGCAAAAATTGACTCAAGTTGACTTAGCAAAAAAAGCTTCAATATCACGATCTTATCTAGCCGATATTGAAAGGAATAGATACAATCCTAGTGTTGAAACTCTTTCTAATCTTTCAAAAGGATTAGGCTTAACTTTATCTCAACTTGTTGATGAAAATAAAAGTGATATTAAAATTGAAACAAAAAGAAACTATTTCATAGAACAATACCTGCTAAATCTAGGTTATGAAATCATATATGATCCTGAAGGTTATTTGATTCTAAATACAACAGATGCTGAATATGAAATATCTGAGAATGACATAATTGATTTACAAAAAAGTGCCGATTCATTTATAAAATTTAAAATATCGGAAATAACAAGTAAATGCAGAAAATCTTATAAAAATAATAGAGAACCTGAAATAGAAATCTTAGCTGCCCATAATGATAATATCAGTGATGATGCAAATGCTAGAAATATAGAAAAAATTAAAGCAAAATATAAAGAAATGCATAATAAATAGCTTTAAATAGATAGGTGGGGGATTAATGACTGCATATGAAAAGCTTATTGTTGAAGCTGAAAATATTGGCGCTGTTGTAGTTGAAATGGATTTAGAGGGTGAGTCAGGTTATTGTCTTAATGAAGTATTATTTATAAATAAGAATTTATGCGAAAAGCAAAAATACTGGATATTGTCAGAGGAAATAGGACACTTTAAAACCACATCAGGAGATATATTAAACCTAGATAGTATAATAAATAAGAAATTAGAAAATGCAGCAAGAGCTGAAAGTATTGAAAGAGTTTGCAGTCTAAAACAAATAGTAAGAGCTATTAAAAATGGTGCTAATGACAGATATGAGGTTGCTGAATATTTAACATTAACGGATAAGTTTTTTGATGAAGCTATTGAGTATCATAGACGCAAACATAGTATGTATAAAGAGTGTGAAAATATAATTCTTTATTTTGAACCAGGATTTGGAGTTTTAAGAAATGATATATTTTAATTCTTTTTTTGAATAGGAGTTGATTAGATGTCTAAAATTGCAATTTATTCTCGTAAAAGTAAATTTACAGAAGAGGGAGAATCTATAGAAAATCAGATTAATATGTGTATTAAATATGCCCAAAATGTTCTAAATATCGCAGAATATGAAGTATATGAGGATGAAGGCTTTTCTGGAGGCAATACAAACAGGCCTCAATTTCAAAAACTTATGAGAGATATTAAAAATAAATATTTTACCCATCTTATCTGTTATCGACTTGATAGAATTTCCAGAAATGTTGCAGACTTCACTAATACTCTTAATGTTTTAGATAAATTTGATGTCTCCTTCGTAAGTATTAAAGAGCAATTTGATACTTCTACTGCAATGGGAAGAGCTATGATGAATATATCTGCTACCTTTGCACAACTTGAAAGAGAAACCATAGCGGAACGTATACAAGACAATCTTAGAGAATTAAGTAAAACTGGTAGATGGCTAGGGGGACCTGCTCCTTTAGGCTATATATCTATTCAAGTTGAAAATAATGATTTAAGAGGAAAAAGTAGAAAAAAGCATATACTCCAAATTGAAGAAAACGACATTAAAACAGTGAAATTAGTATTTGAGTTATTTAAAAAATATAAAAGTTTTCAAAAAGTTAGTTTGACATTAGAAAATCAAGGTATTTACAGCCGTAAAGGACGCGTTTTTTCAAGAGAGCTCGTTAAGCAAATGATAAATAATCCAGTTTATGTTATAGCTGATAATTTAATTCTTGATTTCTTTAAAGATGAAGGTTGTGAAATTTATAGAAGAGAATATGCCAATGGTGTCAATGGCATAATGCCTTATAATCGAAGAAAAGAAAATGGCAGCTTTGCGCCTACAGAAGATTGGTTAATATCTATAGGTGATCATCCTGGAATAATATGCAGCCAGGATTGGATTAAATGTCAAGATATTTGTGAAGAAATTAAATTAAAAGCATCTAATAGGCAATATACTAGTATAAATGCACTTTTAAGTGGATTGGTCATTTGTGGGCATTGTGGTTCTAGTATGGCTCCTAGAAAGCAATTTAATAAACTTATTGATGGTACTGAAAGTATATACAGGTACTACACCTGCAATTTGAAGAATAAAGCCGGAAATAGATGTGATAACACTTCACTAAATGCATATGATGCTGAAGATTATGTTGTTAATAGAATTAAGAGTATGACTGAAGACGAGATTATGAACACCTATCTAGATTTTAAGCAAAGAGCTGCTGTAAAAACTAATAACAATGATTTAATAAATAAGTTAACTAAAAAAATATCTGAAAATAAAGAAATGATTAGTAATTTATCAAGGCGGGTCGCAAAATCGCACGAAGAAGAAATGATTGATACTTATGAGAATGAAATAAGACAACTGCGTAAAGAAAACAAAGAATTGGAAGATAATATTATTAAATTAAAAACAGAAAATGATACTATCCTTGATATAAAGAAAGATATTTCTGAAATACTTGATATATATGATAATTTTAAAAAATTCTATGATTTCACCCAAACTTTTGAAGATAAAAAAAGACTTATATCTAGTGTTGTTAAATTCGTAGTTTGGGATAGTGATAATAATTCTTTAACAGTAGTCCCAATCGGTTCTAGTCTTGAAAGAAAAGATTTCGGGAATTCTTCATTTAAGTCAACGGAACAGAAGAAATGGCCCATGTAGAAATAATTGCTACAATGGTATATCAACTTATGGAAAACGCAACTATAGAAGAGATAAAAAAAGCAGGACTTGCTGGGCATTATGCTGATCATAGAAAAGCAGTATTTTATACAGATGCAACAGGAAATCCATGGACACTCTAACTACATACAAAATTAATATGTTTGATTTTGGCAAAACCATAGGTGATAAGTTAAA
>NZ_JAKJJX010000049.1:0-20669 GCF_022320765.1 Clostridium sp. YIM B02569 | reverse complement strand
AAAAATAGTTTAGGAATCGGCTTTTTTATTTAACTGTAAAATTATTCAAGTAAAAATGCACTATTATAGTTATTAATTTATTATAACATATATTGTAAATATTTCTTTATTATAAATTTTTTTGTTTGAGTTTATGGTATAATTTTGTAAAAAAGTATTTAGGAGAAGAGCTATGTCAAATATTAAAGTAATTTTTATAGTACTTTTGAATGTATTTATTATTTCACTTGATTTAATAACAGATTACAATAAGAGCAGATATTTTATCTTCATATTTCCAATTCTTGGATCAATCAATTATAAATATGTATTTTTAAATTCCAAATTAACTAATAATCAGAAATTCTTTGCTCAATTCTCTATTATAGGTTCTTTTATATTAGCTGTTATTTACATTTCTTATTTCATGGAATTTTAGTATTGCATATAAAAAAATCGCAAATTCAATTATTTGAACTGCTCCCTTTCAAGTAACAGATTTTTATTTGTCTATCTTAAAGGAAACATATCAACTTTTGAATAATGCGATTTTATAATTTTCTATTTATTTTTAGTGATTTATAGCTTATGAAAATATGACAGAACTAGATTTAAAACTATTCTGCATCAAACTTACAAACTTGGAATCTGATGTGCTTCAAATCATACTCTTTTACATTACTATTTTTTCTTAACAGGAATCCAGATTTCGCTGTAATAATTCTCATCTTGATTCCCCTTAGGATAATCAGCTATATCAGTGTACATTTCAATATTATAACCTGCTGCAATTTCATAATCCTTGCAATTAGGCAGCCATTCTGAGAAGATTTTTCTGTTCATATCTTGCAACGATTTTGGCATGGCTCCCTTGCAAGCAAAAACAGCCCATGTGTGTTTAGGAATAATCTTTGTGACAAAACCATTAGGTATTTCCATGGATGGATTATAATCATCTGCAATCAAATATTCAAACTCATCTGATCCCATGTTCTCATCTATGGATATTCCATACATTCCACACACAAACTTTCCCTTTCCAGCTTCATAATGCTCTGTCCAAAACGGTGGAATTTCTGCAAATGCATTCTCATACTTAAATACCTTTGATACACCTATGACAGTAAACGAATCTTTTTCAACAATTTTGTAATCCATAATATAACCGCCTTCCAATAAAAATTTAATTTTCAGCGGAGCAAATGACTTAATCATCGCTCCATCTTTTCTAACAGCAGTAGGTGTGACACCATGAAATCGAGTAAAAGCTTTTGTGAAACTATCTGGTGATGCATATCCATATTTTAATGCAATATCAATGATTTTTTCATCAGTAGAAACGAGGTCACTTCCGGCAAGAGTAAGCCTGCGTTGTCTGATATACTCTCCAACCGTAAACCCACAAAGCATTGCAAAGCCTTTCTGGAAATAGAATGGAGACATAAATGTTTTTTCTGCAATATTTTTTATTGTGATTTCTTCAGTGATATTCTCCTCAATATAGCTTATAGCTTCACCTATTCCTTCAATCCATTTCATAATTATCCCCCTGTCTGTACATATATCTTATCTCTTTTCAAACGGTTATTCCCGACTTTTTGTGTTATGTTTTGTCTTTCCAAAAAGACTATCATTTAACTTCCCCTCAATCATCACTAAAAGTTTCCATACCAGATAGCGGAAATATTAATGTAACTTTACTTCCTTTATTAACCTCTGAGGCAATAGAAATTTTTAAGCCCAGCTTTAAGCAGAGTTTTTCACATAAATACAAACCCATGCCTGTACTTTTGCTAAATCTTCTTCCATTCTCACCAGTGAAGCCTTTTTCAAAGACTCTATCTATATCTTTCTCTATTATCCCTACTCCATTATCTTCTATAAATAACATTACTGAATTGGCTTTTTTCATTGATGATATATTAATTTTAGGATCTCTATTGCTTGAATATTTTATTGAATTTACTATTATCTGATTAATGATAAACTCAGCCCATTTTCCATCGCTATATACATTTTCATTAATGTCATTTATATTGATTTTTATTTTCTTATGAATGAAATCTCTATAGTTTCTTTTTACTACATTTTTTACTATATTACCTAGACTAATTTGTTTTATAATATAATCTTTATAAGCATTATTACTTCTAGAGTAGTAAAGTACCTGTTCCACAAATCTTTCAATTTTGTCTATCTGAAAGTCTATTTTATTAGTTGCTTCATTTTGATTATTCTCAATAATAAGCTTTGAAGAAGCTATTGGCGTTTTAATTTCATGAACCCAGGCTTCCAAATATTCTCTATAATCTTCCTGCATATCTTTATAATATTTTACATGCTCATACATATCTCTACTTAATTGTTTAAGTAGAGAGTTAAACTTTTCTCCTTGTACAGATTCTGCTTCCTTTAGCATATCTGGAATTAAATATTTCTTGTCCAATTTTTCTAATAAACTGTCAATCTCCCCAAAATACTTTTTATGCTTTATATATTCTAAAGCCATGTAAGATCCTAACGGGAAAAACCATATACAAAAAACAAATATAACTATAATTAAGTTAACATTTATAACAAGCATTATTATTGACAATATGATAAACATGAGGCTATTACATAATATTACAATAGCTTTATCTTTAAGAAATTCACCTATAGTCATGGCATAATATACCCCATTCCTCTTCTTGTTTCTATTGGATTTTCTATTCCTATTTCTTCAAGCTTCTTTCTTAATCTATTTATATTAACATTTAAAGTGCTATCGTCTACAAAAAAATCTGCTTTCCAAAGGTACTCCATAAGAGAATCTCTTTTTACTATATTTCCTTTATTATTTATTAAAAATGATAGTATTTTAACTTCATTTTTAGTTAACTCTAGAGAGTTATCTTTATAAATAATAGTTGCATTTGAAAGATTCAAATTAAAATCTCTGTAGCTTAATATATTACTATTCTTTATGTTTCCATAAGTCCTTTTTAAAATATTAGTTATTCTTGCAAGTAGTATTTCTGTATTATAAGGTTTTGTAATAAAGTCATCTGCCCCTAAATTCATGCTCATCAGTTCATCTACTTCACTATCTCTACTTGTAACTATTATAATTGGAACCTCTGAAGTCTTGCGTATTTCCCTACATATATAATATCCATCATACATAGGCAAATTAATATCTAGCAATATAAGTTCAGCGTTCTCACTTTCAATATAATTTATTATGTTATCCATATCTAAAGGAGCCTTCACTTCATATCCATATCTCTCTAAAAAACTTTGCAATTCCTCCCTTATAACTTCATCATCTTCAATAATAATAATTTTCCTCATTATATCCCCCTACTAGAAATATAAGGTTATTAAATCTTGAAATCCAAAACTTAATAACCTTAATAATTATTATAAAACTAAACACTACATTTTACCACAATTTTACTCAATATCATTATAATTCCTTCACTTTTTCTTTGATTTGCTATTATGGAAATCAATATATTAAGCATTTACTTATTCCATATATATCATGAATATCCATAGCTCTCACTAAATAGACATATTTATAAATTAGGAACACTTTAGGTTCGTATCTTTACTACAAATTGTAACTACTTCAACGCTTTTGCAGAATTAAACTATTTATGGTTTTGGCTATCTATATTAGTCCTTATATATTATTTTTTATAATATTTTTATACCCTGTATATGTTGTATAGAAATATCCTGCATATACTACAATAAATATTACAGCCGTCATTAACGCTGAAAATCTAATATCTATTTGATTAAAATTGCTTATTTCCTTATTAACCACTAAAACACCAATAATTGAATGAACTAATGCAAGAATTACAGGAAGACTGAAATATATCAAGGTTTGAAGAAATATAGTTTTATTTATCATTTTCTTATTTGCACCAATTCTCTTTAAAGCTTTATATCTTTCTATACTGTCACTAGCTTCTGATAATTGCTGAAGTGCTAATACAGCCATGCTTGATATCAAAAATATCATACCTAAATATAAACCAAGAAATAATTCAGAAGTTGAAGAACCCTTTTCCCTAGAATAAATGCCATCCTTTGAATAGGCATTCATATGGGGGACATCTAGACTTTCATACTTCCCACCAATCAAAGAATTATTATAAATCTCTTGGTATTTTTCATTATTTTCTTCTCTATTTTCATCAGTATACATTACATCAAGTACTGATTTGTAAGCCTCACTCTCTGGCATAAGCTCATCATTTATCACTATAATGCAATAATTTTCTGCCATTATAGAAGTTTCAAGGTTTTCTTGTAAAGCCTCATGATTTTTCGCTAGATACTCTTTTCCTTTAATATTAACTTTATTGCTATGCTTTAATTTTTCATTAATTGGATCAGCTAATTTGTTATAATTTGATAAAATTAAAACTTCATCACTATTTAAATTAACTTCTTTTTCACCTTTTAGTTTTAATATTTTATTGTAGTCAGATATTTTTACAAAACTTGCTGTATAGCCTTTAAAAGCCTCATCTTCAGTTTTAAATAAATCTTTAGGTTCTACTGATGCAATATATTCATCATAAGTTATATATTTTTCATTTTCACTCAATTTGAAATCAATTTTATTAAACACTTCATCTAAAGAAATATCTTCACCATGAGGATATATGACTACACTTGCGTCAAATGGTGTTATTTTTTCAAGGCCTGCTTCATAATTTTTCTTAAGACCTATTCCTGTAGATAATACGAGTATTGTAGTAAATAGCATTAAACATATTACTGACATGGATAGAAAGTGTGTATTAAACTTGCTATTTACCTGCTTTATAACGAATATATTCAATCCCTTAAAATATACTTTCTTATTTTTATTTAAAAAATATAATATAACTCCAGATAAACTAAAGAAAAATAGTACTGTACTAATTACACTAATAATTAGTGCTGGCCTAAACATTGGATTCCATGTATCTATCCCTATTTTTAATAGAAATTTATATACAGCTGAAAGAGATACTATACTTAACAAAAATGCTGCCAAATATATATATGGATTTTTAAATTTCATTTTTTCATTTTTTCTATCTGCCGCAAGTAAGTCTGTTATTTTGTACTTAGAAACAACAAATACATTAAAAATCATTACGAGTAAAAACATTATTCCAAAATATAATATAGTCTTTCCAATAGCATTTATAGAGACTGTAAATCTATATTCATTCATAGAAACATCAAACAGCTTTAAGATAAGAGTAGATAAGACTTGTGATGCTGCTATTCCTAATATAAGGCCTGCAACTAAAGATATAGCGCCTACCATAGAGGTTTCTACTACTAAAATCTTAGATATTTTTCTCTTTCCCATTCCTAAAGTCATATATATACCTAATTCTTTTTTACGTTTTTTTATCAGAAAATTATTAGCATACAAGATTAAACTTCCTAGTATTACTGATATGAACATAGAAAAATAAGACATAGTAACTGTTAATTTTTCTATGTAATTAGCATTTGAAGATTTTATATCAAAAAGGGCCTTTTGTGAATCTATAGAATTAAAGCTATAAAATATACAGACAGCTAATATTAATGTTAAGAAGTATATAGTATAATCCTTATAACTCTTTTTTATATTGCCAAAGGCCAGCTTAAAATACATCATTATCATCACCTCCAAGAAGGGATATAACTTCTATGATTTTATTAAAAAATTCCTTTCTTGTGTCTTTACCTCTTATGAGTTCATTAAAAATTCTTCCATCCTTAATAAAGAGTATTCTATGAGCATAACTTGCTGTAAAGGAATCGTGGGTAACCATGAGTATTGTAGTTTTCAAATTATCATTTAAGTTTTCAAACCTTTCAAGTAGCAGCCTAGCTGACTTAGAGTCTAGTGCCCCTGTTGGTTCATCAGCAAGAACTAAAGATGGATTAGTTACAATTGCTCTTGCTGAAGCAACTCTTTGCTTTTGCCCACCAGACATCTCATAAGGATACTTATTAAGCACTTGTCCTATTTCTAAATGCTCTGCTACCGCTTGTATTTCTTCATCTATTTTATAGGTGTCCTCTCCCTTTATTGTTAATGCTAAAGCAATATTCTCATAAGCTGTAAGTGTATCTAATAAGTTAAAGTCCTGAAATATAAATCCTAACTCATTTTGCCTAAACTTATCTAATTCTTTTGATTTTAGCCTTGTAATGTCACTACCATTTATCAATATCTTTCCTGCGGTAACACTATCAATAGTTGATATACAATTAAGAAGTGTAGTTTTACCACTTCCTGAAGGTCCCATTATTCCAACAAACTCCCCCTCATCTACCTTAAAGCTTATATTATCTATTGCCTTTGTTAAATTCCCTTTATTGCCATAATATTTCTCGATTCTTTCTACATTCAATATATTTTTCATCTATAATTCTCCCTTTTTTCTTGAACCTTTGTTTTGGTATCAAATCCTTCATTTAAATCTCATCCAGTAGAAATTTCATACCTCCGCTGGAATAAACATGTATTTAATCTCAGTTTTAACATGTATATATCCAACCTTTGCTTTGGATATATATCTATAATCAATGCACTTAACTTGGCTCTATGTTAATTATTTTATATTATTATACCTGCTTCATCAATTTAACTACATTTCATTAATATTACATTTTTGTTATGTTGATATAATTGGATAATTAAAACTTGAAAAAATAAAATGCTCCCTTTATAGAAACAGTTTTATTATTTTAACTATCTCCTATAAAGTGAGCATATCATTTTCATGTGTTTTATGGTGGACGCTGAAGCGATGACTTCAAAGCACACAAGTTTTCATTTTAATTTCTATAATATATTATAAACTTTTAAGAAATGAAATTATTGCCGTACTAACCTCTTCTGGTTTTTCTTGTTGAGCCCAATGTCCGCAATCTTCAAGAAATATAGTTTGACGGATGTTTGGAACAATACTCTTCATTTCAGAAATTATTTGATTCATTCCTGGAATACTTAATCCAACATCACGAGTCCCTACTATAAATAATGCAGGAATTGTTACTTTTAATCCATTAAAACAGCTTAATAATTCTCTATTTCTATCTAAATTACGGTAATAATTTAATCCGCCACTAAAGCCTGTTTTGGCAAATGCTTCTGCATAAACCTCTAAGTCTTTTTCTTTAAGCCAAGATGTCATTTTAGGCATTGGTAATGCTGAAAGTAATCCCTTCTCTCTTGATACCATACTAAATGGATTTGGAGTTCCATCATTTCCTTTACGTGGTCCTGCATCTCCTGAAGCTGAATACAGCAAGTTATGAACTGCAAATCGTGCATCTTTCTCAAATTCTTTTTCTGCTACACCTGGTGTTTGAAAATATAGAGTATAAAATAACTCCTCACTATTTTGTGGGAAAACAGTGGTTGGTGGAATTGGTGGTTGAGGCATCATTGGAACTGTTAAAGCTATAACGCCCTTGAATTTATCTGGCCTTAATAATGCTGCATTCCATGCAATTGTTGCTCCCCAATCATTCCCTACTATTACTGCTGTTTCTTCATTTAATGCATCTAACACTCCAACTATATCGCCAACTAAATGAAGCAGAGTGTATTGATCAATATTTTCTGGTTTTTCTGTATCTCCATATCCTCTTAAATCTGGCGCTACTACGTGGAAACCTGCTTCAGCCAAAACAGGTATCTGATTCCTCCATGAATACCATATTTCAGGGAAGCCATGAAGTAATAATACAAGAGGCCCTTTTCCTTGTTCCGCTATATGCATTTTTATACCATTTGTTTCAACAATTCTATGTTTTAATTCACTCATTTTACTTTCTCCTCGTATACATAATTGTAAATAGCAGCTCAATCGTTAAATCATTAAACACGTGTTGTTGTAGCGATTTATGCATGCTATTATTATAATGTACTAAAATTAGCTATTCAACCAACAGAAACCATGAAATGTTGGTTATTAAGTAAAAAATATTTATATTGCAATAATAAATTTATACTTATAACTATAATAATCCAAGTGCTCAATTAAAATTATAATTTAGGAGCTTACTTAAAATATCCATACTATATAAATTCTAAATAATATAATTCATTCGTTATAAGGTTGTCTGATTTGAATTGTCCAATAGTTTAAAGCAAACTTCTATGAATTAATATTTTTATAGAATATATATTTAGAAAGGAGCAGGTATGATACAAAAATCTCAAATAAATGATAAACGCATAACTAAATCTCGTAAACTCATCCAAGATGCATTTCTTTCATTAGCTAATAAAAGACCCTTTGAAAATATAACCGTAAAGGATACTTCAGAAAGAGCTAACGTAAACCGCGCAACCTTTTATGCTCATTTTAAAGATAAATATGATTTACTAGATTCTTTTATATCAGATGAATTCATGACAATTGTATCCAGCAGGATTAGTCCTGATGCAAAGTTAAATGAAAAAACTTTGCGTGATTTAATTTTTATTATGTGTGATTATCATAAGACTGTAGGCACCAGCTATATAAGATTATATAAATCTGCCAATATGTTAATTGATATGAGAGTTCAGCTTAAATTACAAGATATAGTACAAAACATGCTTAACAATACTAGAACCTGTTCAAAGAATGAAGAAGAAAAATTAGAATTGATTACTGTTATGATGAGCAGCGGTATATATTGCGCTACAAAACGTTGGCATAGTAAAGGTAACTTGAAAGATGCTTCTGCAGTTTCTTCATTAGCTGATGAGATTCTTTCTTTCATGACTTCTTGGCTAACATCAACATTAGATTAAATTTAATTAATCTCAATTTATTTAACTCACATATGAATTCCTCCTAAGAATCTATTTAATATTCTTGCGAACACTCATTAAAATTCTTCTCTACTAAAATATAGCCATAGATTTTCTCGCTTAAATCACATAAAAACATATGGTTTATTTACGTCCACAGCCTTAAAACCCGCATTATTCAAGCATATTCTGAAGAATATTAGAATATATATTCTTCAGAATATATATGGTTTAGAATATTTATTCTTCACAATATTTATTGTAAAGAATATTATAGATATCGAACTTTAAAACTAGACTTATGTGGTAACTTACCGAAATCATAAATATTTTGTTCCGAAAAGCTATGAAAATATCGCTGAAGGTTCTAAGCAGAGATTAATTATTCAAATAATAATATTTATTTATTGTCTTCGTAGATTTTCTTATGCTGTGAATTTAAATATTCAATGATCTCAGTTTTATTTATAGGTGATGAGTGACCTGCTAAACAAATGTCAAACTCTAGATCCTTTAATACATTTATAAAACTCTCTAATTTAAACGAATCATATTCACAATTATTATAATAGTCCATACTATAAGCATCTCCTATAAATACTACTTTTTCTTCAGGTACATAAACTATTACTGAATCTTGAGAATGAGGTGAAATAACATTTCTTAAAATAACTGTTAATCCTCCTAAATCTATTTCTAAGTCATTTTTAAAGACTATATCAGCAGGTACAACTTTTATACCTTGAAGTCCTTCGTATTCTTTACGAATATTAGTATCTGCAAATTCAATATCTTCTCCAGTTAAGAGACGATTTTTCATTGCATCATCCGTCCATTGCCACTTAGACATAACCTTTAATTGTTCATTAGTTATTTCACATGATATAGTTTTTCCTGTAACTGCATGCATCCCATAAGTATGATCCCAATGCCAATGAGTGATTGCAACATAATCAGGCAATCTTAAATTCAATTTTTCTATACAACTATTAAATTTCTTTACATGCTTTTGTGAATTTCCTGCATCCACCATTAAAGAATATTTATCTCCTTTAATATATCCAAGCACTGGTCTGTCAGTTTCTCTGTCATTAATAAGATAATAAACCTTTTCTGTAACTTTTGTAAATTCCATAAAAAGTCCCACCTTTCTTTATATAAAATTAAAACTCCCCATATAGACAAACAATATCATCTATGGAGAGTTCATTTATTTAAAGATCTTTTATTATAGTTAAATTTAATCTAATATAAAACATATACTTTAGCTTAATCAAAATAATTACTTCTAATATATGTATATCTAAAGTTATTTTATTTTTTATAAAAGAGCTTAGTAGAAGATATTGCTCTTAAAATGCTCACTTAGTTAAAGCTCTATAATAGAACTTCAAAGCATCTCAAACTATTTAATTTTAATAGCTTAGTTAAGAACAACTAAAATCATCTCTTTAAGTCTCCTTTTTATAAATCATTCAATTACAATGGTATCACGCTGAATTTTTACTGTCAATGCATTTTACTGTTAGACTATTACTGATAAGATAACATTATCCATACATCTTAACTTCATCAGCAATCATCCATTAAATTCTTTTCATAAAATTAATTCTTTCGTTTATTATCATTCGTATTTTCACAATTATTTATAACAATGTTATTACTCCATTTGTTCCGTCTACTCTTATTCTTTGTTCATCCTTTAATATACTTGTTGCATTATCAATAGCCACAACAGCAGGTATACCGTACTCTCTAGCTACAATTGCCGCATGGGATGTTGGGCTTCCTATTTCAGTGACAGCCGCAGCTGCAACTTTAAAAAGAGGTGTCCAAATTGGAGATGTATATGGCGATACGAGTATATCTCCCTTTTTCAATTTTTTAAATTCAGAAGGATTTCTTACTATGCATACTGAACCTTCATATACTCCACGACTTGCAGCACTTCCTTTAATTGAATTACAATCTTCGCTCTTATCCTGTTTAATTTTTTCCTTTGACTCAAATACTGGAATTGACCCTGTAGCTACTAACCAATGCACACCTTTTTCATGGGCCTCATAAACCTTATCAAAAGCTTTCTTTCTTTTATTTAATCTTTCTTCTATATTTAACTTGCCTTCTGCCACTGAATTAAGTTCCTCAAGAAAAATGAAAAATACATCTTCTGCATCATTAATATAATCTTTCTCAACTAAAAGGCTTCCTAGCTTTAAAGCCATTCTATGCAAACAACCTGCTATTTTTTCTAAGTAAAATACACTTTCCTCTCTGATTATTACCGTATATCTTATTCTCTCTAGAATTTTAGTAAACTTTCTATAATTATCATATTTTAGCCCTTTCTTTACTAAGTCTTTTGCAACTTTATAAGCTTCTTCCTGTTTATTAAAACTTTCTTCCGAATCTAGTATAGAGGCATCGCATAATAATGCATCAATAATTTCATTTATCATTTCAGGTTTTTCACTCCATGTAGAAGGTGATATCATACGTCCAGCACCTATAGAAGGTCTATCCCCATATTCTTTCAAGAAATTCTCAATGGCATCTTTGAATGCTTGGCCACCTTTTCCATTCATGGCTGCTGTTTGTGCTATCTTTATCATTTCTTTGTTCTGAAGTGCAGTTCTAAAAGGCAAAGCTCTAAGAAGATTTTCTTTAACCTCTTCAAACATTTCCTTTCCTACAGCTTTTTTAATTAACTTATTAAACTTAAACTCAGTAATTCCACTAGGCATATCAATTAAAGAAAATCTTTTATAAACAAAATTCTCATATTCTTTCATTCCCTGCTTAATAAGTTTTATAAGTTTTTCTGCATCATCTGTATTATTTTTTGCTGTATCCATCCTCTTAATCCACTCATTAGCCTCTCCTGAAAAGCTCTGCCATAGAACATTTGTATCTTTAAATAAATCATTAATTAATGATTTAGGCCCCTTCCAAATTATAGATGGAGATATTGATGGCGCCTGATAACTTAAGGCCACGCATCCACTTTCTCTTTCTATAGGTATATTCTGCTCCTTAGGCATCTTAAATCCTGTTTCGGAGAAAGAAGTATATATCCCCTGATAAAAATGAGTAAAACATGCAAAATCCAAAGGAGTATGTGGATATGGACTATGTTCCATTACACTTTGAAGACCAAAATCTGCCTTTTTGCCTTGATAGATTATTTTGTCCTCAGATCCAGGTATATTAAAATCCTCACTCTCAGCATCCATTGTTGTAATTGGTCTTGCTTGAAGTAAATATATCTTACCTTCAGAAAGAGCCCATTCTGTATCTTGGGGACTACCATAATGTTTTTCAACAAGCTCTGCTAGTTTTGCAAGCTGATTAAGTTCATTTGATCCTAGACAATAGGCTTTTCTCTTTGAATCAGGCACTTTTTCTGTAACAATTCCACTTTTAGTTAATTTAATATTAATCTCCTTAGATCCAAGATTCTTTTCTTTTATGTCTCCCTTTTTGCTTAAAACAAATGAATCCGGAGTTATTAAACCACTAACAACTGCTTCACCAAGCCCATAGCCTGCACTTATTAATATTTCATCTCTCTTTCCATTTACAGGATTTGCAGTAAACATCACTCCAGCCGCCTCTGAATCTATCATTGCCTGAACTACAACTGCAAGATCCACCTTAAGATGCTCAAAATTCATACTTATTCTATAATTTATTGCTTGTGATGACCAAAGGCTTGCCCAGCATTTCTTTACATGCTTAAAGACATTTTCTTTTCCGTAGATACCAAGATAAGTTTCATGCTGCCCTGCAAATGAAGCCGTTGGTAAATCTTCAGCCGTTGCACTTGATCGTACTGAAACTGACATCTTTTCACCTACTCCTATTTTTTTATACAAACCGTCAAAAGCTATGTTTAATTCCTTCTGAATCTCAATAGGCATTTGAGCTTCTTCAATCCATGATGAGATATCTTTACTTGCCTCTGATATTTCATTAATATCTTGTCCCTTAATCTTTTCAAGCCTTTTTGTTATTCTCTCTTTAAGACCAGAGCTTTCAAGATGAGCATCATATGCACTTGTTGTAACCACAAATCCAGATGGTACAGGAAGTCCAGCATTTATTAATATTCCAAGGTTAGCTCCTTTTCCTCCTGCTTCAAGCAATGAATCTTTATTTAATTCCTTTAACATTTTCATATATTTTGACATAATTATTTCTCCTATCTTAATGAATTTAATATTTCATCTAATATTCTTTCATTTTGTTAAAATCTACTTTTTTCACCTAAACATTAGCTATAATATATTCTTAAAAATCAGTTATTTTATCTAACTTTTGAATCCTCTCACTTGACGTTTATAACTCCTATGAATTTTCTTACTATTAACATATATATACTTCTAGGCTAAACTCCCAGCAAATTGACTATTATAAATATCTGCATAAGCTCCGGCCCTTGATAATAACTCTTTATGGGTTCCTGTTTCAGCAATGTCTCCCTTTTCCATAACCACGATAGAATCAGCATCATATATAGTCGATAAACGATGCGCTACCACAAAGCTTGTTCTATTTTTTAATAGTCTTTTCATAGCTTTTTGAATAACAAGCTCTGTACGGCTGTCAACATTAGATGTCGCTTCATCGAGTACTAAAATATCTGGATTAGCTACAAACGCTCTGGCAATTGTAATAAGCTGCCTCTGCCCTTGTGAAATGTTCTCTGCATCTTCATTTAAAACCGTGTTATAACCATAAGGTAATTTCTGAATGAATTCATGAGCATAAGCTGCTTTTGCTGCAGCATATACTTGTTCTTTGGTCGCATTTTCATTACCATATTTTATATTTTCAAAGATTGTGCCTGAAAATAGCCACGTATCTTGTAGTACCATTCCGATGTTTTTTCTTAATTTACCAATGCCCAAATTACGAACATCAATGCCATCAATTCGAATGCTGCCTCCTTGTATCTCATAAAACCGCTCTAATAAATTTATTAATGTGGATTTTCCCGCACCAGTATGTCCTACAATAGCTACCATTTTCCCCTCATCAACATTCATGCTGAAATCAGTCATTAACAGTTTATCTGTATACCCAAATTTAACATTTTCAAAAGCAACTTTAGCAGTTTCAAATTCTTTGTTTGGAAACTCTGATTCATATTCTTTTATTTCTTCAGTATCTAAAATATTAAATACCCTCTCAGCAGAGGCTATAGCTGAAAGAAGATTAGCCCAAGTCATGGAAAGTTTAGCTATGGGAGAAGTGAATTGCTGAGAATATTGTAAAAAAGCCTGCATATCACCAATTAGAATTGAACCTCCTACTACTTTAACTGCACCTGTTGCTGCAATTAGTACATAAATAATATTCTGCATGAGCATCATACATGGCATCATCATGCCTCCAGAAAATCTTGCTTTCCAGCCTGAATCATACATTTTTCCATTTATGCTCTCAAACTTTTGCAATGCATCGTTTTCCCAATTAAAACTCTTAATAACAGAAAAACCTTGGTAGCTTTCTTCAACTAAGCTATTTAATTCTCCCATGCTTTTCAAGTACTCTTTGTTATATTTCTGTGTTTTAGGAGTAAACAGCTTTGTAATTATTAGGGTTACTGGAATCATTATGAAAACTATTATTGTAAGTAATGGACTTATAGTAATCATAAAAAGCAGTGCACCTATAACAGTAATAATGGTTGAAATAAGCTGCGTCAGACTTTGCTGTAGATTAGTCATAATATTATCTATATCATTTGCAGCTACTGACATGAGATTTCCATTAGAATTTATATCAAAGAATGTAACTTCTACTCTATTCATTTTTGCTTTTAACTGGTTGCGAAGCGCATAAGTTGTTTTTTGTGCTACTACAGTCATAATTCTCTCTTGTAAGAATGATGATACAAATACCCCTAAATACATGACAGCCACACTAAGTAGAATTAATATAAGTCTATTAAAATCAATTCCTGCCTGTGTTTTTATTCCGTAAAAAACTAAAGTTGTAGCCTTTCCAAGTAGTTTTGGACTTATAACCTGCATAACAGTTCCTCCTATAGCAATAACTATAGTAAGTACAATTAGTAAACTGCTTTTTTTCATGCATTCCAAAAGTTTTTTTATGGTTAACCATAAATCTTGTGGTTTTGCTATAACATTTACCTTTCCATCAGTTTCTTTTTTGCTTATGTTCATGCGATCCCCTCCTTGTACATCTGTGAGTCAATTATTTCTTTATAAACATTATTAGATTTTTTAAGCTCCTCATGTGTACCAAGTCCTACTAGTTTTCCATTATCTAATACTGCTATCAAATCAGCATTCATAACAGCACTTATTCTTTGTGCAACTATGACCGTGATAGCTTTTGAAAGCTTATTTTGTATTGATTCACGTATAATCCTATCGGTCTTAAAGTCCAGCGCTGAAAATGAATCATCAAAAATATATATATTCGCATCCTTAAGCAAACCTCTAGCAATACAAATTCTCTGCTTTTGTCCTCCTGAAAAATTACCTCCGGCTTTTTCTACCATACTGTCCAATCCACCATTAAGATTGGATACAAATTCTGTAGCACATGCTAAATCTAAAGCTTCCCATATTTCTTCATCAGTAGCGTCAGGCTTTGCAATCAGCATATTGTCTCGTATAGATCCCATAAACAGTGTTGATTTTTGTGGCACTAAGCTTACCATATGATTAAGTTCCGATTTTTTGATTTTCCTAATATCTACATTACCAATTTTTATGTATCCACTCTCTATGTCATAAAGTCTTATAATAAGATTTATGAGAGATGTTTTGCCATCACCAGTACTCCCAATAATAGCTAAAGTTTCTCCCTCTTTAACCTTAAAACTAATATCCTCTAAAGCTTTTTTCTCTGCACCAGGATAGCTAAAATCAACTTTTTCAAACTGCAAACTCCCATTCTTTGATACTTCAGTTTTAGAAGATTCAATTATACTTAGATTCATATCTAAAATCTCATTAATGCGCTCAATTGAAATCTTTCCCCTTGGAATAGCTAATATAACACTCGCGAGTATTGTAAATCCAATTAAAATTTGAGTCGAATATGATATTGCCGCCATTGTTGTCCCAATTTCCATAGTTCCAGAAGCGATTAATCCAGAACCAATCCAAATTATAATTATGGTTGTTAAATTAAGAAGCACAGTAATAAATGGTGTGAAAACACTCATAATTGTCCCTGCCTTAATAGCTGTCTTTGTATAATTCTGATTTATGGCATTATACTTTTTATAATCTTCTTCTTCCCTGCCAAAAGCTCTAATAACTTTTACCCCTGTAAGTCCTTCTCTAAAAAGAAGATTTAATCTATCAAGCAATTTTTGCATCTTTTCATAAAGGGGATTTGCAAACCTGTATATAACAATGGTGCCAATAGCTAGAAAAGGTATAACCCCAATAAAAATTAATGATAATTTAGGGCTTAGCCGATAAGTCATTACTATTCCGCCTAGCAAATATAAAGGAGCAATAATCAGAAACTTAAGGCCCATTTCAACTAAGCTTTGTACTTGTGTTACATCATTGATATTACGAGTAATCAATGATGCTGCTCCAAATTTGTCGTACTCTCTTTTAGAAAAAGTAAGTACCTTATTATAAATATCCTTACGAAGCTTACTGCTCATATTGTATGATATTTTTGCTGATATATAGGTATTCAAAACTTGGCCAATTAAGCTCATTATCGTAATACCAATCATAAATATTCCTTGATGGTAAATGTAATATATATCTCCATTTACAATGCCCTCATTTACAATGTTCGCTGTCATATAAGGCAGATAAATCGCACCTGAAATCTGTAACAATAAAAACATAATTGCAACAACCACTTTATCTGCCGGCAATCTTTTTATAATTCTAAGCATAAATATAACCTCCAATTAATTCAGTAAAATCAAAACTCGCTTTGGGTGAAATTCTTTAGGACTTAATGAAATGTCTTTGCTTAATACATCCCTTGAATTTTTAATAATTAAACTACTTCAACAATGTATTTAACATAATATATGTAGACTTCTACTTATATTGTTAAATAAAAAAAAGCATTTAGTATTCATTTATTGATTATTTCTAGCCTCTGCTTATACATAAATAATCAATATTTTAATTAATCTTCCCTTCAAAAAAATTTATCAAAATATACGTAGACTTCTACATATATATTTAAATAAAAAGCAGCAATACGCTTTTTATTATTAATCAGACTCTCCATATAAATTTTTATAGGCTCTAATAAGCAGATCCAAAAAAACTTTTTTCTCCTCTTGTAACATGCCCTTTAATAACTGTTCCTCAGTTTCTTCAAAAACCTTTTCCATCTCTGTTAATATATTTTTTCCTTTTGGAGTAACTTGAATTTGAAAAGTACGCCCATCTGATATCCCAGCACTACGTATGATGCATCCTTTTCTATCTAATCCATTTAAAAGGTTTGTTATAGATGACCCTTTTAAATTCATAACACTCTCTAAATTCTTGCGAGTTATCTCTTTTCCGTGTCTTATTTCTCTTTCGATAAGCTCCAACAATAAAGCTTGAGGTGAAGTCAGATCATATTCCTTTAATTTTTCGTCATTCGTATATCTCATCTTTTGAGCAATGCTCTTTATAAATAAGTCATATGGGTATTCCCATTCTCTATTCTTCATTATTTATCCTCCTCGCCTTAAATAGGTAGACCTCTACTTATTAATATATACATAATATATCTAATTGTCAATAACTTTAAGTTTCAATATCATTTATATATATATTTAATCTATTCTTCATAGTTCAATATTCAAAATCCACCATTTTTTATTTTAATCCTATAACAAATTATGAACTTTTAGGAAGCGAAAAAAATCTACCCAATATAACTTACTTTTCTCACAACATCGCTTAATCTTTTCAAATTCTCCCAGTTATTGATTATATGATTAAGCAATAATACAATTTTTTTACTTTTAAGTATTAAATTTATTTATTGACCGCATTGGTCAATAGAGTTATAATCCTCTTAAATAATAAAAAGAATTATTTTTTTACTACTTAAATTACAATAATAATATTTCACTAAAGTAATGAGCATAACTTAATAGCACAAATATTTATATAAAATTCTTTATTAATCTTACATAGATCTGAAAGAAGGTAATACTGTGGTATCGAAATTTTTAAATTTAGATTCAGAAAAACAAAATCGTATCTTAAATGCAGCAATAAATGAATTTGCTGAGAAAGGTTATGAGAATGCCTCTACAAATGAGATTGTTAAAGAGGCTGGTATATCTAAAGGGTTATTATTTCACTATTTTAAAAATAAGAAGCAATTATTTTTATTTTTATATGATTATTGCATAGATGTTAGCATGACTGAATTTTACAAAAAGATTGATTTAAAGGAAAAAGATTTTTTCGTTAGGTTACGTCGAATCCATCTGATTAAAGTAGAATTATTGAATAAATTTCCTAAAATTCTTAAATTCATTGAAGCTGTAAATATGGAAAAATCAAGTGATATAGAAAATGATTTAAATGTGATAAATAAGGAAGAATTAGAAAGCGCTTCAAAAAGAGTATTTGATGGTATAGATTTATCTAAATTTAGAGATGGCATAGATATAGAAAAGGCGATAAACGTTGTTATATGGTCCTTTCAAGGATTTAATGCAAAAGTTCTAGAAGAGGCAAAGTCATCATCTTCAAAACAAATTAATTATGATAAAGCTTTTATTGAAGCAGAAGCATATACAGAAATGCTTAAAAGTTGTTTTTATAAATAAATATTGAGTTTTAAAAAGGAGGTATTATAATGTTGGATATGATCAAAAGCTTTAAAGAATTAACCCCTGAACTCCAATCACTTGCAGGTGGAAAAGGATGTATGTTATCAAAAATGTTTCAAGCAGGATATCCTGTTCCTGACGGATTTGTGATTTTACCATCAGCTTTTAAGGAGAATATTCTTAATGAGGATGCTTGGAATAAAATCAAACATTATTTGAAAGAAATTAGAAAAAATAATGAAAGTGTTTTATTTGCAGTAAGATCATCTGCTTTAAGTGAAGATTCTGCTCAAGCTTCTTTTGCAGGAGAATTTGAAACAGTTTTAAATGTTAAGACAGATGAAGAAATTCAAAGCGCAATATATGAAGTTTTTAGCTCAAGAGAATCAGAAAGAGTAAAAGCATACAGTTCAGTCCAAGGAATGGATCAATCTCATCAGATAGCGGTAGTGATTCAAATTATGATACAGTCTGAAATTTCAGGAGTATTATTTACTGCTGATCCAATTACAGGCAGTCACGAGAGCATGACTGGTAATTTTGTATTTGGATTAGGAGAACAGCTTGTATCAGGAGAAGCAAATGCATATCCATTTAATATTATGAGACCCAAAAGAAAATATGAAGGACCCTCTGAATTTAAGAAATATGCCTCAGAGTTATATAAATATGCATCTAAACTTGAAACAGAATATGGTGCTCATCAAGATATTGAATGGGCAGTATCAAATGGAAAATTATATATATTACAAGCAAGACCTATTACAACATTAATAACTGGTAATCCTGATACATATGAATGGAACGATACTTTGGACGGGGATTTCCTATGGACCAATACTAATGTTGGAGAAGCAATGTCTGATGTTTTCACTCCCCTAAGCTGGTCTATAATAAGGGCTTTGGATGAAGAACAAATGACTATTCCTGGATACTATTTATTTTCAGGCAACATTTGTGGAAGAGCATATACAAACATCAGTTATGCATTGTCTTTATACCCTGCCTTCGGCAAAGATATTAAGAGTCTAATAAAAACAATGAGTGAAGTCTTTGGCCAAATGCCTGAAGAAATAGAAATTCCTATTTATCCATTTTCAAAACTAGGCTTGATAAAAGGGATGGCTCCAAAATTAAAACATCGTTTAAAAAATATTATTAAAGCTTCTAAGGAAATTCCAGAGCATTTGAATGAATCTCCAAATTTGTGTAGGAGGATGACTAAAACTATTAAAGAAGTAAAGACAAAAGAAGAATTAATCGATCTATGGAAAACTGAAATTTTACCTTTTAATTTTAAGGCTTTGTGGATTGCACTTGCTGGTGGAAGAAAAATGGTCATAGCTAATAAATTAAAGGATGAGTTAATAAAAGTAGCAGGAATTGAAGATACAAATACACTTATGTCTAATTTTAGAGGAGATTCATCCCTCGAGAGCCTTGGACCTATTATTGGTATCTCAAAGATTATAACTGGAGAAATGAATCGTGAAGAATACAGAATGAAATACGGACATCGTGGGCCACATGAGTTTGAATTATCCATACCTCATTCTGGAGAAGATGAAACTTGGCTTGAAAAGCAGATAGAGGAATTTAAGAATTCAAACACAGATGTAGAAAAGCTTCTTAATAAACAACATGATCAATATGAAGAAGCTCTCAAAAGATTGAAAGAACATTTTCCTAAAGAAGCTAATAATTTCGAAAAGAAAATTGTAAAAGTGGCTGAAGCAGCTCGTCTTAGAGAGTCTGTTCGTTCAGAATGGACTAGAGCCTTTAGAGTTAATCGTGCTTTTGCACTAAAGGCTGGGGAACTTATAGGCATAGGAAATGATATATTTTTTCTTTACATCAATGAAGTTTTAGATTTGCTCTCAGGAAATGACTTAGCATTAAATCATATTGCAGTTAGAAAGAAAATTTATAAAAAATATAAATTACTTCCACCATTACCATCAATTATTCGCGGAAGATTTGATCCCTTTAAATGGGTAAAAAATTCTAATACTATAATAGTGCAGTTTTGCTTGAATAATTTTACAGTTGAATAAAAAAACAGATTATTAAGCTATTTTTAAT
>NZ_JAKJJX010000048.1:0-20716 GCF_022320765.1 Clostridium sp. YIM B02569 | reverse complement strand
TATTAAAAATAGTTTAGGAATCGGCTTTTTTATTTAACTGTAAAATTATTCAAGTAAAAATGCACTATTATAGATAGAAAATTATATTTGACAATCAAATGGCTGTCTCAAAACAATAATCTTGAGATGGCTATTTGAATTATACTAGAACTAGATTTTAAATATAGAGGTGATTTTTCAATGAGAAAATTTATGGCTTTTGATATAGGTGGAAGCTCAGTAAAATGGTCTGTAATTAATGAAAATGGAGAATTTATTGAAAATGGGAAATTTAATGTTCCAAGTGATAAAGAAGAATTTTTTTCTAAGTTATCAAGAACAACCAATGAAATGAAGGGAAAATTTGATGTTAAAGGAATTGCAATAAGTGCTCCAGGAGCAGTTGATAGTGAAAGTGGAGTAATAGGAGGAACAAGTGCTATTCCATATATACATGGGCCTAACTTTAAAGAGATTTTAAATGAAAAGACAAATTTAAACGTTGAACTTGAAAACGATGCTAATTGCGCAGCCCTTGGGGAATGTTGGCTTGGAGCTGGGAAGGACAATAAAGATTTAGCATTTGTTGTATGTGGATCAGGTATAGGTGGAGCAATAGTTAAGGATAAGAAGATTCACGGTGGCGTTCATAAGCATGGAGGAGAATTTGGTTACTGTTCAATAATCTGTGAATTAGAGGGAGAACTTAAATTTGCTAGTTGGAGCAAGGTTGGATCTACCACAGCATTAGTAAGAAAAGTTGAGAAATTAAAGGGATTGGATGAAGGAAGTCTTGATGGGGTTAAAGTTTTTGACTTATGTAATAATGGAGATGATATAGCAATTAATGAAGTTAATAAATATTACTTTATTATGGCAGCAGGAATATATAACATTCAATATACTTATGATCCAGAAGTTATTATTTTAGGTGGAGCAATAAGTGAAAGACCAGAATATGTTGAGGAAATAAATAAGAGAATCGACATACTTATGAGCAGTGATTTGGAGGGGAAAATAAAACCAGTTTTAAAAAAATGCGTATTTGGAAATGATGCTAATAAACTAGGTGCATTATGTAATTATCTTCAAAGAGAAAAAATTCTATAAATTACAGTATTAAATTATTTATAATGACTGAGCTATTTCAAAAGGAAAGTGATTCTTAGATGCACCATTTAAAAATTGGCAATTGATCACTTTATTATTAATTTTGAAATAACTCAGTCTTCTCTTTGTTATGATAATAGATTATCCTAAATGTTCAGTAGATTGGTTATATATTTGCGTATATAATTTTATTCCATGAGTTTTTAAAAGTAGAAATACAGCTAAAAACTTTAATAGTTATTCTGAGTATACTTCTTTACCTAAAACTAATACCTTTTTTATATTTATATCATCGTCAAACAATATCAAGTCTGCATCATAGCCTTCCTTGATCTGCCCTTTATGATCATCAACTTTACAATGTTTAGCACCATTATAAGATGCCATTTTTATTACTTCATAAAGTGGTAAATTAGAGTTTTTGTATACATTTTTTACTGCTTTATCAAGAGTGAGAACAGAACCAGCTAAAGCGCCATTTTTTAAGCGTGCCTCACCATCATTAACGATGACATCTTGCCCTCCTAAGGAGTAGTTACCATTAGGCATGCAGCAAGCCATCATAGCATCAGAGATTAATAAAACATTATCAGTACCTTTTTGTTTGTAAGCAATTCTTAAAGCTGGGTATGAAATATGAATTCCATCTGAAATAGTTTCAGTTGTTATATCGCTGTCAAATATAGCGCCTACCACTCCTGGATTTCTGTGGGTTAAAGGAGTCATAGCATTAAAAAGATGAGTTGCATGGCAAGCACCACATTCAATAGCTTCCATAGCCTCTTCATACGTAGCACTGCTATGACCTAATGAACAGACTATTCCAATTGAGGATAAATACTTAATAAGTTCTTTAGCACCTTCAATTTCTGGTGCTAATGTTATAGATATAATAATATCCTCATAATCCTTAACTATATCATTGTAAGCTGAAACAGATGGCATCAAAATATAGTTGGGATTTTGAGCACCAATTGCTTTTGGACTTACAAACGGACCTTCTAAATGAACTCCAAGAATGTGAGCACCGTCTGAACCTTTTTCTTTTAGCCTTTTAATTGCGTCTAAAGATTTTCTTATATCGTCCACAGCAACAGTCATAGTTGTAGGAGTGAAGGAAGTTGTTCCGTGTTTAATTATAGTTTTAGAAATGGTATTGATTGATTCACTGGTACCGTCCATTGTATCTGAGCCTCCTGCGCCGTGTATATGAACATCAATAAAACCAGGTGAAACATATAGACCATTCGCATCTAAAATGCTATCTGTATCTATATTAGACGGATTTATCTCTTTAATTTTCCCATCTTCAACTAGAATTGAGCCTTGTTCTATCTTGTCTAGGTAAATTATATTACAATTTCTTATTAACATATTTCTTCTCCTTTTAAGTCAAATTTCATATATTATAGTAAGTGGACATTATCAGTTTATATATTCAGTATATAGCATGTATAAAGAATTTTTCAAGTGTATGTTGACAGAATTAAAAGAATAAATTATAATTCTCTTAGTGGTAATTACCACTTGAAAAATATTAATTATTTAAGGAATTATAGAATTGAAAGTACTTAAAAGAAGCGTTTATAGGAAATTTTAAATTATTTGATTTATATTTTCTTTTGTGTACAAGAATAGTATAATTGTTGGGAAAACTACTAGAACTAAAAGAGGTGCACTTATGAGTACGATAAATAAAAATTCTAATATTCCTTTGTATGTTCAACTAATGAATATTCTCATTGAAAAAATAGAAAGCAGCATGGAGGAAAATGAAAAATTGGACTCCGAAAGAGAAATATGCAAAAAATATGCTGTTAGCAGAACTACAGTAAGAGAAGCATTAGACGAGTTGGAAAAAAATAATTATATTTATAAAGTTCAAGGAAAAGGAAATTTCATTTCGCCAAGAGTTGTAGAACAAGATTTAATAAAGGTATCATCTTTCACTGAGGAAATGAAAAAACGTGGAAAAAACCCGACTTCTAAATTATTAAATTTTGAGATAATGGAAGCCAACAGCAAAGTGTCTAAAAAATTAAATATAGAAAAGAACGAGCTTGTGTATAAAATCTCGAGAATAAGGATTGCGGATAACATTCCTATGATATATGAAATGACTTATTTGCCGTATGAAAGATTTAAGCAGCTTACTAGGAATATGATAGAAGAAAATCCATTATATGAGATATTAAAAAATACTTTTAATATTAACATTACATCTGCTGAAGAAGTAATAGAAAGTGTTTTAATAAATAAATTAGAAAGTGTTTATTTAGAAATACCTCAAGGGCAGGCAGGATTAAAGTTTGAAAGAATAGCATATGAGCAAAATGAGATTGTTGAATATACCATAACAATAGCGAGAGGAGACAAATATAGATACAGGGTTTGTTTAAAAAATTAACATCAAAGGAGCGTAATAATAATGAAGTTACTAGTAGTTAAAGATTATGAAGAAATGAGTGAAGTTGCAGCTAAAATATTTAAGGAGGTAATTTCTGAGAAAACAAATGCTGTCCTAGGACTAGCTACAGGAAGTACTCCTGAAGGTTTATATAAAAAGATTATAGAAATGAACAGAAATAAAGAAATAGATTTTTCTAATATAAAAACAGTAAACTTAGATGAATATGTTGGACTTGGAGGAGAAGATCCTCAAAGCTACAGATATTTTATGAATGAAAAGTTATTTAATCATGTTAATATAAATAAAGCAAATACATTTGTTCCAAATGGCTTAGCAAAAGACCTTGATGAAGAAGCTAAGAATTATGATAAAAAAGTGGATGAATTAGGTGGTATTGATATACAAATCCTTGGAATAGGTGCTAACGGCCATATTGCATTCAATGAACCAGATGATTTTTTAATAGCAGAAACTCATGTAACAGGTTTAACTAAAACTACAATAGAGGCAAATTCTAGATTTTTCAAATCTATAGAGGAAGTACCTACTAAAGCTTTATCTATGGGACTTGGTCAAATAATGAAAGCTAGAAAAATAGTATTGTTAGTAAGAGGTCAAGATAAAGCAGAAGCAATAAAAGGATTATTTAAAGGAAATATTACAACTCATAATCCGGCAACTATGTTACACATGCATAAAGATGTAACAGTAATAATAGATGAAGAAATGGCAAATGCAATTAAGTAATTGTAAAATAGGTGAAATTAAAATTTTAAACTATATTAAAATAACGGTGAGTTTTTTAATATAGTTTTTATTGTTTTGAAGGAAATCAAGAATGATTTCTTTTTTTGTACAATTTATATCATATTTTAATATGAATTGTGTGTTAGAGTTATGATGTTCAGTGATTTTTTTATTAGATGTGCTTAACACAACTAGTAAAGTCATTATAAACAGTAGATTTTAATTGAATAAAGATACTAATAATTTATATATATAAATATTATTTTATTGAACATATATAATTGCCTTATAATTTGTATAATTAAACTTAATTTAAGTGTTTAATGATGTATAGAAATGATATAATTAATATATAAATGATATGATAAACATGTATATAAGTTATACCGTAAGGAGAAAGGTGAATATAATGGCAAAATATGAGGAAATTGCTGAAGACATAAGAAATAGAATATTGAATGGTGAATATAATCCTAATGAACAGTTGCCTTTAGAAAAAGAAATGTGTGAATATTATGGGGTTAGTAGAATAACAATAAAAAAGGCTGTTGATGAACTAGTAATTCAAGGGTTAGTAATAAAGCGAAGAGGTTCTGGAACATTTGTAAAAGCTCTTGATGAAGAAGGGGTTCAGGAATTAAGTCTAGCAAAACAATTTGAAGGATTTTCAGAAGCTCATAAGGATAGAAAAGTAACATCTAAAATTATAAAATTCGAAGTAATTCACCCAACGGAAGAAATTGCAACTAAGCTAAAGATTACTACTGATGATTTTGTTTATTATGTAATAAGAACTAGATACGCGGATGATAGTCCATATGTAATTGAGTATACATATATGCCAATAGGCCTTATACCTGGCATAAAAAACGATATTTTAACGAGTTCAGTTTATGGTTACATTGAAAAAAAGCTTAAACTTAAAATAAAAAGTGCTCATAGGATTATTCGAGCTATTTTACCAAATGAGTTGGAACAGGAGTATCTAGAAATAGAAAATAACTTTCCAATATTGGAAGTAGAACAAGTGGGCTTTTTAGACAATGGCCAGCCTTTTGAATTTTCAACAGCACATCATAGAAGTGATAGGATTGAATTCAGGACCGTAAGTATTAAATAAGATATAATTACTTTTATTACAATTATAATTGATGGAGTTAAAATAGAATTTCAAAAATTAAATAGAAAAAAATAAGCTTGATGAAAAGTGAATTACACTTTTCATTAAGCTTATTTTTGCATTCAGTGAAATTGAAAAGGATATACAATAAAGATATCAGATTTAGAGATCTACATTAGAGCTATAAAAGCATTAGAATTACTGGAAACAGAAGTTTTAGCAGTAGAAGATTCAGCATTAAGGAATTAGAGCAGCAAAAGCAGCAGGGCTAACAGTTGTAGCTTTAGAACCAAGAGATTACTACATAGATCAGTCAGAAGCCGATTATAAAGTAAATGATTTGATTGAAATAATTTCTGAAATTTAAATGGAAAGACTTTTGCAAATTAGTATTACAAAGTATATAAGTGATGATTATCTTAGAATTGAGTATTACTATAAATGATTTTAGAAAAAGTTAGAGAAGATATATATAGTGATTCAATGAAAAGAGGGCATTTAAATAGCATTTATATCTATTGAAGATATATGTGAAATAAGTGGTAAGGGTTTTGTAAATGTATAATAAGAAGATTTATGAAAGAGATAGCAGATTAAAAACTGCTATCTCTATTTTTCATTAGTTACTATAAGTTCAATATTATAATTATGAAAATAGTCTGCATACTTTTCTGGAGGACAATCATTTGTTATAACATAATCAAGATCTTTTATATCACAAAATGTCATCAAAGATACAACATCAAATTTTGAGGTATCAGCTAATAAAAAGCATTTAGAACTTTTAGATACTGCTGCTTTTTTTATTTTATACTCGTCTGGAGAGGTATTTGTGACACCGTTTTCAAGTGATATTCCTGTGCAAGCCATAAAGCATTTATTTAAATTATAAGCTGATAATATATCAGGAGCAGTTAACCCAGTAAAAGAAGATGTTTTTCTAGTTAGTTTTCCAGAAAGACAAATTATTTCAATATTCTCATATGGAATTGCTTGGACTATGACATTTAAGTTATTTGTGAAAACAGTAATGTTCTTCTTATCTTTTAAATATTCAATCATATTAAAAGTTGTTGTGCCTGAATCTATGAAAATAGAATCGCCATCTTCAACAAATTGTGATGCTTTCTCAGCAATAGATAATTTAGCAAAATTATTTTTTATTGTTCTTTCCTCAAAAGATAAAAGTTCCTTATTACTACTATTTACAGTTACTCCACCATAAACTTTTTTTATTACGCCTCTATCGACTAAAGTATCTATATCTCTACGAATTGTATTTTTTGACATCTTAAATTCTTCGCATAGTTTATCAATAGAGATAGTTTTATGCTTATATATGTACTTTTCTATTAAATCAATTCTCTTAGAACGCATTAAAATTCACTCCCATAAGTCAAAATAGAATTACTATTATTAATTTAATATTATAAACCAAAGAATTTAAAAGTGAAAGTAATTATAGAATTTAATTTTATATTTAGAAAAAAGTTACAAAAACCAATATGTAATTATTGACAAGTGATAAAAACATATTTATAATTGAATCATAAAGTAACAATAAGTTAATCAAAAGGTAATCAATAGTTAATCAAAAGTTAGAGGGGTGACTAAAATGTCAAATGAGTTCATGATGCCGAAGAAAATATTAACAGGAGGGAAAGCTCTCATCGATAGTAAAGAATATCTAAAATTATTAGGTAAGAAAGCGTTAATCGTTACTGATAGCGTTATGGTTAGTTTAGGAAATGTAAAAATGTTAACAAACATATTAGAGGAAGAGAAAATTTATTACAAGATATATAGTGATATAAATGGTGAACCAACTGATTTAATGGTAGAAAAGGGGGTAGAAATATTTAAAGAAGAAAATTGTGATTTTCTTATAGCTATTGGAGGAGGAAGTCCAATAGATTCGGCGAAAGCCATTGCAATGATGACTAGTAATGACGGGAAGATATCAGACTATATGGGAAAACAGATAACAAATCAATTACCCAAAGTGGTTGCAATACCAACTACAGCAGGAACAGGATCAGAAGCAACTCAATTTACGATAATCTCAGATACAGAAAATGATGTAAAAATGCTTATAAAGGGAAGTTCATTACTTCCGACGCTAGCAATAATAGATCCTATATTTACAATGACAGCTCCAGCAAAAACTACAGCAGCGACAGGAATAGATGCTTTAACACATGCAATTGAAGCATATACATCAAAAAAATCCCAACCACTTTCCGATGTATTTGCAATTTCTGCTGTAAAAAGAATATTTAAATATTTACCTATAGCATTTAAAGATCCTAAAAATGAAGAAGCACGTACTCAAATGTCTATTGCGGCGTTAGAAGGGGGAATTGCTTTTAACAATTCATCTGTAACAATAGTGCATGGAATGAGCAGACCAATAGGTGCATTATTTCATGTGGCACATGGAATATCTAATGCAATGTTGTTGAAGGAATGTCTTACATTTGTACTAGACGGTGCTTACTCTAGATTTGCTGAACTTGCTAGAAATATAAAAATTGTTAATGAGGAAACATCAGATGAAATTGCTTCAAAAAAATTTGTTGATGCTGTAAACGGTTTGTGTAAGGAGCTTCAAATACCTTCATTAGAAGAGTATGGAATAGACCGGAACAAGTTTTTCGATAATTTAGATAAAATGGCTGATGATGCAATTGAAAGCGGTAGTCCAAGCAATACAATTAAAAATATTACACATGAAGATATTGTTTCTATATATAAAGCACTTTGGAGGTAAATGAAATGCCATTAGTAGATATGAGAGGACTTTTAAAAAGTGCTTTAAAAGAAAATTATGCGGTTGGAAGTTTTAGCGTTGCTAATATGGAAATGGTTATGGGAGTCATAAAGGCAGCAGAAGAATTAAAATCTCCAATTATACTTCAAATAGCAGAAGTAAGATTAAAATATTCACCTTTAGAACTTATTGGTCCAATAATGGTAAAAGCTGCTGAAAATTCAAAAGTGCCAGTAGCAGTACATTTTGATCATGGAGCTACAATTGAGAATGTAAAGAAGGCTTTGGATTTAGGATTTACATCAGTAATGATAGATGGATCACATTTAGAGATTGAAGAAAACATAAAAATAACTAATAAAATATCAAGCATAGCGAAATTATATAATGCATCAGTTGAAGCTGAAATTGGACATGTTGGTGGCAGTGAAGATGGAAGTGAAGAAATAGAGATTCAAGTGACTAAGTTAGAAAGTGCTAAAAAGTTTTTTGAAAATACAGAAATAGATGCTTTGGCTGTAGCAATAGGCAATGCTCATGGAGTATATAGTGGAGAGCCTAATTTGAGGTTTGACGTACTTAAAAATTTACAAAATAACATACCAATACCGTTGGTTTTGCATGGAGGATCTGGAATATCAGCGGAGGATTTTAAAAAGTGTGCGACAATGGGAATAAAAAAAATAAATATTGCAACAGCTACATTTAATTTAGTTAAGGAAAGCGTAAAAGAATTAAACAAGAGATTAGAAGATTATGATTATTTTAAATTACATGAAACAGAGATTAAGGCTGCCTACGAAAATGTTAAAAAGCATATAGAAATATTTGGAAGTTCAAATAAGCATAAGGAGGAACTATAAATGGAATATATTAAATTTGATAAAGCAAGAAAAATGGATATAGTACCCATAGGAAGAGTCGCAATTGATTTTAATCCTATAGATATTAACAAGCCTTTATCTGAAAGTAGCACTTTTAAAAAATATTTAGGAGGATCACCAGCTAATATTGCAGTTGGACTTGCAAGATTAGGTAAAAAGATTGGATTCATTGGCAAAGTATCAAAGGATCAGTTTGGAGAATTTGTTGTTAATTATTTCGATAATGAAGGGATAGATACATCTCAAATAAAGTATTCAAAGAATGGAGAAAATTTAGGATTAACTTTTACTGAAATAGCAAGCCCAACAGAGAGTAGTATATTAATGTATAGACAGGGAATTGCGGATTTAGAATTGAATGTTGATGAAATCGACGAGGAATATATAAAAAATACTAAGGCAATAGTGATATCAGGGACAGCTCTTGCCAAAAGTCCATCAAGAGAAGCAGCATTGAAAGCGCTGGAATTAGCTAAAAGGAATAATACAGTTGTAATATTTGATGTGGATTATAGAGCTTATAATTGGAAAAATAGTGATGAAATAGCTATATACTATTCGATTGCTGGAAAACAAAGCGATATTATAATGGGCTCACGAGAAGAATTTGATTTAATGGAAAAATTAATTACTAGAGAGAAAAATTCAGATGAAGAAACAGCGAAAAGATGGTTAGATTACGGAAACAAAATAGTAGTAATTAAGCATGGTAAAGAAGGATCTACTGCTTACACTAGTGATGGAAAGTCATACAATATAAAGCCATTTCCGGTTAAGCTACTTAAATCATTTGGTGGTGGAGATGCTTATGCATCAGCATTCCTATATGGTTTATTAGAAGGATGGAGCATTATGGATTCATTGGAATTTGGAAGTGCATCAGCAGCAATGCTAGTGGCTAGTCATAGTTGCTCACAAGATATGCCTACAGTGGAAGCAATAAGAAATTTTATAAAAGAAGAAAAAGAAGAATATGGAGATATGGTAGCTAGAGCATAAAAGGAGGAGTTAATATGGTTCATAATTTGGATGGATTGGAAAATGGCGAGAATATATTATGTCAAATTAATGGTAAAAATAAAGAAATGTTAATGGATGTAACGGTAGAAAAATTAGAAAAAAATCAAAGAAGAGAATATCTAAAAAGTGATAAGGAAATAGCTATTTTACTTCTGACAGGACAAGTGAAAATAAATTGGCTTGAAAATTCTAAGTCTATTGAAAGAAAATCAGTATTTGATGAGGATCCATGGTGTTTACATGTACCTAAGAAAGTTGGAATTACTGTTGAAGCCAGTGAAGATAGTGAGATATTAATTCAAAGCACTGAAAATTTGGGATTTTTTGAACCAAAGTTATATTCACCAAGTGAATGTAAGAGTGAAATCTTTGGAGAAGGGACTTGGAATGGTACAGCTAGAAGGGTGGTAAGAACAATATTTGATTATAAAAATGCACCGTATTCCAATATGGTTATTGGAGAAGTTATAACATATCCAGGAAAATGGTCAAGCTATCCTCCACATTACCATCCTCAACCAGAAGTTTACTTTTATAAGTTCAATAAACCACAAGGATTTGGATTGTGCTTAAATGGAGATAAAGCATACAAGATTCTAGATAATAGCTTTGCAACAATAATTGGGGGAGATGTACATCCGCAAACATCTGCTCCAGGATATGCAATGTATTATTGTTGGATGATTAGGCATCTAGAAAATAATCCTTGGACAGATAGAATAGATGTAGATGAACATAAATGGCTTTGGAATAAGAATGCTAAAATATGGCCTGAGGAGTAAAGGGAGGTAAAGAGATGAATTCTATTAAAATGACAACAGCTCAAGCACTAATAAGATTTTTAAATAATCAATACATTTTATTTGATGGGAAAGAGGAACGATTTATTGATGGAATCTTTACTATATTTGGGCATGGAATAGTTTTAGGACTTGGACAAGCACTTGATGAAAATCCAGGAAACTTAAAAGTTTATCAAGGAAGAAACGAACAGGGAATGGCACATGTTGCGTCAGCTTTTGCTAAGCAAAATAATAGAAGAAAGATAATAGCATGTTCAACATCAATAGGACCAGGAGCTGCTAATATGGTTACAGCAGCAGCTACTGCAACAGTGAATAATATTCCATTACTTATGTTCCCAGGAGATTCATTTGCTAGTAGACAACCAGATCCTGTACTCCAACAAATTGAACAATCTTATAATATTGGAATTACAACTAATGATGCATTTAAGCCAGTATGTAAGTATTGGGATAGAGTTTCCAGACCAGAGCAATTAATGTCTGCAATGATTAATGCAATGCGAGTTCTTACAGATCCATCAGATACTGGAGCTGTGTGCATAGCATTACCACAAGATGTTCAAGGTGAAAGTTTTGACTTCCCAGAATATTTCTTTAAAAAACGTATTCATAAAATAACAAGACCGATAGCTGTGGATGAAGAGTTTAAAGAATGTGTTGAATTAATAACTAAGAGAAAGAAACCAATAATAATTTGTGGCGGTGGTGTTAGATATTCAGAAGCTGGAGAAGTACTTGAAAGATTTGCAGAAAAGTTTAATATTCCAATAGGAGAAACGCAAGCAGGAAAAAGTGCTGTAAGAGGAAGTCACCATATGAATTTAGGAGGAATAGGAGTAACAGGAAATTTGGCTGCTAATACAATTGCTAAAGATGCAGATTTAGTAATAGGAATAGGAACAAGATTTTCAGATTTTACGACATCATCTAAATCTTTATTTAAAAATCCAGAAGTAGATTTTATAGCAATAAATTTATCAAAATTTCATGCAAGTAAATTGGATTCCAATAAGGTGGTTGGTGATGCTAAAGTCTGTATTGAGAAACTTAGTAATTTATTAGAAAAAGAAAATTATGTTTCATCATATGAAGAGGAGATTAAAAATGCAAAACAAGCATGGAGAGAGGAGATGGATAGGCTAATTAATATAAAATATGGAAAAGATTTCACTCCAATTATAAAATCAAGAAATGAAAGAAGCTTGGAAGAATTTAAAGAATTAACTAGCGGAGTTATTACTCAGACATCGGCTCTAGGATTGATTAGAGAATGTATTGATGATAATGCGATTGTAGTCGGTGCATCAGGAAGCTTGCCAGGGGATCTTCAAAGAATGTGGGAAACTGATTATAGAAATTCATATCATATGGAATATGGGTATTCCTGCATGGGATATGAAATAGCTGCAAGTCTAGGGTGTAAAATTGCGGAACCTAGCAAAGAAGTCTACTCACTAGTTGGTGATGGAAGTTACTTAATGTTACATTCAGAACTTATTACTTCATTGCAAGAAGGTAAAAAGATAAATGTATTATTATTTGATAATTGTGGATTTGGATGTATTAATAATCTACAAATGTCTAATGGAATAGGTAATCTTGCTACAGAGTTTAGATACAGAAATAAAGACACAGAAGAGCTTAATGGAGGTTTAATTCCTATAGATTTTGCTAAGGCAGCAAGTGGATACGGAGCGAAAACATATACAGCTAAGACTTTAGAGGAATTAAAAGTTGCATTGATTGATGCAAAAAAACAAAAAATTTCTACGTTAATTGATATTAAAGTTTTACCAAAAACCATGACTGATGGATATGAATCATGGTGGCATGTAGGATTAGCTGAAGTATCAGAAAAAAAATCTGTTAATGAAGCTTTTGAAGATGGGCAAAATCAACTTAAAAATGCAAGAAAATATTAAAGGAGAGATAATTTATGTTAAAGGTTGGAATTATTGGTGCAGGAAGAATTGGAAAAGTTCATGGAGAAAGTATTTCAAAGTATGTTAAAAATGCAGAGGTAAAAGCTATAGCAGATGTATTTTTAAATGAAGCTACAATAAATTGGGCAAGAGAAATTGGGATTCAAGGTGTATATAAAGATTATAAAAAGATACTAGAAGATCCAGAAATAGATGCTATTCTTATATGTTCATCTACAGATACTCATTCAAAAATCTCTATAGAAGCAATAAGAGCAGGTAAGCATGTATTTTGCGAAAAGCCAATTGATCATGATTTGGCAAGAATTAAAGAAGTGATAGATGAACTTAATAAATCAAATGTTAAATATCAAGTGGGTTTCAATAGAAGATATGATCATAATTTTAAAGCCATAAGAAATGCGGTTGTGGAAGGGAAGATTGGAGAACCACATGTTCTTAAAATAACTTCAAGAGATCCTGAACCACCTTCAATTGATTATGTAAAGGTATCAGGAGGAATATTTTTAGATATGACAATTCATGATTTTGATATGGCAAGATATCTTTTAGGTAGTGATGTGGTAGAAGTTTATGCAGCTGGTAATGTTCTAGTTGATAATGCAATAGGAGAAGCAGGTGATATTGATACAGCTATTATAACTCTAAAAATGGCCAATGGAGCAATGGCAGTTATAGATAATTCAAGGCAGTCAGCTTATGGATATGATCAAAGAGCTGAAGTATTTGGATCTCTTGGTCAAGTGTCTGTGGGAAATGATAGTATCTCAAAGGCGGTGATATCAACTAAGGATGGAGTTGCAGCTGAAAAGCCATTGTTTTTCTTCTTAGAAAGGTATATGCAGGCATATGCAGATGAGATTACAGAATTCATAGATGCAATTGTTAACAATAAAGATGTTTCAGTAAGTGCGGATGACGGATTAAAGGCTGTGTTAATAGGAGATGCTGCAACTAAATCATTGAAAGAGAATAGACCAGTTAGGATATCAGAAATAGTATATTAGAATTTTGGAGGAGATTGTTATGCTTAATACTGAAAAAGTAAAATTAGGAATTTGTCCAATAGGATGGACAAATGATGATATGCCTGATTTAGGAAAAGAAAATACATTTGAACAAGCTGTAAGTGAAATGGCTCTTGCAGGATTTAAAGGTACTGAAGTAGGAAATAAATATCCCAAAGATGTAAATGTTTTAAAAAAAGCATTAGACTTAAGAAATCTTCAAATAGCAAGTGCTTGGTTTAGTTCATTTTTAACTACTAAGCCTTATGAAGAAACTGAAAAAGAATTTATAGCTTATAGGGACTTCTTACATGAAATGGGTGCAAAAGTTATAGTAGTATCAGAGCAAGGGCATAGTATTCAAGGGGAAATGGATACCCCAATATTTGAGGGAAAATATTATTTTAATGAAGAAGAGTGGAAATTATTAGCTGACGGTCTAAATAAGCTTGGAAGGTTAGCAGAAGATAAAGGAATGAAAATTGTTTATCATCATCATATGGGGACTGGAGTACAAACCACTGATGAAATTGATAAGTTAATGAGTATGACTGATGAAAGCTTAGTATATTTATTATTTGATACAGGTCATTTGGTTTATTCAGGAGAGAATCCAATTGCAATATTAAATAAATATGCTAATAGAATTAAGCATGTGCATTTAAAAGATATAAGAGCAGACGTTTTAGAAAAAGTTAAGAAAGAAAAAATGAGTTTTTTAATGGGAGTAAGAGAGGGTTCATTCACTGTTCCAGGAGATGGATGTATAGATTTTGAGCCAATATTTAAGATATTGGATGAAAACAATTATGAAGGCTGGATATTAGTTGAAGCAGAACAGGATCCAGCAATTGCAAACCCATTTGAATATGCAATGAAAGCTAGAAAATACATCAAAGAAAAAACAGGATTTTAAAATTAAAATTCATAAAAGATTTCAAATGAACAAAATCTATTAAGTTTGGTAACTAGTATTTCTTAAAAAAGAGTGTGTAATATATCTAGTTACCATACTAATGATAGGTATAAGTTACTAATATATTGAAATCAGAATAAAGCATTTATAAATATATTAAGAAAAACAGTATTAATATGAAAAAATAAATTATAAAAGTATTTGTGTAATTCTGAATGATTCTAATTATTTAAAGTAGATAAGGAGGAATTAGAATGGAACAAGGTTCTTATAATATTAAGAAAAAAAGCAATTTGAGGAAAATACAAATCATATCAACGTTTGGGGGATTGCTATTTGGATATGATACTGGTGTGTTTAATGGAGCATTAAGTTTCATGAAACGACCAGATCAATTAGATTTGACACCTATGAATGAAGGGCTTGTTACAAGTATATTAACATTAGGTGCAGCATTTGGTGCAATAATTGGCGGACGTCTATCTGATAAATATGGTAGAAAAAAGATAATAAGAATGTTAGCTATTATATTCTTTTTTGCAACTATAACTTGTTCAATTGCACCTAATGCAAATATTATGATTGTTTCTAGATTTGTTTTAGGGTTAGCTGTAGGAGGAGCATCAGTTATTGTGCCAACATTTTTAGCAGAATTGGCACCTATGCACCTAAGAGGAAGCATAGTATCTAAAAATGAAATGATGATTGTAACTGGACAATTAGTAGCTTATGTTATAAATGCTGTATTAGGAAACCTTTTTGCAGATAATTCTGGTGTATGGCGTTATATGATAGTACTTGCTACTATTCCAGCAATTGTATTGTGGTTTGGAATGATGGTACTTCCTGAAACACCAAGATGGTTAGCATCTAATGGAAAAACAGCAAAAGCATTAGAAGTTCTAAAACAGATTCGTGATAAAGCAGAGGCAGAAGCGGAATTAGAAGAAATAAATAAGAATATTGAAGCGGAAAAGCATTTAGACAAGGCATCATTTGCTGATTTATCTATTCCTTGGATTCGTCGTATTGTTTTAATTGGAGTTGGAATAGGTATTACACAACAAATTGCTGGAATTAATATAATGATGTATTATGGAACATCAATTTTGGAACAAGCTGGATTTGGTACAAAGGTGGCATTAATTGCTAATATAGGAAACGGGTTGATGTCTGTTATAGCAGCTATATTTTTTGTAAAATGTGTTGGTGATAAATATCCTCGTAGGAAATTATATTTACTTGGAATAACTGGAACTACTATAGCTATGACAGCGTTATCTGTTGTTACAAACGTATTACAGGGTTCATCTATGCTTCCTTTTGTTGTAATAATGTGTACTATTGTTTATATAGCTTTCTTCCAAGCATTTCTTGGACCATTAACTTGGCTACTAATATCAGAAATTTTCCCATTAAGATTAAGAGGTTTTGGAATGGGAATATCAGCATTTGCTTTATGGGTAGCTAACTTTATAGTAGGTTTTGTATTCCCTATATTATTGGCAAGATTTGGTTTGTCAGGAGCATTCATAGTGTTTATAGGATCGTCAATTATAGGAGGTATATTTATCTATAAATGTGCACCGGAGACATATGGTAAATCATTGGAGGAAATAGAGCAGTCATTTAGAAAATATAAGAATGATGATTTTGTTGAAGAAAATATAGAAGCTAGGTTGTAGCAGTATACTTTAGGAATCATTGGTGCAAAAATAATTAATGATGTATGCATTTGAAATAATAAACAAACGTAGTTAAAGTCTGTTTCTATGAAAACCTTTAACTATAAAGTGATGAGTGATAAATATATGTTGCGATATTAAATTTATAGTTAAGAATCTAGTAAGCTAAAGTTTAATTAAGATTGAAGTTTAAAAATTTAATTTCACCATATAAATTATATCGAAAACAAAAAATATTAATTATAAAAGATATTAATATAAATACAATATATCTTAAAGGGGGAATATTAAATGGAAAATATTAAGGTAAAGGAAGAAAATGGGATATCAGTGATTTGTATTGATAGACCTAAGTCACTTAATGCATTAAATACACAAACACTCAAGGAACTAGGACAAATAATAAATGATATATCAGAAAGAAAGGATATATATACTGTTATCATAACAGGATCAGGAGAAAAGGCTTTTGTAGCTGGAGCAGATATAACAGAAATGAAAAGTAAAAGTGCAATAGAGGGAAGAGAGATGGCTAAGCTAGCTCAAAAGGTATTTTCTAATATTGAAAATATGCCACAAGTTGTTATAGCTGCTGTAAACGGTTATGCATTGGGTGGAGGATGCGAATTATCAATGGCGTGTGATATAAGATTAGCTTCTACCAATGCTAAATTTGGACAACCGGAAGTTGGATTAGGAATAATTCCAGGTTTTGCGGGAACTCAAAGGCTACCAAGATTAGTTGGAAAAGGAATAGCTAAAGAACTGATATTTACTACAGATATGATAGATGCAAAAGAAGCTTATAGAATTGGTCTTGTTAATAAAGTTTACGAACCAGAAGAACTAATGGAAAAAACTATTGAGTTAGCTCAAAAAATAATGAAAAAAGGATTATTTGCAGTAAGCTTGGCTAAATCAGCAATAAATAATGGCTTAAATATGGATACTGAATCAGCCTATGCATTTGAAGCAGACCTATTTGGATTATGTTTTTCAACTGATGATCAAACAGAAGGAATGAGTGCATTTATAGAAAAAAGAAAGGCTCTATTTAAAGGATGTTAAAAGATTAAGACGCTAGGACAGTTAATTAATCTTGAAAGGACTGAATATAGGTGAGAAAAGTAAAAGTTTTAACAAGTCGCGAAGCAGTACAAATAGTGAAGGATGGAGATGTGTTAGTAACTGGCGGATTTGTTGGTAGTTGTGCACCTGAAACTCTTAGTTGTGCTTTAGAAAAACGTTTCATTGAAACAAATCATCCGCAAAATATAACTTTATTTCATGCAGCAGGACAAGGCGATAGTAAGGGGAAAGGTTCAGATCATTATGCCCACGAAGGCTTACTTAAGAGAGTGGTTGCAGGTCATTATAATTTAGCACCGAAAATTGGAAAGTTAATTAATGAAAATAAAATAGAAGCTTATAATCTACCACAAGGGACAATTTCTCAATTATTTAGAGATATTGCGGGAAAAAGAATCGGGACAATAACTCACGTTGGATTGAATACATTTGTGGATCCAAGAATTAGTGGTGGAAAATTAAATGAAAAAACAAAAGAAGATCTAGTAAAGCTAATAAATATAGAAGGTGAAGAAAAATTATTATACAAATCAATTCCAGTTAATGTCTGCTTCTTAAGAGGATCTTTTGCAGATGAATACGGTAATGTATCATTAGAAAAAGAAATAGCTACACTTGAGGATACGTCAATAGCCCAAGCTTGTAAGAATAATGGCGGAAAAGTAATAGTTCAAGTAGAAAAAGTAGTTGAAGCAGGATCTTTAGACCCACGTCTTATAAAAATTCCAGGTATATATGTAGATGCGGTTGTAATCTCAACTCCCGAAGAGCATGAACAATCCTTCGAATGCCCATTTAATCCAGCAGTAACAGGTGAAATGAGAATTCCATTAAACAGTGTAGAAAAAGCTCCATTAAATGAGAGAAAGATAATTGCGAGAAGAGCAGCTATGGAATTAAAGAAAGATACGGTAGTAAATTTAGGTATAGGGATACCAGAAGTTATTTCTTTAGTTGCGAATGAAGAAGGAATTGGTGAATATATGACATTAACTGTAGAAGCCGGTCCAATAGGAGGTATACCACAAGGATGCACAGCTTTTGGAGCGAGTATAAATCCAGAAGCTATTATAGATCAGCCATATCAATTTGATTTTTATGATGGTGGAGGCGTCGATATAGCATTTTTAGGACTAGCTCAGGTTGATGAACATGGAAATTTGAATGTAAGTAAGTTTGGGCCTAGAATTGCTGGATGTGGTGGATTCATAAATATAACTCAAAATGCTAAGAAAGTGTTATTTTGTGGAACATTCACTGCAGGAGGCTTAAAAGTAGTAACAGGAGATGGCAAATTAGAAATTAAACAAGAAGGAAAAGCTAAAAAATTCATTAAGGATGTAGAGCAAATTACATTTAGTGGAGATTATGCAAGAAGGATGGATCAACAAGTTATGTATATAACTGAGAGAGCAGTATTTGAGTTAAGGAAAGATGGATTATACCTTACAGAAATAGCGCCTGGGATAGATCTAAAAAAGGATGTATTGGATTTAATGGATTTCAAACCTAAAATGGATGGAGTACCTAGACTAATGAATGGAAGAATATTTTATGATAAGTTGATGGGATTAAGGGAGTAAATATATTTTATATAAAATTAAGGGCTCTAAGCGTTAAGATAGGGTACCTATTGAAAATTCAAATTATATTTAAATTAAAAAGATATACATTACAAGGGGGATTTAAAAGATGGATTTTAATTTAACAGAGCAACAAGAAAAAATAGTGAAAATGGTAAGGGAATTTGCAGAAAACGAAATTAAACCTAAAGTAGTTGCATATGACGAAAGTGGAGAATTTCCAATAGACACTTATAAGAAAATGGGGGAATTAGGATTGATAGGGCTTCCATATCCAAAGGAATATGGTGGAACTGGTGGAGATTATTTATCTTATGTTTTAGCAGTTGAAGAAATATCAAAAGTGAGTGGTTCATTAGGAATTTCATATTCAGTAAGTACTTCTCTTTGTTCAGGAGGAATAATTAATGCAGCATCTGAAGAACAAAAGAAAAGATATCTTCCAGACATTTTGTCAGGAAAAAAATTCGGATCATTTGGATTAACTGAACCAAATGCAGGATCAGATGCAGGTGGATGTATAACAACAGCTGATAAGAATGGTGAGTATTATATATTAAATGGTGCAAAATGCTTTATCACAAATGGACCTTTATCAGAAACATTCTTAGTATTTGCATTAACTGATAAGAGCAAAGGAGCAAAAGGATTATCAGCTTTTATAGTTGAAAAGGAATTCGAAGGATTCTCTATAGGAAAGATTGAGAATAAATGTGGTATAAGATCAGCACAAGTTTCAGAACTTGTATTTGAAAATTGTAAGGTTCCAGTTGAAAACTTAGTAGGAGCTGAGGGCAAAGGTTTTGGAATAGCAATGAAGACTCTTGATGGAGGAAGAATAGGAGTTGCAGCTCAAGGACTTGGAATAGCAGAAGGAGCGTTTGAAGTAGCTAAGCAATATATGAAGGAAAGAGAGCAATTTGGAAAACCTTTATGGAAAAATCAATATTTAGCTTTCAAAATGGCAGAGTTAGAGCTTGAAATAGAGCAAGCTAAATACATGGTATATAAGGCTGCCATGGATAAACAAGAAGGAAAGCCTTACTCAGTTTCTGCAGCTAAAGCAAAACTAGCTTGTACAGATGCAGCAATGCACGTAACAACTGAGGCTGTGCAAATGTTAGGTGGAAATGGTTATATGAGAGAATATAATGTTGAGAGAATGATGAGGGATGCTAAGATAACTCAAATATATGAAGGCACAAATGAGATACAAAAACTCATTATAAGCGGAAATATATTTAGATAGGATACAGGCCATTGACGAAAACAATTATACCTAAATAATGAAAATCGTTGCCATGCAATAGTTGGTAATCTTACTAAAGCAGTACAAGAATTAATAGCTCAATTTGAAGAAATAAGGCGCGCTGAATAATTAGCATTAAATAAAGTGAAGTAAAAGTGCAATAAAAAATAATCAGATCAATAGGTTATAATCAAGTGGTCTTTAATGAAGATTTTGAATATAACTTATTGATCTAATTTTAGTTAGAGACTAGTAGGAAATAAATTTCTTCTACATATTTAGATTTTAAGGAGAGTGTAAAATAGTCTGTGTAAACTTCATTAGGATGATATAATAAATTATCAAATGAAGGGAGCACAGGCTATGTCTTTATCTAGAGATGAATTAGTAAAATTAAT
>NZ_JAKJJX010000047.1:0-21238 GCF_022320765.1 Clostridium sp. YIM B02569 | reverse complement strand
GGGTATCGTATATCGGTAATACTCCAGCCTTCCAAGCTGGAAAGGTGGGTTCGATTCCCACTACCCGCTCCAAAAAACAACTGTTTTCAGTTGTTTTTATTTATATAAAAATGAATATGCACTTGTAGTTCAGTTGGATAGAGCGTTGGACTTCGAATCCAGAAGTCGTGGGTTCGAATCCCACCAAGTGTACCAAACATGAGAAATACCAACGGTTTAGAGAAATTTAAATCGTTGGTATTTTGATTTTACACCACTTTTTACACCGTATAAAAATTTTTACACCTTTTATCTAAAATAGTAGTATCATAAACTCATACTATTCTAAAAATAGTGTACTTAGCGTACTGAAAGATGCAAAGCATTGCTAATACTGGTATAGATGAATTAAGTGCACTAAATAATTATAAAATTTAGTGTACTTTTTTAAAAGAATAAAAAAAGAAGGCTTATTTAGCCTTCATGGATATATATAGGTCATTTAATTTTGATGTAGCCATAACTTTTATATTTTCGAGCACATGAGTATAAGTATCTAAAGTAATAGAGATATCACTATGTCCTAATAATTCTTGAACTGTTTTGGGAGATTCTCCAAGTTCAAAAAGACGTGTTGCATAAGTATGTCGTAAATCATGGAATGTTCTAGTTTTTATTATTTTAGAATCGTCACTTTTATTAGAATTAATAGTATCAATTATTTTCTTAAATCTTTTTCTTACATTACTGCTATCCAAATATTTACCATCAATAGTGCAAAATACTAGGTTGTTATTTTCGTATAAATTAGCAAGTTTTAATTTATATTCTGACTGCTTTAATTTGTACTGCTTAAGTTGTTCTGATAATGCGTTAGGAATCGATACACGTCTATTACTCTTTACTGTTTTAGGCGTTTGTATTATTACTTTTGAAGGTTCACGCCCTTCTCTCGATACTTCAGCTACGTTCTTTGCAGTTTTATTAACACTGACATAGCATCCTTGAAAATTGATATCATTCCATGTAAGAGCAAATAATTCACCTTGACGCATACCAGTATTTAGAGCAGTGAGAAATAACATTTCTAATTCATGCCCCTTGATAGTTGTAATAAACCGTCGATGTTCATCTAAAGAAAATGGTTGAACTTTGTTTGCCTTATTCAATTTAGTTTCTTCGCTCTCTTTAGGGAGTACAATGGCTCCAGTGAAATCTCTAATTAAAATGCTATTATTATAAGCATATCGGATGCATGGAGCTATTAGTTTGTTTAATGCTAATATACAACTTACAGTTGAACCTCTTTTAATTAGTGCATTATAATACTCCTGGATATCGGTTAAGGTTATATCTTTAATCTTAATTTTAGATAAAGGGCTATTTTTTATATAGTTTCTATAAATTATTTCATACCTTTCCTTAGTAGAAGGCTTTAAAGTTAAAAACTTTACATCAAAGAGCCAGTTAGCAAAAAAAGTTTCAAAGACCTCCTTATTATTAATAATGTTATTCTCAAGTTCATTTCTAATTTTTCGTATTTTTTGATCAAGTTCTTTGACAGTTGCTGCATATACATCTTTGGGTTTATTTAAGTTATTATGTCTCAATCTAAAGTAATAATATTCTTTACCATTGATAGTTCTTTTAAGATAATTAGTTTTTGCCATATACTCACCTTTTCTTAAAATCTATTTTTTAATTTCTATTTTAATTGGAAAGTCTTCACGACTATTTAACTCAGTTATTAACTGCCAGGTTGATAATTCGGATAAATCTCTTTTGATTGTTGCACCCTCACGGTTTAATTTGTTAATGTATGCGGAAGATTGACCATTTATTAATTCATCTATAGATACTTCAAGAATTTGTGCAATCATATTTAATGTTTCATAGTTAGGTTTTCTTTTGTTAAGTTCATAATTTTGAATAGAGCTAGTTGCAACACCTATTGCATTAGCTAATTCTTCTTGAGTTAATCCCTTGTCGCGTCTTAGATCTCCTATATTCTTTCCAAAGTCCATAATAATCACCTCGAATACATTATATAACAGCACATTCAAAATGGCTATATAAAAATACAGGAAAATTATTGACACGTTCACAATGGCGGTGTATATTATAAATAACAATACGGTCGAAATGGAGGTGGTAAAGTGAATTTAAAATTATTTAGGACTAGAAAAAAGTGGTCTCAGTGTGATTTATCCAGTAAGTCAGGGGTATGCAGGTCTGTAATATCTAAAATAGAGAACGGTCATATTGACACAGTACAAGTTGGCTTATTAAAGAAACTTGCATTAGCTTTGGATATTGAAGTTTCTTATTTGTTATAAAAAGAAGACTATAAATTTTAAGTTAGATTAAGGAGAGGTATGCTAATGAATAAAACAGAAGATAAAATAGTAATATCACCAAAGGAGGCAATGCCGATCTTAGGCGTTGGAAGAAATACAATGTATGAAGTCTTATTAAAAGATAGGAACTTTCCGGCATTTAAAATCGGGACTAAATTTTATATTAATAAAGATAAGCTCCAAGAATGGGCAGATAAACAATGTAGATAAAAAGTGGGGGAATTGATGGATAAAGTTATTTTTAAAACTATAGAGAATAAAAATTTATTTCCAATGGTTCAATTGAACAACTATTCTAAAAGACCGATAGTAAAATGGGGCAATGAGGAAAATTGGATAAAAGATGCACAATCACTCGAAGATTTTCAAATTTCATCAAGTAAAAGTGTCACTGGATTTTCTATTCTAACAGGAAAGAATAGCAATATTATGGTTGTGGATTTAGATAGAAACCATGGCGAAAACTCAATTGACGGTATAGAGGTATTTGAAAATTTAATAAAAGACTTTACTGAAGATGATAAGCAACAAATAAAGAGTACATTTACAGTTGGAACACCTAACGGTGGAAAGCATTTATATTTTAAATATCAAGAAGGGCTAAAAAATAAGCCTAATTATGCAAGTGGTATTGATATTAGAACTGACGGAGGATTGATTGTATTACCTGGTAGTAAAGCAAAGATAAAAAGTGGAAAAGTCAGAGAATATACAATAATAAATGATACTAATATAAATGAAATGCCAAAAGGATTGTTTGATAGGTTCATGCAATTGGATAATTCAGTTAAAATTAAAACAGTTGAATCAACAACTTTAAGTACTGGTTATACATATAAAGAGGGGACTAGAAATCAAGAACTTTTTAAAGAAGTTATTGGAATAGTAAGTAAATCAAGTATAAGAGATATTACAACAATAATGTCAATTGCAAAAGGGCTAAACTTGCTTAAATGTAATCCGCCTTTGGATGATAATGAAGTTCAAAGTATTATTGGAAGTATAGCACAAAGATTGCATCCATCTTATTGTAATGAAAAAGGTAATGTAATTTGTCATTCGTTAGCTAAATACATAATTCAAGAACGGCCAAGCTATCTAAAGGGTAATTTATGGTTTATGTATGATAATGAAGAAGGTTTTTATAAATATATGGAATTTAGAGAAGTGCAAAGAATGTATTTTGATTATGCAGTAAATGATGAGGATATGACGCCTGGGAAAGCAAAAAACTTTGCAGAATCATTAATGTTAATTAGTGAAGACGCAAAAGAAATATATGATGAAAAGAATTATATTAATTGTTTGAATGGGATTATTCATATTAATAATGGTGAGTTATTAGAGCATAACCATAGATATAAAACAGAAGTTCAGTTCAAAGCTAATTTTATTGAAGACTATGAAAGATGGAAAGAACTATTTGATAAATCAGATTTTAAAAAATTTTTATATAGTACGTTGGATGAAGATAGCTTAGAAACACTTCAAGAGAGTTGGGGGCTTATGTTATCACCTCACGCAAAAGAAGTTCAAAATTGTTTTATATATAAGGGAGAAGGTAGTAATGGAAAAAGCGTTGCATTTGATATTCAAGAAGCTTTAATTGATGATAACAAACATGTATGTAGCATTGGATTGGGTGATTTTGGAGAAACGTTTGCAATATCAGTAGCAGAAGGAAAGCATGTTAATATAGTTCGTGATGATGAACTTAGCGGAAAAACTGTTAATAAGGCTTTTAAGTCAATGTGTTGTGGAGAACCAATTACAGTTAATAGAAAAAATAAAGATTTAGTTAGATTAGGCTTTAATATGACCATGTTTTTTGGACTTAACAGGATGCCTAGTGCCTCAGATAAATCAACAGGTTTTTTCAGAAGACCTATTATAATTCCATTTAATAATTCATTTGGAACTGAACGAGAGGTTATAAATGGTATTAGAGATAAAATAAAAGACCCTCAGATTGCAGATAAGATAATTAAAAATGAATTAGATATAGTGTTTACTTGGGCATATTACGGCTTAGATAGAGTGAAAAAAAATAATTGGAAAGTAACAGTAAGTAAATTAGCAGAACAGGAGATGGAAGAATATAGAGAAGAAGTCGATTCGGCATACGCATTTTTTAAAGCAAAGATAAAAAAAATTCACAATAAAAACATTAGAATCCCTATAGGTGAGGTCTACAAGAATTATAAAGATTGGTGTATATTAAATAGCATAATGCCAATGAATCCGACTCATTTAGGAAGGCAATTTAAAAGCTTTGGAATCAATTCAAAAGTAAGTAATAGTATTAGATATTATCTAAGCATTGAAGTTGACGATTTAGAATTAGTAAGAAATACAGAAAAATATTTTAAATAAAAAAATAGCATTTCAAAAACATTGAAACACTACTTATATCTGACAATATAAGTTTACCTTGTATGAAATGCTATGTCAAGAAATTATAACTAACGGAATTAAAATAGCAAGGGGAATACAAAAGATGACAATAACAATAAATAAACAAAAGAATATGATTGGATTTAAAATATCACATAAGGTAAGAATGAAAGAAGTTGAAAAGACACTATATAACTACAAAAATTTTGGGTTAGAAATAGAAAGCTTAGATATACATATTAATTCAATTATAAATGACGTAGGTATAGCGGGAGTATCATATGGAGAAAGATCAAGCCCTACAAATGCATTTTCGAGTAGTGTTGAGAGTGAAGTAATTAAAAGAGAGAAACTATTAGAAATATTGCAAAGTAAAAAACAAAGGTTAATTGAATTAGATCGATTAATTAAAGTTGCCTTAACTAGTTTAGAACCCGAAGAATTAAAGTTAGTCGAATTAAGATATTTTTCAAAGCCAAAAAAGTCATGGATTGAAATAGGAATGACACTTGGGATTGATAAATCTACATGTTGTAGATTCAATCGAAGAATACTAAATAAACTAGATCAATTTTTGATCAGTTTTTCGTCACTTTCTTGCGACTTTTCTGCCGCTTTTATAGGTTGAAAAGATGGTAATATATTAATATAAAGATTATGATAATAAATCTTTATGAGATCTTTTAAGGAATGTTTCCTTGATCTTTCACAACATTTAACATATGGTGTTTTCCTTTTTCAATCATAAGCCTATAGGGGATTTTCTCTATAGGCTTAAATTTATATATTTATTAGGAGTGTGATAGCATGACTGAATTGGCAAAGCAAAAAAGAAACGCATATATGCGTGAGTATAGAAAGAATAATAAAGAAAAAATTAAAGAAATTCAAGAAAAATACTGGGAACGTAAGGCTTTAGGACAAGAAGAAGAATTTAAAACAGAATTAAAGGAGGATAGTACAACTATGAAAGAGTTAAGAACTGAAAAATTAACAGAAAAGCTAGAAAACATGATAGATGGGGAAACAATATCATTTTACGTTGAAGATCTAGATTCAGAAATAGTCGAAGAAATAGAAAGTAATAATTAGGGAGGACTTTATACCAATGATAAAAGTATTAGAAACAAGAGCATTGCCACCATTAATGGAAAAGAGAAATGATCTTTTAGAAGAAATGGAGGCTTTAACCGATAAAGCGAAAGAAGAAAAAAGGGCGTTGAATGTAAATGAAATAAATAGATTTAATGATATTAAAGGAGAAATAAAATCCATTGACGAAACTTTAAAGATCGAAGAAGAACAACGAAAACATATTGAATGGGTACCTGGGAAGAAAAAAGAGGGGTACACTACAGATGATAAGGAATTAAGAGTATTTAAAGAAGGCGAAAAGATCGATATTGAAACTAGGGGTAAGGATGTTAATTTAAGCATAGGTAAATTAGTCAGAGCCATGAGCGGAATTGAAAAGACAGGTGAAGGGGCACAATATCTTAGAGATATGAGTTCAGCCACAGGATCGGTTGTAATTCCACAAAAATTAGCTAATCAAATATTAGACAAGGCAAGGGAACAATCAGCGATATTTGGTAAGATACCAGTTACAGTAATGGAGAATAATAATTTAACAGTTGCTAGAATTTCAAAAGATGCGTCAGCGTCATTCGTAGCCGAAGGAGATTTAATTCCAGAGAGTTCAACGGAGTTCATAGGTGTTAAATTAGAGGGTAAAACTTTAGCTATGTATGTACCAGTAACAGAGCAATTACTTGCAAGTGCTAATATAAGTGATGTATTAATGAATGCTTGTTCAAAAGCTATTGCCGTTGCATTAGATAAGAACTTATTATATGGTACTGGAACAGGAGCAGAGATCAAAGGTATTACAGCACATGAAAATATAAATAAAGTCTCTCATACTGGCAACGTTGATTATAATATGCTTATTAAGGGCGTAGGAGCAACTAAGGGAGCGAATATAGAGCCTAGTGACATAGTGTATAATACAACCGTAGGAACTGATTTATCAATGCTTACAGATGCTAACGGTCAATATATAGTACCTCCAAAGGTGTTAGACAATTACGCAATATCAGAAAGTAATAACATAGCAGATAATCAAGCGCTAGTTTATCATAGAGAATGTATGTTGTTAGGAGTTAATAAAGATATACAAATGGAGTGGGGTTACACTCAAGACGGATTTCAAAGAATGATAAAAGCATTAAGAATTTATATAAGATGCGATTTAGGAATAGTAAACGAAAAAGGTATAAGCTTAGTTACTGCAACAACTTAATAAGATATTAATCGGTGTATGGGAAACCATACATCTTTTTTGTATATACAAGTTATACAGAACAATGAATATAATGGTATATATTGGGATAATGTGATATGATTGGTTTATAATTATTATAAGATAAAGGATGGTATTAAGTGTGTTATGGATGAGATTAATTATGTATTATCAGAAATAAAAAGTGAAATACAAAAATATTTTAGTGATGAGGAATATTATAGAGATATTTATGTGAGTGATATAAATATTGAGCATATAAAAATTAAAAATAAGATCGATAAAGTTGAAATAAAAATCTCATTTAATAAATTATTTGAAAAATATGAAATTCATGATGAGGATTTAATCCAAAGATATAAACGAATATTAAATAGATTGAAACATAGCTGCGATGATTGGTTTTGGGAATTATCAGCAAACAACTGTTACATGGATGAGAAAAATAAAAATCTAGAGACTTGGTACAATAAATCAACTTTATACGAATACAGAGGTATGATAGGTTTTCATAATATAAGAGGCAAAAAAGCTGAATTTATAATGGAAGAAAGTAGAACAATTCCTAGGGATCAGGACGGAAATTTATTAAAAAAAGGTCTTACGTTAGAATTTAATATTGATAATATTAATATTAAAATATCAAATCCGAGCCCTATATTTAAACTTATATTTAAAAGGTTTATTAATTGGGGGTGGGAATACTTTAAAACAATAAAGTTAGAGAATGTTAATAGAAAACCCCTTGAAGATTACCTACAACAAGCTCTTTTTATTAATAATTTATATAATCAAGTAGACGGAGAAGCCTTAATTAAATTTGGAGTTTAAAAGGAATTTAAGCATTATTCCGATTCTTATGATTACGAAAAGACTAATTGCATTTTAAATTTACCTAAGAGTAGATTTATAGAACCATTAGCTTTTTATAATCAAGCATTTATTGGAATTGATGAAACTGCTTTCTTATACTACTATAAAGTTTTAGAGTATTTCTACACAAATGATAGAATAACGGTAAATGGTCATAATAAAGAAGTTGAATGCTTAGAACGATTACTAATAGAATTAAAAGAGAAGTATTGTATGGAGGATGTAATTGAGATCAATTTCTCTAAATATATGTTAGATGAGGAAGACAGGAACAACATAGATTTAAATAATATAAGTATAAAAAAGTTTGCTGAAAAGTTGTACAAATATAGGAATAGTATTGTGCATTCTAAAAAAGAAAAAAAATTATTATCACACGTTCCGATGAATTTATTGACTAAAGAAGGTAGATACAAGTTAGCAGGATGGAATTCAATGATAAATACTTTAGCTAATATATGTATACAACATTTTTGTTTCGATGATAAGGATGTATCTCACTTTATAGTAAGAGTGTAATTAATGTCCCCCCCTATTTTTGGGGGATTTTTTATTGAATGGACTGACACCACACAGCCCCCATTTAGACACACAATTTTCCCTAAATGAAATTTTAAGAAAAAGGAAGTATTAAAAAAAGCATATGAACGAATATTAATATGCTTATTACGTAAAATAAAACCGAAAGGTGGGTGAACAATGAAAAGATTTACTATCCTATTCTTAATTTTTTTATGTTTAACCTTTAGTGTAATTAGATTAATACCTGCATTTGCAGTTGGAAATATATTTACCCAAGGTATCTATAAATTATCTGATTTTAATTTTTCAAAGACTGGTATTTTTACTATTCAAAATATTTCTAATACCGAGGGTATGTATCTATATATTTTAGATGAAAATCAAGTTGTAATGGAATCAATACGATTAAGACCAAGTACACAAAAACTCGATACAGTACCTATCAAGCCTAACTATATCGTTTTAATAATTGGTAAAGGAGAAGTATATCTTAATCCAAAATCATCTTAAATAGTGATTTTGTTTAACGCTTTAATTTAAAGGGGATGTATTTATGAAGAAGTTTACTATCTTATTCTTAATTTTTTTATGCTTATTCTTTAATATAATCGGACTAAAATCTACATTTGCAGTTTCTGGCACATTTAAGCAAGGTATTTACAACTTGTCTGATTTTAATATTTCATCAGGTAATATTTATAGTGTTAGTAATATTTCAAAGACCGATAGTGTTCGTGTATTCATTTTCGATAAAGATTATATTCCAATTCAAGATATAAAGTTAGACCCTGGTTCATTAAATGTCGATACAATACCGATGACGTCTGAGTACATATTTGTAGTAACTGGTGGTGGTGAAGTAACTATCACTCCAAAATCACCCTAAATAGTGATTTTGTTTAACTTCTAATATAGTGTATTAGTAAGAATAAATAACTAGTTAAAATATCGCATTATTCAAATGAATTTGCGGTATTTTTGAGAAAATTTATACTACCCAACATTTATTTATAAATTTTTCACTAAATGAAATTTAAGAAAGGAGGGCGGATCATTTGGTGAGACCAAGCAAAAGCGTTGATTATAAAATAATTTCTAAAATTTCATTTTACAGATTTTTTGTATATAGTTGAGGGCGTTGTGGTGTTGAGATGCTTAATAAGATTTTATAGGAAATGCGGGGGAATAATGTCAGTACAATAAGTACACTAATAGTACAGAAAGAATTTTGTGTACTATGGCTTTGAAGTAGCTATATATCTAGGTTTATTTATTATAGTACATTAAGTACACTAAAAATGAATATTTACAGGAAATAAGAAAAAATATATTAATGAAAAAAAGAAGATTTTATACTGGAATAGGTTTTACACCGTTTTTTACACCGTATAGAACGGGAAAAGATAAAAGAAAAAGTACTCAAATAAAAAGGAAATGACAGTATAAAAGGCTTTGACAACAATATAAAAGTATATGGGTGTAATTCTCTTATTTCCAGAAGTCGTGGGTTCGAATCCCACCAAGTGTACCAAGCATGAGGAATACCAGCGGCCTAAAGAAATTTAGAGCGTTGGTGTTTTTTGTTGCGGACAAACAAAATAGATTTACCAATGATTACGGAGGCTAACGATAAATATTATAGTGTCTCCAAGATTATTAGACAATTACACAATATCAGAAAGTAACAATATAGCATATAATAAAGCCTTGGTTTGTCATAGAGATAGTAATTAACAAGGATATGCAAATGGAATGTGATTACACGCAAGATGTATTGCAAAGAATTAAGAGCTTATATAAGATGTGATTTAAGAATAGTAAATTAAAAAGGCATAAGTTTAGTATTTCAAAAGCTTAATATTATTTATTGGTGTATGGGTTGTCAGTGCACCTTTTTTTTATTTACCTGCCGTAGTCATTGCTATGAGCATAAGTCATGCGGTCATCATAAGACAGAGCAGTTAAAAGAATATAAGTATGATATTAATTAAAGCATATAATTTACACTATAATTTAGATGATTATGGATGGTATACATAAATAAGTATATAATTAAAGTATATTATTCATATATTTGTGAGGTGAATAGTGATATGAAAAATAAAATTAATTTTAAACATATATTACTTATATTATTGTTAGTAATTATATTTTTTTTCGTTGTGGATAAGATTGTGGTGCACGAATTTATGAAAAATTCTATAGTGAGACAATAAATTTTTAATCACCCCTATTTGGGGGAATAATAATGAAATAATTTAAAAAAGTTATGTCAATATATTTAGAGATTAAAGTCTTAGCATTATTAATATAATGTAGAGTTTTCCTTGTTATTGAAATTTTTGGAAAAGTAATTCAAGAAATACGCAAACTGAGTAATGAATGTGTATGGAAATAATATACGATTAACCGATAGAGTAGGTGGTAAAATGACTAAAAGAGGAGTATTAATATTTATTACTTTAAGTATGATTACATTTGCTTTTTATGCTTATAACATTAACATAGAGTCAAGAGGATTTATTAATGAGATGATTAATAAAATAGAGGGAAAAACATTAAATTCAAAATTTCAAACAAAAATTAAATCTGGGAATTTATCAACTGACTATAATATAGATCAAGTACTTAAAGATATAGATAAATTGCAGTTGAATACTTTAAATGTTCCAGTAGTTATAAATATAGATAGTAGAACTTCTAGTAATATGACAATAGATAAAGGAAGTGAAAAGAGGGCTATTGAATTATTTGAAAAATTAAGATGGAAGAAAATAAATATAATATTAGAACCTTATCCATGGATTGAGAACGGAAGTACAGGAGAAACAGAATGGAAACCAGATAATATAGATGAGTTTTTTAATAACTGGACTAATAATGTTTTGGGAAATTTAATTAAAGATATAGCTATACCATACCATGTTGACGCATTAAACATAGGGACTAGTTTTGTGTATATGGAATCTAATGAGCAGAAAATGTGTGATATGGTTGATTATGTTAGAGATCGCTACAAAGGTTTATTAACTTATAGAACAAATTTTTGGGTTACAGCGAAAGATTTCTCACCAGAATTTACAGATAAGTATAATGAAAAATTAAATAATAAAATATTTTCAAAGGTAGATTTCATTTCTATAGCATCTTATTTTGAACTTACTTCTAATGATACTAATATTGTAGAAAATTTAATAAGTTCATTAGAGCGTACCCAAATATATGATAGAAAACAAAATATAAAGCAGGAAGTAAAAAACTTCTATGATAAATGGAATAAGCCAATTTTCTTTGGAGAATTAGGTTTTCCAAGAACTAATAAGGCTTCTGTTCAACCACATAATCCGTTGATCTCTAATATTGTAAATAATAAGGAACAGGCAAATTGCTTTGAAGCATATAGAAGTGTCTTTGAAAATGAATCTTGGAATCTTGGATTCTCTATATTTGCAATAGGTGAAACTAGTGATGATAAAAAGTATTATCCAAGTGATGAAAGTGTTGAAATCATAAGAAAATGGTATGCAAAAAATGAAAGCTAATAAAAGGATATATTTATAGGAAGTTTAATAAAAATGTATATAGGCTCTAACTTATAAAGTTTACAGTATATAGAGTTATTGTGAAGAATATGATATTCATGAGATATTTTATGATTAGAGGAGCCTATATATAACTTTTTAAAAGAAGTTATAAAGCTCTTAGAGCTTTCTTATAGCAACGAATACATTTACATATTTATGTATAAGTAGTAAAATAAAGAATAGTGAGATGATTAAACAAATCTAAAGATAATTTTATTAAGAAACGTTTATAAGGAGGTACACATTGTGAGTACAGGAGGAATTAGAAGGCTTTCAAAATCTATCAAATTTGAGTTGTTGATAGAATGGAGCTTTTTTTTTATTTTTATGGCATTTCTGATCATTATGAACAACTATAGTAATTTATTTTTTCATACTGGAATTGAGTTATTTATTAATTTTATTTTTGCAGTAGTATTTGTATTTTCTTTTAATACTTATAGAATTAATAAGAACAACTTTTTATTAATATTGGGAATTGGATACTTTTTTGTAGCAGTGCTAGGAATATTCCATACGCTTACTTATACTGGAATGCCCTTTTTAAGCAGTATGGATGGATTAAAGATAGCAACTCAATTTTGGATTGCTTCAAGATACATGGGTGCTTTTACATGCTTGATTGCAATAATATTTAAAATAAGCCCACAAAGGAATGTAAATCCGTATGCATTATTCATTGCTTATTTTTGCATAACAGTATTTTTGATATCGTCAATATGTATATTTAAAGTTTTTCCAGATTGCTATGTGGAAAATGTGGGGTTGACCTCCTTCAAAATAGTTAGTGAATATGTATTGTGTACTGCATTTTTAATAATTGCTACTGTATTTTTTATATTCGGAAAAAATATTGATAAGTATTTATTTGTATGCTTTGAATGTTTTCTTATATTATCTGGAATATGCGAAATGTTTTTTGTAAGTTATGTAGTTCCGTCAGAATTTACCACTATAATAGGACATACTATAATGATTTTGGCTGCATATTTTTTATACAAAGGAGTTGTAGAGACGGGACTTAGAAAGCCATATAATCTTATGAATAGTGATTTATATACGGCTGATAATAAAGCGAAATTATTTGAAGAAATAATATTTAATAATGAAGAATGTCTTAATATGATAATAAACAACTCTGACAATGCAATTTTTGTTATTAGTAATAATAAGTTTATATTTGCGAACAAGAAAATGGCTGAACTCTTGGGAGCGGAAAAGGTTGAAGAAATCATAGGAATAGATATTGAGAAAATAATTACAGATGAAGCTAAAGGTGCAGTTTATAGAAGAATAGATAATGCTATATGTAATAAATTAAGTACACCATTTGTTGAAAGCAAGCTATTGAGACTTGATGGGAAAATTGTGGACATTGAAGTTACAAATAGCTTTTGTATGTATAAAGGACAACCTTCTGCTATGGTCATGCTTAGGGATATTACCTCAAGAAGGCAAATACAACTTTTAGAAAGTAACATCGAGGAAAACAAAAAATTGATAAGTAAGGCTACAGAACTTAATAAGATGATGACAGAATTCTTTTCTAATATATCCCATGAACTTAAAACACCATTGAATGTACTTCTGGGTGCTGTTCAGATCTTATCATTGTCAGGCAATGATAAAAATAAGTTAGAATCAGGTAAATACTTAAAAACAATGAAACAAAATTGCTATAGGCTTGTAAGACTTGTAAATAATCTTATTGACATATCAAAGTTTGATTCTGGATACTTTAAAATGAATCTCCAAAACTATAATGTTGTAAGTGTCATTGAAGATATAACATTATCAGTTGCAGATTATGCAAATAATAAGGGGATTGACTTAATATTTGATACAGATGTGGAAGAAAAGGATATGGCAATCGATTTGGATAAAATTGAAAGGATAATGTTAAACTTATTATCTAATGCTATTAAATTTACTGATAAAGGAGGACAGATATTGGTTAATATGTATGATAAAAAAGATAATATTGTAATATCTGTTAAAGATAATGGCGTTGGAATGCCGAAGGATAAACTAAATATGATTTTTGAAAGATTTGGACAAATAGACAAAACACTTGCGCGCAATAGCCAGGGCAGTGGTATAGGGCTATCCCTTGTAAAATCTATTGTAGATATGCATAATGGAGATATTAAGGCTTTTAGTGAATTTGGAAAAGGAAGCGAATTTATAGTCAAGTTGCCTGTTAGATTTGTTGAAGATAAACTATCATCAGATGGACGTTTATATGAAAGTAAAGTAGAAAAGATAAGTATTGAGTTTTCAGATATATATTATTAAATTTGTAAATTTGTGTAATGATCTGTGCAGAGCACGACATGTAAGTGATGATAGATATGAGTAATATTTATTTAGTATTATAAAGTAAATGAGGAGTAAATAATGGAGATTTTTATTTATAGGACTTATAATGAGTGGTTTGATGATAAACCAACTGAGACCTTGGAGGGCGAGGTGAATTCTATATACAATGGAGTTTTAGTTATTGATACATTGGAAGACTTCAAGAAGTATAGGCAAATACTTTCGTTGAGAAACAACTTTGCGATTGTTTATAAACTTTCATATGGTTTTTTATCGTATGCTAGAGAAATCAATATTTATTCAAATTTTAATTCTTGGCAAAACTCTAATCCGGAAATTACTATTATGGGAGAAGTATGTGAAAGTGAATCCACAGATAGTCACTTAGTCTTTATAACTCAAGAGGGGTTTAAGCAGTGCATATCTTTATGTGGAATTTATGCAGTAACATATGAAAGGTAGGATTATATGTATCTACAAGATATAGATTTAAGAAAGGTGTATAGAATATGGAAGTCAAATTTAGGGCCATTTCAAGGGTTCTTCAGAAGTACACCGTTTGTTTCCCTTCAAACCTATGATAATTTCATATTAAAAGAAGAAAATACATGTCAATGCAATCAAGGTGCATTGAATATAATAGTGGAAAACTGCAGCGAGAATAATTTTTTGATTGTTGATTTACCTATTGATGAGATTTTAAATTTAGCGTTTTTATTAAATAATGAATATTTTATAAAACCGATTCTAAATATTAATTTATTATTCCATCCATTTGGAATAATAGGGACAAAAGAGAATATTAATAAATTGATAAATAATGGTTTGAATTTAAAGAAAATAAGTACTGAAAAGTTTATTATGCTGATACCGTATGATAGGTATAATGATAATTGGAAGAGTGATGACTTGAAAGATAAATTGAATAATCAATATGGAATAAGTGATGATGATCTTCCAAGTGCGGATATACTAAAAATTCTTGGATACACTAAAATAACTATTTTGACTATAAATAAGATTAAAGATGACTTACAGGATTATATAAATTTTATAAATGAGGATATAGAAGTAGAAGTGATAAAGGTGAGAGGATAATGAAAGATTTCAAGCAGATAGTAAAGAAAAATAAGAGGAAAGCATTATCCATTGCGGTAGCTGCTGCATTTTTTGTAAGTGGACCGCTTGGATTTACAGGCTGTTACAACCCTCAAAAAGAAGATGACGAAAACCAAGATGGAAATGGTTCTAATTATAGTGGCGGTGGGCACGTTGGAGGGTGGAATAGTTTTAGCAGTGGTTCATCTATAAATAGTGACTCTTCTAGCAAGAGCAAAGCTAGCATATCAGATTCGTCAGTTGGTAAATCATCAGGATACTCTGGATCAAAGGGCGGAAGTTCATCAAGTTAGGATAAGCGATAAGATAATTAAAATTTTAAGTATCTTTATGTATGTAAAGAAATTATTTAGGATGTGGATTACTCTATGGAAAAACAGATTAATTATACTGAAGATGTTTTATTTAATAACTATATGGTGAGTTCTTTAGGTGAAGAGTATGTTCACTCGCAAATACCGTTTTATTTTGATAAATCAACTTATGAAAAAATGGTGTTTTATAGTGAAGAAATAAATAGAATTTCATTAAATGTACTTAAGAACATTAAGGAAGGGCATAGTGAGTTATTGAATTATTTTGATGATTTCATGTTTAAAGAAAAAATATTTAACTTGAAATGCCCAATGTCTCCGATGTTTTGGGCCAGATATGATACTTTTAGAGACGTTGATGGGGATATTTATTTTGCAGAATTTAATTATGATAAACCTTGTGGTCAAAAAGAAATTGATTTAGCAGGTAAATGTAGTTTTGATGGAAATATAAATGTTAGTTTTATAAATAATGTAGTTAAAGAATTATTAAAAATATGTAAAGAATATGAGATGGAGAAAGAAAAAATAGATGTGGGATTTTTGATGGATCCGTGTCATTATGAAGAATTACATCACAGTTATTACTTTAAACATATTTTGAAAGATACTAATATTAACATAGTACAAGTTGGACCCAATAATTTATCTGTAAGAGATGGATATGTTTATGCATATTCTAATTTTAATCTTAAAATAATTTTAAGATTGTTTCCTACAGAATTTTTTTATGAAATTTCTAATATAAGTGAAATATTGAATTGTGTTGATTGCGGGAATCTATTGTTAATTAACGATCCTAGAGTAATTGCTATTCAGGCAAAAGGCTTCTTCGCTTATTTATGGAATCTAGTTAAATCTGATTCAAAGCTTCTTTCAATTAGGGATAAAGAAATAATTACAAAATGTATTCCGTACACAGAAATACTAAATCAGGATGATATACAAGATGTAATAATCAATAAGGACAGCTATGTTGTTAAATCGTCCTTGGGTCGATATAGTCAAGAGGTTTACATAGGTAAGCTTTATACACAAGAAATGTGGGAAAATAAAATTAAAACTGTATTTAAAAGCAATAAAGTACATGTAAAGCAGAAGTTGATAAATATTAGACAAGAATATACTTATGCGCCTGGGAATAATAATATGAATATTCCAGTTTTGGCCTTTGGAAACTTTGGTATTTATATAATGGATTATAAAGTAGAGGGACTTTTGGTTAGATGGAGTAGAGAACTTCTAACTAATGATGATTACACATGGATGTGCCCAATAGGAGTTGAAAATTTCCCGGTTTATATAAAGGAATTTAATCCTAAAAATAGAAAAGAAATTTGGAATGAAATAATAGATGAAAGTGTATTTAAATATAATTTCACAGGAGCTTACACAAATATTTATGAATACATATCATTGAACTCACTAATTTTAAAAGAATGTGCCTATAAAGAAATGCTTTCAGTAAGTAGTAAGTTTTGTGAGATTTTAAAAAAAATATATCCATATATACAAAAAGAAATAGAACTTTTCGGGCCTATACTAGGTATACCAGAAGAACTTTATAAATTAGTTTCAACTTCATGTGCTACATCACTTTGTGCATTAGGAAGAATTGATTTTGCTATTGATAATGATGGAAGTTTGAAAATTTTAGAATTTAATTCTGAGACACCTGCAGGTTTAGTTGAAGCAATTGGATTAAATTCTATAATTAAAGAAAAACTTAATATCCAATATCAAAACCCTAATGTAAATCTCAAGGAGCATATAAAAAAATCATTTTTTAATATATTAGAAGAACTTAAGAAAATAAAAAAAGTTAAAAATATTGCTGTTGTAACTTCTTGGTATTATGAGGATATATATACAAGCAATTTAATAGCTGAAATATTAAAGGAATTGAATGAGTATAGTGTGATTTTTGGAAATATATATGATTTGAAAGTAAATAACAATAAAATTTATCTCTATGGGAATGAAATTGATGCCATTTATAGGCATTATCCATTGGACTGGTTTTCTTATGAAGATGAAATGAAAAAACTAATTGATCCTTTAAGTTCGGGACAGTACTTGATAAATCCTGGATATACACTTATAACTCAATCAAAGGCTCTATTCGCAGTTATTCATGAGCTTGTTAGAAAAAAATTCTTTTCACATGATGATGAGGAGTTTGTTTTGAAATATATACCATATACATGTTTAGAGCCTGATAATGTTCTTTCTTTTGATTATGTAGCCAAGCCATATCTTTCAAGGGAAGGAGCAGGTGTTATGTTAAGTTATGATGAAATGAGTAAAGAATTAGATGATATAGTGTTTCAAGATAGAATAAATATTAAACCGTTATATTCAAATATTTATTCAACAATGAAAGAGGAAAGCAAATACTTGTTTCCTGTAATAGGTACATATATAACAGGTGATATACCATCAGGAGTATTTACTAGAATGGGAGATTTTATAACTGATAAAAATGCAATGTGTGTTGCTACATACATTGAGTGTTAATATAGGCTTTAAATTTGATTAGTGCAATATTAAAAATATACAATTATAGAAGAATATGAGCTAAGGCTAATTATTTAAATAGTAATAAGGAGGAGAGATTTATGACTGGTATTGTAAACAATATTGTAGTTAGTATTATTTTTGGATTGATAGGTATTATATTGCTGATTTTTGGATACTGCTTTTTTGATAAAGTACTAACTAAGATTGATTTTAATCAAGAATTAAAGGAGAAAAATATTGCAGTTGCTATAGTTATAGCTGGTTTTATGATTTCTATAGGAATTATAATTTCAGGAGTCGTATCTTAAAAATAATATATTTACGAAGAGTAATAATTCAAAAACCATCTTGAAATAAATAGATATTTCAAGATGGTTTTTTTTGTTTATTTTAAAAACATGAATTATTTATAGCAATAAATTAAATAATAGTATTAGGCTAACTTTAGGTGAAACGATTGGAATCGTTATTAAATAGATAATTACAATTAAAATACTAAGGAGGAGAGAGACGTATGAGAAAAATTACACTTAAGAAAATTACATCAATAATATTAGTATTATTTTTAAGTATATCAACTTCATTAAATAATACTCCATATAGCTCAGAATTTAATATAATAAGTGTTCTAAACAGTAATAGTATAGAATCATATAGTGATGCTAGGATAGAGGATGATTTTTATAATGCAGTAAATAAGGAATGGTTATCAAAGGTAAAGCTTGATGATGGATACATTTCCTATGGAACATTTGAGGAAGTATGTGGGAGAGTTAATGGAGATATTCTTAATATAATATCAGATATACAAAAAAATAAAGACAATTATGATAAGAATAGCGATGAGTTAAAAGTTTTAAACTTATATAACAACTATCTAGATATGAAAAAAAGAGATGAATTAGGGACAAAACCCTTAGAGAAATATATGAATCAAATAAATGAAATTAAGGATACGAATGATCTTAAAGCCATATTGAAGGATGATGAATTCTCATATTTTCAACCTCTAATAAACTTAGGCGTCGGTCCAGACTATAAGAATAGTAACATTAATGTTTTATATGTTTCTAGAAGTAATCTTGGATTAGGAAATTCGTTTTACTATAAGGATACTAGCGAGAAGAGTCAAAAAATAAAACAGATATATATAGATTATATAGCTAAATTACATATGCTATATGGAGAAAATGAAGATGTAGCAAAGAAAAATGCAGAAACTTTTTTTAATATTGAGAATGAATTTGCTAAAAAGATACCTTCTTATGAGGAGGAAGCTAAAGATGAAAACCGAATACAGAATTCTTATAATTTATATACAGTAAAAGAATTAAATAAGTTAATACCTAATGCAGATATACCTGGATTATTAAATAAATTAAATATTAATAATCCAAAGAAAATAATAGTGGAAAACCCAGAAGAATTAAAGTTAGTAAATTCAATTATTAGCGAAGATAATTTGGAAAATATAAAAACATATTTTAAAACCAATGTATTAATGAACACAGATAATTATTTAACATCTAAACATAGAGAGGCGTGTAATGAATTAAGAAAAGTGCTTTATGGAGTAGAATGTTCGGAATTAGATGAAGGCTCAGGGGTGAAATTTGTTAGTGGACAATTGAATGAGATTATAAGTAAATTGTACGTAAATAAACATTTTGATGATGAATCGAAGAACGATGTAGAAAAAATGTCAAAAGAGATAATTGAAAACTTTGAAGATAGACTACAAAGCAATACTTGGATGAGTAAATCAACTAAAGAGAAGGCGCTCAGAAAATTGGAAAATGTCAATGTTAAAGTGGGTTATCCTGAAAAGTGGAATGACTATAGTGATGTAGTAATAAATTCCTATGGTGAAGGAGGATCATTAGTTGATAACCTAATAAGTATATATACATCTCAAAGTAAAAAACAGTTTTCCAAGTTAAATCATGAGGTTGATAAAGATGAATGGAACATGGGGCCTTGTACTGTAAATGCCTACTACAATGCTTTAAATAATGAAATTGTATTTCCTGCAGGAATATTGCAAGCACCATTTTACGATAAAAATGCAAAAAAAGAAAAAAACCTTGGGGGAATTGGAGTTGTTATTGGACACGAACTTACTCATGCGTTCGATAATACAGGTGCTCAATTTGATGAAACTGGTAAATTAAAAAATTGGTGGAATCAAAATGACTATAAGGAATTTACAAACAGGAGTAAAAAGGTGGTGGATTATTATTCTAATATAAATATGGGGAATGAAAAGAATGTAAATGGAATATTAACCGTAGGAGAAAACATAAGTGATTTAGGTGGTATGGCTTGTGTTTTAGATATTGCAAAAAAAATGGAAGATCCTAATCTAAAGGATTTATTTGAAAACTACGCGACAGTATGGAGAGAAATATCAACGAATGAATTAAAAGAGTATTTATTAAATAACGATCCACATGCACCTAAAAAGGTAAGGGTAAATGCAGTTTTATCTCAATTTGAGGATTTTTATAAAACTTACAATATAAAAGAAGGAGATAAAATGTATGTAAGACCAGAAGATAGAGTTGGAATATGGTAAAAGAAAAATAAAAACTGAATATTGAAATCATGACATAGCGGCACTAATTAATGTGAATAAATAAAAAGTATAGTTAAACATATCCATGCGTGTCGCTGTGTTGATAAATGAGTAATAAAAAGAAAAAGAGAGAAAATAAAGAATATTTATCTTAAAATAGTGCAAAATAAAACATGAGTAATAAATATGATGATATAATAGGTTTTGTTGTCACGAGAGTTGATGAAAAATGCTAGAAATTAAAAAAAAGTGTTGACATTGATTTTGGATGATGATAAACTAAATGAGTTGCTTGAAGGCAACAAGATCTTTGAAAATTGAACAGAATAACATAAATACATTTAAGTAAACCAGCAATTTTTATTTGAGTAAGCTAAGAT
>NZ_JAKJJX010000046.1:0-23416 GCF_022320765.1 Clostridium sp. YIM B02569 | reverse complement strand
CCATTCCGAACAGGAAAGTTAAGGTCTATAGCGCCGATGGTACTGCATGGGAGACTGTGTGGCAGAGTAGGACATTGCGAGGTAATAAAAAATATGCTCAGATGATAACTTATCATCTGAGCATATTTTTTATTATAAAGTTTTTTGATTTAAAATAATAATTAAAGAATCCTTAAATATAAAAATTCAGATTTAAGGATTTGCAATAACTACTTATACAACGTGTAACTAATTTTTGGGACACGACTATACTGGTATTAATAGAGATAAGCATATATATTGAAATTTATTTCTATGCACAATTTTTTTATATTTAGATTTCATTATCTGAGACTGTTTAAGAATTTTCTAATTATCATTAAATTGTGATTGTGATAAATTACTTTAGAAGGTGAGATTATGATTAAATTAGTACTAGTAAGGCATGGAGAAAGTCTTTGGAATTTGGAAAATAGATTTACTGGATGGACAGATGTGGATTTGTCAGAGAATGGATTAAAGGAAGCAAGAAGAGCAGGAAAAATACTTAAGAAAAATGGTTTTGTATTTGATGTAGCTTATACATCAGTTCTAAAAAGAGCGATAAGAACATTATGGATAATATTATATGAGATGGATTTGGCATGGATTCCTGTTTTTAAATCATGGAGACTAAACGAGAGACATTATGGAGCTTTGCAAGGATTAAATAAAGCAGAAACTGCTAAAAAATATGGAGAAGAGCAAGTTCATAAATGGAGAAGATTTGTAAATGTAAAACCTCCAGAATTGACTAAAGAGGATACCAGATACCCTGGGAATGAATATAAGTACAAGGATTTAAATGAAGAACAAATACCTTTAACAGAAAACCTTGCTGATACTGAAAGACGTGTGTTAGAGGAATGGAGAGGAAATATAGCTGAAGATTTGAAAGAAGGTAAAAGAGTGATAATATCTGCTCATGGAAATACATTAAGAGCCTTAGTTAAATATTTAGACGATATTCCAGCTGATAATGTAGCTAATTTGAATATTCCAACAGGAATACCTTTAGTATATGAATTGGATGAAAAGTTAAAGCCAATTACTCATTATTACCTATCAGATAAGGAATAAGTGATAGGATAAGTTGGTGTAAAATCTGAATTTAAGAAAAAATTACAATAATTATAACAAAGAAATATAATTTATTGCAAAAACAGTAAATCTTTTAAAATTTTAAATTATATAGATTTATTGTTTTTGTGATTTTATTCAAATTAAATATAAAATTTTGTATTTTTTGTTTATATATTTCTATTAATATAAAGCGTATAATTACATAGTTGTGGAGTTCAGAATTGAAATAGGATATTTTTGTGATATCGTATTAAATGTTTGACTAATATAAATTAATTTTTACTAATATCTTTAAGGGGGAGACATTAAATGATAATAACTAGAAATTTAACAAAAGGAAATCCAGCAAAATTGATATTGCTGTTTACTATTCCTTTATTAATAGGAAATATATTTCAACAATTTTACAATATAGCAGATACATTTATTGTTGGCCGTACAATAGGCGTAAATGCTTTAGCAGCGGTAGGATGTACAGGAAGCATAATGTTTTTAATTTTAGGGTTTGCTCAAGGTTTAACATCGGGACTTTCAATCATTACTGCGCAAAAATTTGGTGCAGATGATAAGGAAGGGGTTAAGAAAAGTTACTTCACAGGCATAGTTATTAGCATGATAATAACTATAATTCTTACAACTATAAGTACGATTCTAGCTAGACCTATATTAGAACTAATGAATACACCTGTAGAAATTATTGATGATGCATATAATTTTGTAGTAGTAATATTTATTGGAATAATAGCATCGATGTTTTTTAATTTTTTTTCAAATATTATTAGAGCCTTGGGAGATAGCAAAACGCCATTAATATACTTAGTGGTAGCGTGTATTTTAAATATAATTTTAGAATTTGCATTTATATTAATATTCAAGATGGGAGTAACTGGAGCAGCTTGTGCAACTGTTATAGCACAAGGAGTATCGGCATTATTGTGTATGTGGTACATAAAGAGAAATTTGCCCATACTTAAGTTAAAGAAGAGTGACTTAAAGTTATCCAAAGAAACTTTTTTAGAACACATTAAAATTTCTCTACCAATGGGATTTCAGGCATCTATAATAGCAATTGGTGCTATTATATTACAATTTGCATTAAATAGCCTTGGGGCTACTTCTGTAGCTGCATATACTGCTGCTCAGAAAATAGATACTCTCGCTACTCAACCTATGATGTCATTTGGTATAACAATGGCTACATACACAGCACAAAATTTTGGTGCGGAAAAAATTGATAGAATTAAAGAAGGCGTAAAGAAATGTGTTTTTATATCAGTAGCATTTAGTATTATAGTGGGCCTTATAAATACTTTCGCAGGTTATTTTCTTACAGGAATTTTTGTTGGATATGATCAAAAAGAAGTTATTAGGTTGTCACAAATATATTTAACTTCAAACGGATTAAATTATTTTTTACTTTCACTACTGTTTATATATAGATATACGCTTCAAGGATTAGGGCAAAGTTTTATTCCAACAGTAGCAGGAATTATGGAATTGTTGATGAGGACGTTCGCTGCAATTATATTATCACGACCGTTAGGTTTTTTAGGCGTGTGTATGGCTAATCCATTAGCATGGCTTGGAGCATGTATTCCACTTATAAGTGCATACTATATTAGCATCAGGAGAATAGATATAGAATACTCAAAAAAGAAAAGCTGTTTGTATGAATCAGATATAGATGCATGCAATTATATAAGTAAGTAAAAGTTAGTTTATATAGTAACTTTGTATTGTCGTATGATTTATGTGATAAGGAATGAACTAAGATTATTGGTGTTAAATAATCCTATTTCATTCCTTATTACATTTTTTGATTATTTTAATTGTGTTTAAATCGATACCTCTAATAGAGTAATTTGAAGTTGAATATTGAATTTATATAATATTGTTGAGAGAATTTTACAAATATTTGAATGTAAAATACTGAATATATAAAATTTGTAATATATATACTGAGAATATAAAATGAGTTTTATATAAATGATATAATTAGAAGATCGGGAGTGAGATTATGGATGGAAAATCAGTGATAAAGTGGCATAAGGATATAATCGTAATAATTATGGGGGAAAGTGGAGGACTTTAGTTACAATGAATTAAAAATACTTAATATATTTTGATAATTATATTAAGATAAACATACATTTTTATAAAGTGGATATAAATTAAAAATTTAATAAAGTATTTATTGTAATAAAATGAAAAATAATATATAAATATATATGAAAATAAAAATGCTAGAATTAATATTAACATTTTTGGCATTTGTTATTAAAATAAAGATAAAAAGTGAGGAACAAAATGGAAGATAATCAAAATATACAAGACAAAATAAAAAGTTTTTTAGAAGAGAATAGGATAAATGTTAAAGGTGGAACTATAACAAGTGAAAAGCAATTATCACTAGTTTTAAATGATCTTGCAATGGGAGATTTTAAAAAAGGAAAGCTAGATAAGGCATTATATTTCACAGAAAAAGCAGCTGAATTTAATAAAGAAAATTATTATTCATATTTTATAAAAGGTCTAGTATGTAGAAAGTTAGGAAAAAATGAAGATGCGATTGAAGCATTTAATGTATATTGTAAAGACTCTGATGATTCATTAACCCACATATATATGGGACTTTCGTATGCAGAATTAGGAAACATAGAAAATGCATTAGATCATCTTAGAAAAGGCGAAAAGAACATCTCAAAAAATGAAAAGGAAGATCATAAATTATTAATCTGTGCAACTTATGAGTGTATAGGAAATATATATTTAAGTAAAGAAAATATAGTAGAATTTAATGAGAGAGATAAATATAGTATGAACTATAAAAGTGCGGTAAGATATTATAAAATGGCACTAAAAATAAACAGGAAAAATCCTGATTTAATCAATAGATTAGCTGCATGTTATTATCATCTTGAAGATTTAAATAAAGCATTATATTGCTATGAGCAAGCTGCTAAGATTGTAGAAGATAAAAGCATGTATGTAGAAGCAATCAAAGAAATGCATGAAGCTGGTGCTAAATCAGAGCCAGCAGGATTTTAGTCTATAAGAAAATTGTATAGATAAAAAAGCTTAATGTTATATTTTAGTAACATTAAGCTTTTTTGTGTTTTTATAAGGTTTAATAAGCCAAAGGTAAACAACGTTAAAATACTGTATATAAATCAATTAAACATATTCTGAAAAGTAAAGTAAAAATATCTTTCTAGAATTAATTAAAAGAGATAGAGACTAGGAAATACATAACTGATATATATAAATTTATGAATTAACTTGTAAAAATTATCATAACATTTCTACATAACGAACGTTTTTTGATAATATAGTTCTAATATTTATATTTGTAGAGAATACAAATGTCTTTCGTGGGTTGACAGATGGGCAGATATAGGATAATATATAATTTGTTAATAATCGTCGGAATAAATTAATAAATTAATAAATTTATACTTTAAGGATTACTTTATATAAACAATTTCAATAGAAATATTAAAAAGAATAGTAATATTTAAACAATGAATAGCTGGTTAATTATTTTCTATGTTTTTTGTAAATCTTATTATCAAATTATTATTTTTTTGCAGAGTACACCTTGAGAAAATAAAACTAATACTAGGGGGCTTATTTTATGAAGAAAAAAATTTCTTTGCTTTTGGCGCTGGCTATGACAACTACATTTACGCTGGCGGGATGTTCAAAATCAAATACTAAAGCAAATATAGACAGCGATGTTATAAAAATTGGTGTATTTGAGCCAATGACTGGTGCTAACGCAGCTGGGGGACAGCTAGAAGTAGAAGGCGTAAAACTTGCGAACAAGCTCTATCCAACAGTTAATGGTAAAAAAGTTGAACTGGTTTTTGCAGATAATAAATCAGACAAAGTTGAAGCGGCTAGTGCAGCATCTAATCTTGTGGAGCAGGAACAAGTTAATGCAATTATAGGAAGCTGGGGAAGTGGAAATTCTATGGCAGCAGGAGATGTTGTACAAGATGCTAAGGTTCCAGCAGTCGCAGCTTCAGCTACAAATCCTCTTGTAACAGCTGGTAATGATTATTACTTTAGAGTTTGTTTTATAGATCCTTTTCAAGGAACTGTTATGGCAAAATATGCAGCAAATAAATTACAAGCTAAAAAAGTAGCTTTACTCCAAGAGGTTTCAAGTGATTACTCAGTTGGAATTTGTAAGTTCTTTACCGATGAATTTATAAAGATTACAGGAGATAAAGATGCAATTATAGCTAAAGCTAACTATAATACAGGTGATCAGGATTTTACAGCTCAACTTACAAATATCAAGAGTAGTAATCCAGATGTGATTTTTGCTCCAGGTAATTTTACAGAAGGAGCTATGATAATAAAGCAAGCGAGACAGCTTGGAATAACCACTCCAATAATTGGAGGAGATACTTGGGAAACTCCAGAGTTTTTAGATATAGGTAAAGAAGATGTTGATGGAACAGTATTTTCTACTTTTTTTGCAAGTGAGACTCCTATAACTAACGAATCAAAAGTCTTTCTTGATGAATATAGAAAAGAATATAATAAAGAACCAGCAGCGGTTTCAGCTTTATCATATGATGCATATTTAGTAATTTTAGATGCAATTAAAAGAGCTAATTCGATAGATCCAGTAAAAATTAGAGATGAAATTGCAAAAACCAAGAATTTTCCTGGTGCAGCAGGAGTAATAACTATAGATCAAAATAATAATGCAGTAAAAGACGCAGTTTTAAAGATAGTTAAAGATGGTAAATTTACTTATCTTGATACAATAAAACCTGAAGAAAATTAATTAGGGGTGAAAATATGACTTTAATGAATTTAAGCACATTTATGCAAAATTTAGCAAATGGTATCTCACTAGGAAGTTTATACGCACTTATAGCTATAGGATATACTATGGTCTATGGAATATTAAAACTTATAAATTTTGCTCATGGAGATATATTTATGATGGCTGCATATTTCGGATTTTTCGGAGTTGCAACATTTGGACTACCTTGGTACTTTGCTTTTATAATCGCAGTGGTTATAACAGCATTCCTTGGAATGGGAATTGAATTCACTGCTTATAGACCGTTAAGAAATGCACCTAAGATTTCAGCTTTGATTTCAGCTATTGGTGTATCCTTCTTACTTGAAAATTTAGCGGTTGTTTTATTTGGAGGAAGACCTAAAGCATTTCCAGATGTGAAGCTATTTACAGATGTAATAGTTATAGGTGGAATTTCAATTCAAAGACTTACTTTTATAATTCCAGTTGTTACAATAGTAATACTATTTGTTTTATTACACTTAGTTAATAATACGAATATTGGTATGGCAATGAGAGCAGCTTCAAAAGATGTTGAAACTGCAAGACTTATGGGGATAAATGTAAATAAGACAATATCATTTACTTTCGCTATTGGATCGGGATTAGCTGCAGTAGGTTCTATGATGTGGTGTGTAAAATATCCACAAATAGTTGCACTTATGGGAATGATGCCAGGTCTTAAATGTTTTATAGCCGCTGTAATTGGTGGTATAGGAGATATTAAGGGAGCAGTTATTGGTGGTTTTATACTTGGACTAGCTGAAATTATGTTAATTGGATTTTTCCCTGGACTTACAGGGTATAGGGATGCTTTAGCATTTATACTATTAATCGTAATATTGCTATTTAAGCCTACAGGAATAATGGGCAAAAATTTAACAGAGAAGGTGTAAAAATGAACAATAAAAATAAATTTTTAAATATAGCTCTTATTGCAATTGTATTTTTACTCTTATTTGTTGCAAATAATAGCTTAGACTCTTATAAAATTAGAATTTTAAATTTATGTGCAATATATACAGTTCTTGGATTAAGCTTAAATCTAATAAATGGATTTACAGGATTGTTTTCATTAGGACATGCAGGCTTTGTAGCGGTAGGTGCTTATACAACTGCATTGCTTACAATGAGTGAAAAAGTTAAAAATCAAAATTTCTTTATGGAACCATTAATGGCGCCTTTTAATCATATATCGGTACCGTTTATTGTAGCATTGTTAATAGCTGGTCTTTTATCTGCATTTATAGCAGTTTTAATAGGTGCTCCGGCTTTAAGGCTTAAGGGTGACTATTTGGCTATTGTTACTTTAGGATTTGCAGAAATTATAAGAATAGTTATTACTAATATACAAGGTCTAACCAATGGAGCTTTGGGTCTTCGTGGTATTCCTCATATGACAAACCTATATTGGAGCTTTGGAGTAGCAATTGTGACAATAATAATATTGCTGTCGCTTATAAATAGTTCATATGGAAGAGCTCTAAAATCAATTAGAGAAGATGAGATTGCAGCTGAAAGTATGGGGATAAGTTTATTCAAACACAAAGTAATAGGATTCGCTATTGGTGCTTTTTTTGCCGGAGTTGGAGGTGGATTACTTGGGAACCTAATGGGAACAATTGATCCTAATATGTTTAAGTTCAGCCTTACGTTCAATATACTCCTTATAATAGTTATTGGAGGAATGGGAAGCGTTACAGGAACAGTTATATCAGCTTTCATCGTAACAATACTTGGAGAAGCTTTAAGATTTTTGGATATGGAAAAGCAATTTGATTTAGGAATCTTTAGTTTTTCAGGGATACCAGGACTTAGAATGGTTATTTTCTCAATTTTGCTTATGATAATAGTATTATTCTTTAGACATGGAATAATGGGCACAAAAGAATTTTCGTGGAAATCAATATTTAAATATTCTAATAACAAACCTCTAGAAGAAGGAGGGGACAAGTAATGGCATTATTAAACGTACAAAATGCGACTATGCAGTTTGGAGGACTTACGGCTGTAAAAGACTTTAACCTTCAAATTAATCAAGGAGAAATAATTTCCTTAATTGGACCTAATGGGGCTGGTAAAACTACAGCCTTTAATATGATCACTAATGTGTATACTCCTACAAGGGGAAAAATAATCTTTAATGATACTAATATTACTGGAATGAGACAAGATAAAATAACTCAAACTGGTATAGCAAGAACATTTCAAAACATAAGACTTTTTAAAGATTTGAGTGTACTTGACAATGTTTTAATAGGAAATCATGTTCATATTAAGTCAAACTGTATTGAAGCTATGTTAAAGCTTCCTAGATATAAAAGAGAAGAAAAAGAAATGGTTGAGAAATCTTTAGAGCTTTTAAAAGAAGTAGGTCTTGAAAAGTTAAAAAATGAGAAAGCAAGTTCTCTTCCATACGGTATGCAGAGAAAACTTGAAATAGCAAGAGCGCTTGCTACTAATCCGAAGCTTCTTCTTCTTGATGAACCAGCAGCAGGAATGAATCCTACAGAAACTGATGAACTTACAGATTTTGTTAGAGAAATTAAGGATAAATTTGATTTAACTATATTTATGATAGAGCATCATATGAATATGGTTATGGGGTTATCAGATAGAATACAGGTTTTTGAATATGGAATTACTATAGCTGAAGGTACACCTTCTGAAATACAAAATGATAAAAAGGTTATAGATGCATATTTGGGGGTAGCTGAAGATGATTAAAATTGATAATTTAGTAGTCGCCTATGGTGGAATTGAAGCGTTAAAAGGAATAAGCTTAGAGGTACCAGAGGGGAAGATCGTAACTTTAGTTGGTGCTAACGGAGCAGGAAAAAGTACTACATTAAAATCTATAGTAGGTCTAGTTAAACCAAAGAGTGGAACTATAAATTTGGATGATGGAACTGATTTAACTAAGCTTAATACAGAACTTATGGTGAAAAAAGGAATAGCATTAGTTCCAGAAGGAAGAAAAGTCTTTTCAGATCTTACAGTACTGGAAAATTTAAAAATAGGTGCTTATACAAGAAAGGATAAATCAGGTATTCAAGAAGACTTGGAAAAGGTATATTCACTTTTTCCAAGACTTAAGGAGAGAACTTGGCAATTATCAGGAACTCTTTCAGGAGGTGAGCAACAAATGCTTGCAATAGGAAGAGCACTTATGTCAAGACCAAAGTTAATAATGATGGATGAGCCTTCTTTAGGACTTGCACCAATAATCGTAAAAGAATTATTTGGAATTATAAAGAAAATTAATGAAGAAGGCATGACAGTTCTACTAATTGAGCAAAATGCAAATGCAGCTTTAAAAATAGCTGATATTGGCTATATTATGGAAACTGGAAGAATAACACTAAGTGGCTCAGGGCAAGAATTACTTTCTAATGATGAAATTAAAAAAGCTTATCTTGGTGAAGCTTTGTAATATGAGAATTTTCGTATTTAGAGGAGAAATAGCAAGTCAGAAAATAGAAAAATACTGACTTGTTATTTTTTTATTTAAGGAATTTATTTTGCCTTTATTATTACAATACATTAAATTAAAATATAAGTTTTTAGAAAAAGATAATTTTAATTGAACTAAGAGATGTATATTATAAGAAATAAATGCTGGGATATTAGAATTTTTTGAGTTACTATTTTGTTGCTCTTATTTTGTACGTCAATAAGATTAAATTAATACTTAGATATTAGGGGGATATATATATGAAAAGAAAAATTTCATTGCTTTTGGTTATAGCTATGATGACTTCTTTTACTTTAGGAGGTTGTAATTCAAAATCAGGTACAAAAGCCAATGAGGATAGTGATGTAATAAAAATAGGTGTGTTTGAACCAATGACAGGTGCAAATGCAGCAGGTGGACAATTAGAAACAGAAGGTGCAAAACTTGCAAACAAGATTTATCCAACTGTTCTTGGTAAAAAAGTTGAACTGGTTTTTGCAGATAATAAATCTGATAAAGTTGAAGCAGCTAGTGCAGCTGCAAACCTTATTGAGCAGGAGCATGTTAATGCTATTATAGGAAGCTATGGAAGTGGTTTCTCTATGGCAGCAGGTGATATAGTACAGGAAGCTAAGGTTCCAGCTGTAGGGGTAACTTGTACAAACCCTTTAGTAACCGCAGGAAATGATTATTACTTTAGAGTTTGCTTTATTGATCCTTTTCAAGGAACTGTTATGGCAAAATACGCAGCTAATAAGCTAAAGGCTAAAAAGGTAGCAATTCTTCAAGAGGTCTCAAGTGATTACTCAGTTGGAATCTGCAAATTCTTTACTGATGAATTTAAAAAGCTAACTGAGGATAATAATGCTGTTGTAGCAAAAGCAAATTATAACACAGGAGATCAGGATTTCTCAGCACAGCTTACAAATATTAAAGGAAGCAATCCTGATGTAATATTTGCTCCAGGGAATTTTACTGAAGGAGCAATGATAATAAAGCAGGCAAGGCAACTTGGAATTACAGCACCAATAATTGGAGCTGATACCTGGGAGACACCGGAATTTTTAGATATAGGTAAAGAGGATGTTGAAGGAACTGTATTTTCAACATTTTTTGCAACTGAGACACCTATAACTGAAGAATCTAAAATTTTTCTTGATGAATATAGAAAGCAATATAATAAGGAGCCAGCAGCAGCTACAGCATTAGGGTATGATGCATATCTAGTAATTTTAGATGCAATTAAGAGAGCTAATTCTGCAGATCCAGTTAAAATTAGAGATGAAATAGCAAAAACAAAAGATTTTCCGGGTGCAGCAGGGGTAATAACAATTGATGAAAACAATAATGCAGTAAAAGAAGCTGTTTTGAAGATAGTTAAAGATGGCAAGTTTACTTATCTAGATACAATAAAGCCTGAATAGAATTAAAAATGTAAATACTTTAATAAAATAGATAATGTATATTACAATTAAGTTCCAATATTGTGGTCCTAATTGAATAACTTGATTTATAAGGATTCTAAATGTATACTTAGTATTTAAAGATATATATAATAATATTTATAGATAGAGGTAAATGGTTGTATGTTTTTTATAGGTATATTTGGCATTGAAAATAAAAATAAAGAAATAAAGATTTTAGACAATTTAAACTGTAAAAAATGTAATAAAGTTTTTCGTGGAAAGCTGATAAAAAATTTTAATTATTTTCATTTTTTCTTTATTCCGCTTTTTAAGTGGAATATAAAATATTATATAATATGTGATGGATGTGGAACTAACTTTAGTATTTCAGTGGACAAAGGAAAAGCTATTGAGAATAACGAACCTGTAAATATAACTTATTGGGATCTTGAGGAGCTAGAAAGCAGTAATTATAGAGATAATTATAATAGTGGTATATGTAGGAACTGTGGTATGGAAGTTGACTCGAGTTTTCAATTTTGTCCTCATTGTGGGAATAGGATTAAATTTTGAATTTAAAAAAAATCAAGTAGCCGTTGTAGCTACTTGATTTTTTTTCTCTAATTAAAAGTTTCACAAAATCACGTTGATTTGAGTAAAGATTGATAGAGAAATCTTAAACTACAGAAATATATTGTAATAGTTATTGAAATGGAATAACGTGGGTTTTATAATATATAATGATAGAATAGGTTTCTAATTCCAAAAGCCAAAATTGACTTGAGGATAATAATTTATTAAAGAATTAGTGATTATGAAAGAGGATATTAGATGTTTAATTATATAATATTTATTGCAATGTTTTTAACGGCATTTGTTTCGGCGCAATTATGCATATTTTTATTTTATAAAAAAAGAAGAATACATTTAAATGGTCTTTTAGGTGTTATTTTAAGTGTTTTTATATATAGTTTATTTTATTCTTTTGAGTTAATATGTCCTAATTTAACTTTTATGAAATTGTTTACTGGGATAGAGTATATAGGAATAGCATCCATTCCGGCTTTTTGGGTTATCATGGCTCTAGAATATACTAATAAAAGTAGGTATATCACTAAAAAGCTCTATATGTTGTTATTTTCGTTGCCTATGGTATTAGTGGCATTAAATATTACTAATGACTATCATCATCTTTTTTATAAAAGTTACACAGTTGATATTGCAGATAATCTATATATTGCAAATCTTAAACCAGGCATTGTATATGTTATATGCGTAATTTTTGTAAATGTATGTTTCATAGTAGGGAATAGCCTGTATTTAATTTTTTATAGAAAAGAAAACAGTTTATATAAAAAGAGAAGCTTTAAAATCATGCTTACATCATTTATTCCTTGGATTGGATATTGGATATACATGTCAAGGATTACGTCTATAAGAATAGATATAGTTCCAATTTTTATGGGAGTATTTTGTTTGATATATACATACGCTTTGTTTAAATCAAATATCTTTGAAACAGCTACTATTGCTAGACATGTTGTTTTTGATAATATTTCTGAAGCAATATTAGTGTTAGACCAAGAAAACAAAATAATAGATATGAATAATATAGCAGAGAAAATTTTTAATATAAAATCAAAGCTAGCAATAGGACAAGACGTATGCACAGAGTTTAAAGAGTATCAGGAAATTATCAAATATATATATGAAGAAAAAGAAACGAGTTTCAACTGTGAAATTAAAATCAAGAACAAACTCTATTATTTTAAAGGAAAGCTTACACTAATTAATAATAACAGAGGGAAGGGTAAAGTTATTGTTTTGAGTGATAATACTGAACAAGTCTTAATGATTAAGAAACTTGAGTACTACGGCATCACTGACGTTTTGACAGGGGTATATAATAGAAAGTATTTCTATAAAATTGCAAAAGAAAAAATTGAAGCTTGTTCGGATAAGAAACATATGTCTCTATTAATGATGGATATAGATAAATTTAAAATCATTAATGATACTTATGGGCATCCTACAGGTGATATTGTTCTAAAAAAGGTAATGAATATTTGTAAAGAATTATTGGGAAAAAAATATTATATAGGAAGATATGGGGGAGAGGAATTTTTAATTCTACTAGATAATGCTAATTCAGAAAAGGCTTTAGAGATTGGTGAAACAATAAGAAGAAGGATTGAAAATTTGGAAATACTCCATGACAATAAATGCATAAAGATAACATCTTCTTTTGGGATATTTACATCAGTTAGAGAACGAGATTTGGAAAATATGATCAAATTTGCAGATAAAGCTTTGTATGAAGCGAAGAGTTTAGGAAGAAATAGGGTTTCTATAAAAATGGGGAATAGTTAGATTATTATAAATGGTACAGCGCATTGATTATTACAATGTAAAAAACTTTAAATAGTTACTATAATACTATTTAAAGTTTTTTTGTTTAAAATATTTAATTAAAAAATTCATGAATTAAAAATGCATTTTTAGTTTTTACTTGCTTCAAATCTATCAACACGTAATATAGAAGGAAATAATTTCATCCATAACATTACAACTGCTATAGTTCCAATGCCTCCAATAAGAGCAGCGGGAACAGTCCCGAATAAAGACGCTGTAATTCCTGATTCAAATTCACCAAGCTGATTAGAAGTTCCTATGAATATCATATTTACAGAGCTAACTCTTCCTCTCATATAATCTGGAGTATTAAGTTGAACAAGCGTAGATCTTATAACAACGCTAATTACATCGGAAGCACCTAAAATCAAAAGAGCAATGAAAGATATTATAACAGATCTAGATATTGCAAAAGCTATAGTAGATAAACCGAAGAATATAACAGCTATGAACATTGTCTTCCCTACATTGTGCTTTAATGGTTTCCTTGCAAGATAAGCAGACATTAATAATGCTCCAACGGCAGGAGCAGATCTTAGTATGCCTAAACCCAAAGAACCTATCATTAGAATGCTACTTGCGTATATTGGAAGTAAGGCAGTTGCGCCACCAAATAATACTGCAAATAAATCTAGTGATATTGCTCCAAGTATTATAGGTCTACTCTTTATAAAAGATATTCCTGCGAATAAAGATTTTATGCTAGTTGGCTCAGATTTAAAAATTTCTTTCTTAATTGAAATATGATATATAAGAATACCTGATATTAAATATAAGATACCAGTTAATAAAAAAACTAGTGTTGTGCCAAACGTATATAAAATTCCGCCAACAGCTGGTCCTATAATAACTGCAAATTCTGAAACTGAAGACATTAAAGCAGAAGCTCGCGGGAAAATCTCCTTACTAACAATATTAGGCAATAAAGCTTGCATTGGTGGACCTTCAAAAGAATGAGCTACCGCTATAAAGAAAATAAGAATTAAAAATCGTTCTTTAGTAATTAACTCATTATAATTCCCAAAAGCCATAATAAAAATAAATACACTTTGAGTTACTTGACTTAAGGTTACTATTATCTATCTGATATGTGTCCAACAAAAAGGGAGAGAAAAAGCATTGGTAAAAACTGAACTAGTCCAACAAGACCTAGATAAAATGCTGAATGAGTTAAGGAATACATTTGCCATCCAATGGCAACTGTAATCATTTGATATGCGAAATTAGTGGATACACGTGCTGTCATTAATAGTCTTAATGATTTGTTTTTGAGCAAAGTAGAATTATCTTTAGTTGAAATCATTATATTTCAGAACCTTTCTGTATATAGAGTATTATAGCTAAATAAATATTCATAAACATAAGTAACTTATAGGTTTATAATATATTAAATAGCATTATTAATAGTATATACTGGGGAAGAACGCGTATCAAGTTAATAATGGAATTATTTTCTTTTAGAATTGCGGATGCAGTTATTAGCAAAAACTATTTTGGACACAATAAATAGCTTTGTTACTAATATTAAAAAGTTATTTTGAAGAAGAATTTATCAACTGTAAATAATTATTTATGTTAAAAATATGATAAAATAAACATTAATCTAGTATTAAATATTATTAATACACATAAGAGGAGGATATAATATGAGTTTTGGAAATCTTCAGAAGATAAGTAATGGAAAGAGAACCTTTGGAATAACTCCGCATATTCCAGGCGGTTTTATTACTATAGAAACTATGCAAAAAATTGTGGATGTAGCAAAAAAATATAATGGTATATTAAAAATAACTTCAGGACAAAGAATATTAATAACTAATTTTAAGCAAGAAGACTTGGAAAATGTTTGGAATGAACTTGGAATGGAACCAGCAGTTAAAACACAAAATTCAGTTAAGAATGTTGAAATGTGTCCAGCTGGATACTGTAAAAGATCTAAATATAACACAATTGGGACTGGAATGAAACTTTCAAGAAAATATCAATGGATGGAAATGCCATGTAGGACTAAAATAGGAGTAGCAGGCTGTAGAAATGCTTGTGGAAGCGTTTATAGTAAAGATATTGGAGTGATAGCCGATAAAACCGGTTTTATTGTTGCAGCAGGGGGATCAGGAGGTTATAACCCAAGAATGGCAGATATTATTGCTAAAGATATAACAGAAAGCCAAGCATTGAGTTTAGTTGATAATATTTTTGAATATTATATAGAAAATGCAGAGGCAGGAGAAAAGCTGGGATTTTTTATTGATAGAATCGGAATTGAGAAATTTAATCAAGATGTTTTAAAGGGTATAGATATATAGATTCCTTATACATAATTTGGAGTTATATAAATGATATTTAAAAGGTCTTTAAAAAAGAGAGAATTTTGATTAAATAAAAAATTAATTCACGGGGGAATAATGAAAAAAATAAAAGCGGTGTTATTTGACATGGATGGAGTTATATTCGATACAGAGAGAGTATACCTAGAGACTTGGAGAAAGATTTTTAAGAAGTATGGATATGATATGAGTGATGATGTCTATATTTCTGTAATGGGAAGAGGACGGAAAAACGTAATCAAGAAATTTTTAGAGTTATATGGAGAAAACTTGCCTATAACACAAATGTATGAAGAAAAAGATAAGGAATTAAATAAGGCAGTAGAAAGTGGTCAAATTGCTATTAAAGAAGGGGCGAAGGAAATTTTAGAGTTTCTAAAAGAGAGAGGATATAGAATAGCTCTTGCGACATCAGCTAAAATAGAACGAGCTAATATTCAGTTTAGAAATACTGATATCAAAGAAGATTTTGATGTTATGGTTTATGGTGATGATGTAGTAAAAGCCAAACCAGATCCAGAAATATTTCTAAAGGCCGCTAAAAAGCTTTGTGTAAATCCTGAAGATTGTATTGTTATAGAGGATTCTGCTGCAGGTATTGAAGGAGCATATAAAGCTAAAATGATAGGAATACATGTAGAAGATCTTAAGAAAGCCGACAATGATATACTAAAGTATTGTCATAAAAGCTTTGAGAATTTACTAGATATTAAGGAGTATTTAAGTAAGAATATTGATAGGTAATAATTAATATATTCAGAATTTACGTTAAATTGTGTTTTTATAAATATTTATTATCTTACTATTTTGATAAAATGCGGTATATAGCTTGGAGATTATTCTAAAATAATACTTATTTTAGACAACAAATTTATTATTAATAAATTTGTTGTCTTTTTTTATAAAATAATCATATAATATTTAATAATTTTCTATAAATATATGTTATAATAGACTGGTGATGCATAAAATTGAGAGCTTCGTATTTATCTCGTTATTAACTTAAGGGGGAGGATAATAAGTTTATTATTAAACGTGTTAAGAAAGTTTTATTAACTTGAAAAATTCTCGAAATATGGTGTATCATATATATGGATTTTCTTTATTAAAATAGTGCGTTAATAGATACAATAGATTATTATGCGACGGTTTTGTTAAAAATAATAAACAATTATACTAAATAATATATATTTTATATGATTAGATTTGAAAATAAAAAGAAGACAAAATGTTAAGGAGTGAATATTATGGGAGATAATAAAAAATCTTTTATACAAAGTGCATTAGGTTCAGTTTTTTCTGTTTTTAGCGAAGAGGAATTAAAAGAACTGTCAAACGGCAGAAAAATTGCTATATGTGGAAAAGTTAACAATCCAGGGATAATAGAAGTTCCGGAAGGGGCTACACTTAATGAAATAATACAATTATGTGGTGGGCTTATAAACAAAAGTAACTTTAAAGCAGCTCAAATAGGACTTCCTTTCGGTGGTTTTTTAACAGAGGACAGCTTAGATAAAGAATTTGATTTTGGACTATTTTATGAAAATATTGCACGAACAATTATTGTTTTATCACAAGAAGACTGTATTATTCAATTTGAAAAATTTTATATAGAATATTTACTAGCAAAAATTAAAGATGGATCTTATAAGAACTATGAAGTTGTTAAAGAGGACATAACTGAAATGTTTAATATATTAAACAGAATAAGTAAAGGTGTGTCTAATATGCGTGAGATTTATCTTTTGAGAAATCTTGCAGTGACAGTGAAAAGTAAGATGAACCAAAAGCATAATATCATGGAAGAAATAATAGACAAATTCTATGAAGAAATTGAAGAACATATAGAGGAAAAGAAGTGTTATACATCACAATGTAACCATTTAGTAAAATTAACAATTACTAAAAAATGTATTGGATGCGGAGCTTGTAAAAGAGCATGTCCTGTTGATTGCATAAATGGAGAATTAAAAAAGAAACATGAAATAGATTATAATAGATGTACACATTGTGGAGCATGTGTCTCTGCATGTCCTGTTGATGCAATAAGTGCAGGAGATAATACTATGTTATTTCTTAGAGATTTAGCAACACCTAATAAGGTTGTAATTACTCAGATGGCACCAGCAGTTAGAGTTGCGATAGGTGAAGCTTTTGGCTTTGAACCAGGAGAGAATGTTGAAAAGAAAATAGCAGCAGGTCTTAGAAAACTAGGAGTAGATTATGTGTTTGATACGAGCTGGGGAGCTGATTTAACAATAATGGAAGAAGCTGCAGAACTTCAAGAAAGACTTGAAAGACATCTAGCTGGGGATGAGAGTGTAAAACTTCCAATTCTTACTTCATGCTGTCCTTCATGGATTAAATTTATAGAGCAGAATTATGGAGATATGTTAGATGTTCCTTCTTCAGCTAAATCTCCAATGGAGATGTTTGCTATAGTGGCTAAGGAAATATGGGCAAAAGAGAAGGGGCTTTCAAGAGATGAAGTTACTTCAGTTGCTATTATGCCATGTATTGCAAAGAAGTATGAAGCTTCAAGAGCAGAATTTTCAGTAGATATGAACTATGATGTTGATTATGTAATCACAACAAGAGAACTTATTAAAATATTTGAAAATTCAGGAATAAACTTAAAAGAAATTGAAGATGAAGAAATAGATACAGTTATGGGAGAATACACTGGAGCTGGAATTATATTTGGTAGAACAGGTGGAGTTATAGAAGCAGCTACAAGAACAGCTCTTGAAAAGATGACTGGAGAAAGATTCGATAATATAGAATTTGAAGGCCTTAGAGGTTGGGATGGATTCAGAGTTTGCGAACTTGAAGCTGGAGATATAAAATTAAGAATAGGTGTTGCTCATGGACTTAGGGAAGCAGCTAAGATGTTAGATAAAATAAGATCAGGGGAAGAATTCTTCCATGCAATAGAAATAATGGCTTGTGTAGGCGGATGCATCGGCGGTGGTGGTCAGCCTAAAACAAAGGGAAATAAACAAGCAGCATTACAAAAAAGAGCAGAAGGATTGAATAATATAGATAGATCAAAGACACTTAGAAGATCAAATGAAAATCCACAAGTACTTGCTATATATGAAAAATATTTAGATCATCCATTAAGCAATAAAGCTCATGAGTTACTTCATACAGTATATTTCCCAAGAGTAAAAAAAGATTAGAACATTAATTTGAGTGTGATTTAAAATTATAGAAAAACCTCGATGTTAAATATCGGGGTTTTTCTTGGAATTATATTAAAATATAGAATAATATAATTTTTACAGTTTATTATTTGGAAGAGTATTTTTATAATTTTCTTTACATATGCAATTGAAATTTATAAAATGAATGTATACATGTTTTTTCATATGATTATGAGTATATTTAAATATTCTTTATGTAATGTTAAATTTTATTATATATTTAATAAGTATTTTCTATTAATATATTTTGAGGGAAAATCGGATTCAATTATATATAATACATTTATGTTTCGTATAATGAAATTATGCAAGTTATAGCATAAAGAATAGTGTTTGTTTATATTATCTTTAAATATTTTAATTTACTTATTTAAGCCAAGTAATATTAATACTTTATCACCTAATAAATTGATCAAGTAATGATAATATTATTATTAAATTTTACTTGAAATTAATAAAAGATATCATATGATTATTATCAATTGATAAAGGAGTAGATGTTGGCTATTAATTTTTTAGTAGTAAGATAACATAATTTGAAGTGATTCAAGAAATACTACAATTGTTAAAATAAGGTGAGTAATATTAAAATTAGGTTAAGTTTTTTAAAAAGAGTTTAAAAATGTTACAAAATAGAATATACTTGTTACTGGATTATGATATTTAACAATATGTCGAATATTTATATTTTATAGGGAGATGTGATAATATGTTTAATTTAAATCCAAAAGAAGATAAATTCTATAAAATGTTTATAGAAGCTGCACAAAATGTAGAGGAAGGTGCAAAAGTATTAAGAGAAAGCCTAAACTCATTATCCAATATTGAACTTAATGTTAGCAAGATCGAAGAATTAGAACATAACGGTGATAGATTAGTAAATGTTATGGTTAAAGAATTAAATGATTCATTTATAACTCCTTTTGACAGAGAAGACATGTACTTATTGATTAAAAGATTAGATGACATTTTAGATTTAATCAACTCAACAATACATAGATTTGTAATGTTTAACGTTACTGAAAGTACAGAACCAGCAAAATATTTAGCTGATATGATAATAAAATCTACAAAACTCATATCTGAATTAATGGATGAACTTCATTTAATAGCTGGTAAAAATAATATAAATGAAAAGATAGTAACAATAAACCAAATAGAAAGTGAAGTAGATCGTTTATTTAGAAATACAGTAGGTGACTTGTTTAGAAATGAAAAAGATCCTATAGAAATTATAAAATGGAAAGAAATATATCAAATATTAGAAAACACTATTGATAAGTGTGAAAAAATTGCAAATATTGTAGAGGGAGTTGTCATTAAGAATGTTTAGTACTATGACTATAACAGTATTAATAGTAATTACAGTATTAATATTTGACTTTATCAATGGATTCCATGATACAGCAACAGCGGTAGCTACTTCTATTACAACAAGAGCGCTTAAACCGCAAACAGCTATAGTAATATGTGCAATTTTTAATTTCATTGGTGCATTCTCAGGAACAGCGGTTGCAAAAACTGTAGGAGAAAACATAGTAAGTCATAATTCTATGCCTCAATGGGTTATATTAGGAGTTTTAATTTCAGCAATAATATGGAACATAATAACATGGTATTTTGGTATTCCAAGTAGTTCATCTCATGCGTTAATAGGTGCACTAGTTGGTGGCGGAATAGCTTATAATTTGAAATTTGATGTAGTAAATTGGTATAATCTTTTTCATGATGTTGTAATATGGATATTTATTGCACCAATTATTGGTTTTACAGTGGGATACATATTAATGATATTATTAAATTGGATATTAAAACCATTTAAGCCTGGAATAATAAATAAAATCTTTTTGAAATTACAAGTTGTTGCTGGTTCACTTATGGCATTAAATCATGGAAGTAATGATGCTCAAAAGTCTATGGGATTAATAACTATGGCATTATTAAGTGGTGGACTTATCAGTACATTTGAAGTGCCAACATGGGTTATAGCATGTTGTGCTATAGCTATGGCTCTTGGAACAGCATCTGGAGGAAAAAAAATTATCAAAACAATGGGAAGCGGGATGGCAAAACTTACACCAGTAAATGGATTTGCGGCTCAAACAGGAGGCGCAGCTGTAATATTTTTAGCAACACTATTTCACGCCCCAGTAAGTACAACTCACATTATTTCAACAACTGTAATGGGAGTAGGAGCTTCTAAAAGAATTAAATCTGTAAAATGGGGAGTTGCTCAAAATATAGTTTGGGCTTGGATTTTAACTATTCCAATAACAGCAGCTCTTTCAGCATTTATTATATTTATAGCTAAGCTATTTATTTAGGTATTTAAGTAATAGGTTCAAGAAACTTATGTTAAAATCTTATATATGCAATAGATGATATTTTAAAATAATAAACCTATAGATTTCATATAACTGAGATTTATAGGTTTATTTTTATATTATATGAATAATTTATTAATATAAAGATAATCAATCTAATGTTATATGGAGGAAGAATGAACAGTTTGACTTATGAAGAGTTGATACTTCTAGATAATCTGATATATTTAAAATGGGATATAAAAGAAAACGAAAAACTTATAAATCTTGTAGATAATTTATTAAAAAGTGAGAATTTTGACTATCTTATGGAAGCCATTGGAGATTGTATAATAAGAATGGATACAAAAGAATGGATAATGATATTAAATCAAATAAAAGTTAAACCAAATTTAAGTAATCTAAGAATTAAGAATATAAATGATTATAATAATGGAATGGAATATGCCTGCTTTGTAAACGAGGAGGGGAATGCAACAGTAATTTTTAGGGGAACAGCTACAACAAAAGAATGGAATGACAATGGTAAAGGTGCTTATGAATATGATACACTTGAACAAATAGAGGCCTTAAAATATATAAATAACCTTGAATATAGTGATATTACGGTATCAGGCCATTCTAAGGGCGGGAACAAGGCTCAATATGTATCAATATTCTCTCCTAAGGTAAGCAAATGTGTTTCTATTGATGGACAGGGATTTTCGAAAGAATTTATCAGTAGATATGGAGAAGAGATTAGTAAAAACAAGGAAAAAATTATATCTATAAATGCAAAATACGATTATGTAAATTGTTTATTTAATTTGATATCAGAAAAGAATATATATATAAAAACTGAAATCCAGATTAATCCATTTGATTACCACAAGGCAAGTGTGCTTTTAGACGGAAATGGCAATTTAAGAGATGAGACAAATGAAGCTGAATTTTCAAAAATAATTAATTACTTTTCTTCTAGCATAATATCAAATTTACCCGATAATTTAAGATATTTAGTGATAGATGGCATTGTAAATGTAATAGAGCTCATGTTGTGCAGGACGGATGGTAAGGATAATCTATTTAAATCATTAGGCGAGTATTTAATAATGTTTTGTCATGATGGTTGTTCTAACTATAAAGAATTTTTTAGTATAGGATATGCTGTATCAGAGATATTGATCTTACCATTATTGTTTTGGAAGGATTTTGTTATTGTAGAGGAAAGCAATTCAAAGGAATTGCTTAATAATGTAGTAGTAAGAATGAAGTTATTGGAAAGTATGTCGATAAAAAAATTACAAATAATAGATAAGAGCCAAATAGATTTAATACAGAGCATATCAAGTGCAGTTGATGAGCTGATATATAGGATTGAGAATGAGATTTAGAGGTATAAAAAATAGTATTGAAAGAAATGGAGTAAATAAATGATTAAAAATTTATTGACATTATCAAGTTTTGCTTTAATCTCTGCATTAATATATTTAGATAATAAAATTATAAAATTATCTAAATATGAAATAAAAAGTAATAAGATTCCAAAAGAATTTAATAAATTTAAGATAATTCATTTATCAGATTTTCATAATTATAATTTTATCGGAAAAGATAATTTCCAGGTGATTAAAAAAATTGATACTGAAGCTCCAAACATTATCGTTATGACTGGAGACATGGTTAATAAATATGATAAAGATTTTAGCGTTTTTTTTAAGCTAGCAGAAACTTTGAGTAAAAGTTATAAAATGTATTATATTATAGGTAACCATGAACAGAGATTAAAAAAACACGATTTAGATTTTATTACAAAAAGGCTGAGTGAATTTAATATAACTATACTAAATGATGAAAAACTCACTATTCAAGAAAAGGGTAGTTGTCTTAATATTTATGGAATAAATATCCCTCTTTCATTTTATAAAACAAGAAATAGGTCGTCAAATATAGAAGAAGTAATTGGGAAAGTATTAAAAAGGTGCGATTCCAAAGAATATAATATATTATTAGCTCATAATCCACTATATTTTAAAGCATATACAAAATTTAATATAGATTTAGTTTTATCAGGCCATGTTCATGGAGGAATGATCAGATTACCATTTATAGGTGGAATACTTTCTCCAGAAAGAAAATTTTTCCCCAAGTATAATAGTGGGATTTATACAATAGATACGAAAAAGCTTATTGTAAGTAGAGGAATGGGACATAGTAAACCCGGTATAAGATTATTTAATATGCCAGAAATATTAAGTATAACTTTAAGAAATGAATCCTAGAAATTTAAAGTTTTTTTAAAATAAACTTAGTTACTATAATAGTGCAAAAATGCTTGAATAATTTTACAACTGAATAAAATAAAAAAACATTTATGATAAATCC